>NZ_JBIAGA010000037.1:0-1621 GCF_042869555.1 Nocardiopsis sp. NPDC006938 | reverse complement strand
GCGCCGTCCGTCTGCTGGCCGCAGGGCTCGGCGCCCCGGTCACCGTCGTGCAGACCCGAGGCCGTAGGCCGGACCTCCGCCCGCGCTGGATCACCTCCTGGGCGTGGTCCTGGGCCGCAGGGCCCCGTTCCTCCCGGCCACTGGGGGCGGTCACTGGGCCGCAGGCCGTGCCACTGGGGGCCGCAGTCGCGCAGTGGCACAGTCATGCAGTCAGGCGTTTGACCTGGGAAAACACCCGAGCCTCATTCCGAATTGGCATGGTCATGACATTTTGGTATGGTGGTGTTCGTAGCCGCAGGACCGACCCACCCGAAGGGCCCACACCATGTTCGTCAACATCCAGCACTGCCGCATCCGCACCATCGCCACCATGACCACCACCGCCCGCCACCAGGTGGAGGACCTGCGCCGCGCCCTGCACACCTACTACGACATCTACGCCCAGGTCACCCCCACCCGCGTCACCCTCCTCGTAGAGGGCGCCCACGACTACCCGGCCACCCAGCGCGCCGAGGCGATCGCTGACACCCTCACCCTCCGAGGACTCACCGCCCACGCCCATGAGGACCGCGTGACCCTGCCACTCCACACCTGGGAGTACTGACCCCTCCCAACAGCCCGAGGGCCCCGCTACCCCCCAGGGGAGCGGGGCCCTCGGCGTTCCCCCACCCCTCGATCACCGCAGGGGCCGCGCCCACCCCTCGATCACCGCAGGGGCCGCGCCCACCCCTCGATCACCGCAGGGGCCGCGCCCACCCCTCGATCACCGCAGGGGCCGCGCCCACCCCTCGATCACCGCAGGGGCGGTTCGTCTCTAGCGTCCGGATCAATCGTTTTGCCCGATCCCATTATCCATTCAGGCACACATTATCAATTCCCTAAATGGCCAGAGTAATAAGCGCCCTCAAGAATGGCTATTCTCAGAGACTTGACCGACCTTGACCTGACCTTGACCCGGGCCACCCGCCCATACTCGGTGCCATTCACCAGCACCCCAGACCCTCCCGTCACTGTCCGGGACCACCCAGGGCCGCAGGCCCCCACTGGGACCCGGAGAGGAGCCCCGAAGGGCTCAGAGCCACCCGGGAGAGCGCCCAGAGGCATGTTCCCGTTCCTGTTCCGGTTCTGTTCCGGTTCTCTGCGGGGAACCGGAACATCCAGAACACGCTCTGACCTGCGACGATACAGACCATGTTCCCGATGTTCCCGATGTTCCCGTTCTCCCGGGAGGACCCCCTCAGAAAAGTGCACACAGACAGGGGCCCGAGGAGCGCCGCAGGCGGTCCGACGCCCTCAGACCAAGAAGACACCGACCCAGAAACACCCCCAGGAAAAGGAATTAAAGAATGGCAGAGGTGGAAATGGAATAAGAAAGCCTTTACAATACTACCCAGGGTCAAGATACGGTCACGCGTAGCGAACGACCGAAGGGAGGTAGCGGAGAGTGACAGGGCGAAGGGCTAACAGAAAGGATCAGATTTGTCAAATAACACGTTTTCGCAGGTCAGAGGACTGCAAGGGGGAGCGACTACCCACCCCTGACCTCCGAAGGAGGTCACATAACGTAAGGTTCCCCCGAAGGGGGGACTCCCGCGCCTGCGGCGCGGGGTGACCCCACGGA
>NZ_JBIAGA010000036.1:3854-5067 GCF_042869555.1 Nocardiopsis sp. NPDC006938 | reverse complement strand
AGTGTGCGCGAACATCCAATTATCTGCAGCGGACAAGCCCTCGACCTATTAGTACCGGTCAGCTCCACCCCTCACAAGGCTTCCACACCCGGCCTATCAACCCTGTCGTCTACAGGGAGTCTTACCCTCTCAAGGAGGCAGGAGACCTCATCTCGAAGCAAGCTTCCCGCTTAGATGCTTTCAGCGGTTATCTCTCCCGAACGTAGCCAACCAGCCATGCCCTTGGCAGGACAACTGGCACACCAGAGGTTCGTCCGTCCCGGTCCTCTCGTACTAGGGACAGCCCTTCTCAAGTCTCCAACGCGCACAGCGGATAGGGACCGAACTGTCTCACGACGTTCTAAACCCAGCTCGCGTGCCGCTTTAATGGGCGAACAGCCCAACCCTTGGGACCAACTCCAGCCCCAGGATGCGACGAGCCGACATCGAGGTGCCAAACCATCCCGTCGATATGGACTCTTGGGGAAGATCAGCCTGTTATCCCCGGGGTACCTTTTAGCCGTTGAGCGACACCGCTTCCACACGCCGGTGCCGGATCACTAGTCCCAGCTTTCGCTCCTGCTCGACACGTCCGTCTCACAGTCAAGCTCCCTTGTGCACTTACACTCAACACCTGATTACCAACCAGGCTGAGGGAACCTTTGGGCGCCTCCGTTACTCTTTGGGAGGCAACCGCCCCAGTTAAACTACCCACCAGACACTGTCCCCGAACCGGATCACGGTCCAAAGTTAGATGCCCGAAACAGTCAGAGTGGTATTTCACCAACGCCTCCACCGCCACTAGCGTGACAGTCTCACAGGCTCCCACCTATCCTACACAAACCATCCCAAACACCAATGTCAAGCTATAGTGAAGGTCCCGGGGTCTTTCCGTCCTGCTGCGCGAAACGAGCATCTTTACTCGTAGTGCAATTTCACCGGGCCCATGGTTGAGACAGTGGGGAAGTCGTTACGCCATTCGTGCAGGTCGGAACTTACCCGACAAGGAATTTCGCTACCTTAGGATGGTTATAGTTACCACCGCCGTTTACTGGCGCTTAGATTCCTAGCTTCGCAGGCCGAAACCCACTAACCAGTCCTCTTAACGTTCCAGCACCGGGCAGGCGTCAGTCCGTATACAGCGTCTTACGACTTCGCACGGACCTGTGTTTTTAATAAACAGTCGCTTCCCCCCGCTATCTGCGACCCCACCCAGCTCAGGCCGTAAAGACCG
>NZ_JBIAGA010000036.1:2133-3758 GCF_042869555.1 Nocardiopsis sp. NPDC006938 | reverse complement strand
GGACCACCAAGAACCAGCGTGGTTAGCATCACCTGATTCGATACTGGACGCTCGTGCACGGGTACGGGAATATCAACCCGTTATCCATCGACTACGCCTGTCGGCCTCGCCTTAGGTCCAGACTCACCCTGGGCGGATTAACCTGCCCCAGGAACCCTTAGTCAATCGGCGGCAACGTTTCTCACGTTGCTTTCGCTACTCATGCCTGCATTCTCACTCGCACACCCTCCACCACTCGATCACTCGGCAGCTTCACTGGATGCACGACGCTCCCCTACCAACCCAGCCTTAACGACTGGACTTCACAGCTTCGGCGGTGTACTTAAGCCCCGCTACATTATCGGCGCAGAACCACTTGACCAGTGAGCTATTACGCACTCTTTAAAGGATGGCTGCTTCTAAGCCAACCTCCTGGTTGTCTCAGCAACTCCACAACCTTTCCCACTTAGCACACGCTTAGGGGCCTTAGCTGATGATCTGGGCTGTTTCCCTCTCGACTACGAAGCTTATCCCCCGCAGTCTCACTGCCACGCTTCACTTAACCGGCATTCGGAGTTTGTCTGACGTCAGTAACCTTGTAGGGCCCATCAGCCAAACAGTAGCTCTACCTCCAGCAAGAAACACGCGACGCTGCACCTAAATGCATTTCGGGGAGAACCAGCTATCACGGAGTTTGATTGGCCTTTCACCCCTACCCACACCTCATCCCCCAGATTTTCAACTCTGGTGGGTTCGGGCCTCCACGAGGTCTTACCCCCGCTTCACCCTGGACATGGGTAGATCACTCCGCTTCGGGTCCACAGCATGCGACTCAAACGCCCTATTCAGACTCGGTTTCCCTACGGCTACCCCACCCGGGTTAACCTCGCCACACACCATGACTCGCAGGCTCATTCTTCAAAAGGCACGCCATCACAACCCCGAAGGACTGCTCTGACGGCTTGACAGCACACGGTTTCAGGTACTATTTCACGACCCCTCACCGGGGCACTTTTCACCTTTCCCTCACGGTACTAGTGCACTATCGGTCATCAGGACGTATTTTGGCTTAGCAGGTGGTCCTGCCAGATTCACACGGAATTTCTCGGGCTCCGCGCTACTCGGGAGAACATCAACACCTAGACTCTTCCTTCACCTACGGGACTCTCACCCACTCCGGTACCGCTTCCCAACGGATTCAGCTAGAAAAATCATCAGCGCTCCAGGCCGACAGACCTGAAAAGATGCATCCCACAACCCCGCACACGCAACGACTGCCGTCTATCACACGCGCACGGTTTAGCCTCTTCCCCGTTCGCTCACCACTACTAGGAGAATCACTGTTGTTTACTCTTCCTACGGGTACTGAGATGTTTCACTTCCCCGCGTCACCACCAACTACCCTATACATTCAGGTAGCGGCAACCCGACACAACTCGGGCTAGGTTTCCCCATTCGGACACCCGCGGATCAAAGCTCGGTTGACAGCTCCCCGCGGCCTATCGTGGCCTCCCACGTCCTTCATCGGCGCCTGATGCCAAGGCATCCACCGTGTGCCACTATCACTTGGCCACTACAGATAATAAGATGCTCGCGCACACTATTCACAAATCAAAACACCAACCACAAACTCCCCTACCTCAACC
>NZ_JBIAGA010000036.1:0-2041 GCF_042869555.1 Nocardiopsis sp. NPDC006938 | reverse complement strand
TACCTAAACCACAACCCCGAACCGAAAACAGTCCAAGACCATGGGAGTTACTGGAGGTGGTAGCGGGAACCAACCACAAGGATTGCTTCCTCAGACACCCAACAGCGCGCCCCCCGACGCTTCTAGTCGCCGAGGGCAAAGTCCAATTCTCTTCAGCCACTCCCCACAACCCCGGAGGGTGTGAGGTCCACTTTCGAGTCCGACCAACGATAGAAGGTGTTGGTCTTCAAAAGACTCCTTAGAAAGGAGGTGATCCAGCCGCACCTTCCGGTACGGCTACCTTGTTACGACTTCGTCCCAATCGCCAGCCCCACCTTCACTCATTCCCTCCCCGAAGGGTTAGGCCACAAGTTTCGGGTGTTGCCGACTTTCATGACGTGACGGGCGGTGTGTACAAGGCCCGGGAACGTATTCACCGCGGCGTTGCTGATCCGCGATTACTAGCGACTCCACCTTCATGGGGTCGAGTTGCAGACCCCAATCCGAACTGAGACCGGCTTTAAGGGATTCGCTCCACCTTACGGTATCGCACGCCCATTGTACCGGCCATTGTAGCATGTTTGCAGCCCAAGACATAAGGGGCATGATGACTTGACGTCGTCCCCACCTTCCTCCGAGTTGACCCCGGCAGTCTCCCATGAGTCCCCACCATTACGTGCTGGCAACATGGAACAAGGGTTGCGCTCGTTGCGGGACTTAACCCAACATCTCACGACACGAGCTGACGACAGCCATGCACCACCTGTCACCCACCAACTAAATGACCCTGTATCTCTACAGGTCCACGGGTGATGTCAAACCTTGGTAAGGTTCTTCGCGTTGCGTCGAATTAAGCAACATGCTCCGCCGCTTGTGCGGGCCCCCGTCAATTCCTTTGAGTTTTAGCCTTGCGGCCGTACTCCCCAGGCGGGGCGCTTAATGCGTTAGCTACGGCGCGGAAACCGTGGAAAGTCCCCACACCTAGCGCCCAACGTTTACGGCATGGACTACCAGGGTATCTAATCCTGTTCGCTCCCCATGCTTTCGCTCCTCAGCGTCAGGTAAGGCCCAGAGACCCGCCTTCGCCACCGGTGTTCCTCCTGATATCTGCGCATTTCACCGCTACACCAGGAATTCCAGTCTCCCCTACCTACCTCTAGCATGCCCGTATCCACTGCAGAACCGGAGTTAAGCCCCGGTCTTTCACAGCAGACGCGACATGCCGCCTACGAGCTCTTTACGCCCAATAATTCCGGACAACGCTCGGACCCTACGTATTACCGCGGCTGCTGGCACGTAGTTAGCCGGTCCTTATTCCCCACCTACCGTCAACCCCACGAGAACGTGGAGCCTGCGTTGGTGGTAAAAGAGGTTTACAACCCGAAGGCCGTCATCCCCCACGCGGCGTCGCTGCATCAGGCTTTCGCCCATTGTGCAATATTCCCCACTGCTGCCTCCCGCAGGAGTCTGGGCCGTGTCTCAGTCCCAGTGTGGCCGGTCGCCCTCTCAGGCCGGCTACCCGTAATCGCCTTGGTAGGCCGTTACCCCACCAACAAGCTGATAGGCCGCGAGCCCATCCCTGACCGATAAAACTTTCCACCCTCCACCATGAGGTGGCGGGTCGTATCCGGTATTAGACGGCGTTTCCACCGCTTATCCCAGAGTCAGGGGCAGGTTGCTCACGTGTTACTCACCCGTTCGCCGCTCGTGTACCCCGAAGGGCCTTACCGCTCGACTTGCATGTGTTAAGCACGCCGCCAGCGTTCGTCCTGAGCCAGGATCAAACTCTCCATAAAGGTCAAACAATCCGTCCCGGCGACCAGGGGTCAGCCTGGGGCGGATAAACCTAGAAGAAATCCTGACCAACCAACTCGCGTTGGTTAATCAAAGGAACCCTACGCACCGAAGTGCGTCGGGGCCAAAACAAACATGGCTTAAAGAAAATCAAACACGCGCTGTTGAGTTCTCAAGAAACAATCACTCTTCCCGTACAAGCGCCAGAGTCTGAACTCTGTCTGCTCTTCCGGAGAAGGCTTCTGCTTTTCCGCCGCTTTCGCGGCGT
>NZ_JBIAGA010000035.1:0-9158 GCF_042869555.1 Nocardiopsis sp. NPDC006938 | reverse complement strand
GTCACTGACTACCAGGGGTCTCTTCTTCCTGCCGCGTTGCGCCATGAGACCATCGTAACCAATTCTTCATCGAATTAACGACTCAGAACACTAGGTTGCGCGCGGCGAAGGTGTCAACCCGGGTTGCTACTCGGGGGAGGCGACTCGTGCACGACGCCTCCACGCCCGGGGCCCACAGGTGTTCCGGGCTCCTACCGAGCGTCGGTCGTCCGGTAGGAGCCCGGCGGGAGTACCCATCCCCACGTACGTGGGGCTCAGACGCGGGGCCTGTCGTTCTCGATCCGGTACATCGGCCCACCCCCACGTACGTGGGGCTCACATCCTGCTCACCGACACCACCGCCTGGGCCTACGGTCCATCCCCACGTGCGTGGGGCTCACTGGCAACGGGTTTAGGCCAGAAAATGCGGTAGCGGTCCATCCCCACGTGCGTGGGGCTCACCACACCACAGACGACAACAACGGCGGGAACCGCGGTCCATCCCCACGTGCGTGGGGCTCACGGCATCGAGTACGAAATGGACCTGGTCGCGGACGGTCCATCCCCACGTGCGTGGGGCTCACCAGAAGAACGACCCGACGTTCAACATGAACGGCGGTCCATCCCCACGTGCGTGGGGCTCACATCCTGCTCACCGACACCACCGCCTGGGCCTACGGTCCATCCCCACGTGCGTGGGGCTCACCGGTAGCAATGTTGCTCCCCCGACACGGCAGGCGGTCCATCCCCACGTGCGTGGGGCTCACTCCATCGACCCGATTCCCGGTTCGATCCACAGCGGTCCATCCCCACGTGCGTGGGGCTCACGCCGAGTGTGGGGCACCGGAGAACTCGCCCAACGGTCCATCCCCACGTGCGTGGGGCTCACGGCGGCGACGTTCCCGCGAAAGTGGGCGAAGGCGGTCCATCCCCACGTGCGTGGGGCTCACGTCGGACGGGCCCTTGTAGCCCGACGTATCGCCGGTCCATCCCCACGTGCGTGGGGCTCACGCGCCCACGACACACCGTCATGTCGTGGGCGCCGGTCCATCCCCACGTGCGTGGGGCTCACGGTCACCCAATTCATGAAGATTGCGCGATTCTCGGTCCATCCCCACGTGCGTGGGGCTCACACGATGCAGCCAGGGCAGGTCGAGATGGAGTTCGGTCCATCCCCACGTGCGTGGGGCTCACCTTGCGGTCGATGCCCAGGTCCTGACCGATGGCGGTCCATCCCCACGTGCGTGGGGCTCACGGCGGCGACGTTCCCGCGAAAGTGGGCGAAGGCGGTCCATCCCCACGTGCGTGGGGCTCACGTCCGGCGCGAGCACCGCCGACATGTTGACGATCGGTCCATCCCCACGTGCGTGGGGCTCACTCACCGGATGCCGAGCGACCGTCGCCAAGGTTCGGTCCATCCCCACGTGCGTGGGGCTCACGCCTCGGTGGCGAACACGGCGGACATCCAGTACGGTCCATCCCCACGTGCGTGGGGCTCACACGCTGTTCCCGACATGGACGGTGCACCGGGCCGGTCCATCCCCACGTGCGTGGGGCTCACACCGCGCACCTGAATCGCGCTCCCCTGCAACGCGGTCCATCCCCACGTGCGTGGGGCTCACACCATGGACCCGCTGGAACTCGCCGACGAGGTCGGTCCATCCCCACGTGCGTGGGGCTCACTGGCGGCCGGTGTCCAGGTCGAAGACGACGTGCGGTCCATCCCCACGTGCGTGGGGCTCACACCATCGGGCCCCGTTCGGAGAAGGGTCGGGTCGGTCCATCCCCACGTGCGTGGGGCTCACGGCGCGCGCCTGGTCCAGGACCCGCGCGAGCTCGGTCCATCCCCACGTGCGTGGGGCTCACGAAACAGGTCGCGGTCGCCGCCAGAGCGCGGCGGTCCATCCCCACGTGCGTGGGGCTCACCGATGACCGTGCCCCACCGTCAATCAGGAGCTCGGTCCATCCCCACGTGCGTGGGGCTCACCCACGAGCTGGGTGTGGCCCTGCCCGCCACTGCGGTCCATCCCCACGTGCGTGGGGCTCACCCAGCAACCACTGCCCCGCCCCCGGCATGTCCGGTCCATCCCCACGTGCGTGGGGCTCACCGGGCAAGTACGCAGGGGCCAAGTTCAAGTTCGGTCCATCCCCACGTGCGTGGGGCTCACGTACGCCCATGGCTGGTCATCTGCGTGGTGACCGGTCCATCCCCACGTGCGTGGGGCTCACTGCGGTGGCTGGGGTGGAACACGGTGGTTCTCCGGTCCATCCCCACGTGCGTGGGGCTCACGACCTCGACCACCCGCCCGGCACCCGGATGCACGGTCCATCCCCACGTGCGTGGGGCTCACTAGGCCGTCAGGGTCTACACTGGACACGTCAACGGTCCATCCCCACGTGCGTGGGGCTCACCGCCGCCGGGATGAATTGCATCGGGCCCATGGCGGTCCATCCCCACGTGCGTGGGGCTCACGCTTGACGACCTGCGACAACACTGACCGTTATCTCCGCTTGACATTCGCCCCGCATACAACCGAGCACGTTCTGGACCAATCCCTCAGCCAACAGCACTACTGTGCACCAGGGTCTCATAGGCGTCCGCCCTTCCGTGGTGGATGTGAAACGGATCTTCACACCCCTGAGCACGTCCACCGCGGTGAAGATGGGCGCCGTCTTCTGGAGCTGGCCCGGGTCGCAAATTCCGACTACCAGGGCTTTAGCGCCGCCCCCTAACCAGGCTTGGGTGAGCTCCAGCGCGCGATTTGGCGGCAGTGTAGTCCTCCACTATCGTCAGCCGACGACAGGTTCGCCTCGCTCAGCGAACTGACGACGGTGGAGATCGCCGCGCCGAGGAACCCGCCTGCGCCCACGAGACCTCAGTGTCTGGTGAAGCGGTATCCCGCGTGGTGCAGTACGTCTCCGTCGAACTCCCCGAAAGCCCAGAAACCCAGGTCGTCGAGGTAGTCGATCCGCGATCCGTTGATCCAGTACCTGCCGGTGTAGGCGCTCTCCCTGTCTCCACGCGCCTCGTCGTAGCGCCCGTTCGGCAGCAGCTCTTGGCGGACGAACCCGTTCTCCTCCACCCACAACCCCGTGTGGGGGTGGAGCGGGTCGTGGACGGGCTCCTTCACCCGTCCTGGGGCAGCGCCCGGCTCCTGAACCGGCCGTCCGTCCCAGACACGGACCCGCCCGCCGGTGATCTGCACGTCAAGGCGGCCTTGCCCGGCAGGGGCGGTTTCCTCGGGAGCGCCGGGCTCGTCGGCGTACCGGAACACGGCGACATCCGCGGCCCCGCCCGGGGTCAGAGTGCCCCCAGCGTGGTCGCGGGTGAGATCGAGGGTGGCGGGCAGGACGACGGTTCCCGAACAGTCGACCACGATCATCCCGTCGTCGCCAGCCGCCGTCAGAAGACCCGGACCGACCCCGACGATCACCTCTCCTCCGATGAGGACGTCCGCCCTCAGCCAGTCGCCCATCAGCGGGTTGTTCGTGATCACGACGCCGCCCGTCAGTAGCAGCGGGCGTCCGCCCGGGTCGCCCAACTGGGCCAGCAGCGCCTCGTCGCGCCCCGGCCGGGTCGCGGGGCTCGAGCCGCTCGACGCGGGAGTGGTCGTCGGCAGGTCGTTCATGTTGCTCCGTGTGTCCTGTCCTCGCTCGATGGCGTTCACACGTCGGGGGTTCGTCCGGTGCCGCTCGTGCGGTCCTCTCCCGGCCCCCGCCTGGCCGAGGAGCCGGTCCCGTGAGACGCGGACCTCTCCCCGCAGGGCGTCCAGGTCGATGTCCAGCACCCTTCCGTTCCACTTTCGAGGCTCACCGTTGACCAGGACGGTGACGATGTTGCGGGCGTCCGCGCCCAGGACCACGGTGCCGACCGGGTTGTTCAGCGGCATGTTGTTCAGGTCCTCGGCGGCGATGACCAGGAGGTCGGCGCGTTTGCCGGGGGTAAGCGACCCGGTCACCCCGCCCAGGCCGTTGGTCCGTGCGCCTTGGAGCGTGGCGAAGTCCAGTACGTCGTGCACGCCGATCCGGACCGGTTCGGCGTCGGCGCCGTAGGCCGCGTTGACCGCCCGCATCCGCTGCACGGTGTGCAGGGCCCGCATCTGGGTGAACATGTCCCCGGCCAGGGCCACCTCCACGTCGATGCTGAGCCCGGGGCGCACTCCCACGGCCAGTGCCTCGTCTACGGCGGGGATCGCGGTCTCCAGACCGATCTGGGCGTCGGAGGTCGGCGCCAGGGAGACCGTGGTCCCGGTCTCCCCGATCAGCTTCCACGCCTCGTCGGTCAGGCCGGTCGCGTGGATCAGGGTGACGTTCGGGCCCAGGAGCCCCTGCCGGGCCCAGTCCCGCACCGCACGGGAGGACGAGGCACCGAGGACGGCGTCGACGCTGACCCCGACGTCCATCTCCCTGGCGACGCGCGCCAGTCCGGGCCCGTAAGCCAGGGACGGCCCGGCGATCTCGTCAGTGGCCAGCGCACCGACCCGCAGGGTCAGCATCCGATCCGACCCGCCCGCGTACTCGTCACGGAGCCGGGCGAGGTCCCCGGGCCACTGCTGGTCCCAGGCACCGAAGTGCGGCCCCATCGCGGCGTGGACTCCGCGGACGCCGCTGTCCACCAGGGCCCGGACCGCGGCGTCGGAGTGCTCGCGCGACCTCGAGTTGTGCGAGAAGTCGAGCATGCAGGTGATGCCGGCGTCGATCGCCGACAGGGCGGCCAGCCGGGTACCGACGTACATGTCCCGGGGCTCGTAGAGGGGCGCGTAACCGGCCAGGGTAGTGGTCACGTAGCCCACGAGATCGTCCACGTCCGGCATGATCCTGCGCAGCTGCGACTGCCAGGCGTGCCGGTGGGTGTCCACGAAACCCGGAGTGATGATCGTGCCCGTCGCGTCGATCACCACCGCGTCCCCCGCCTGCGGTACGGCACCCACCTGGGCGATCGAGTCTCCCTCGACCAGGACGTCCGCACGTTCCAGCGTCCCGATTTCCGGGTCCATGGTGACGACGGTCGCGTTGGTGAAGAGGACACGGCGCCCGGGGTCGTCGGCCCGGCGCTGGATCTCCTCCAGGGCGAGGGGGCTGCCCGGGTCGTGTGTGGTGGTCTCGGAACTCATGGAGTGCTTCCTCCGTCGGGTGCGGCGCGGTGGAGGGGACTCCACCGCCTTCACCCGAAGTCTCGTCCCGCCACGCGGAGGCGACCAGGTCGCCGTCATCCCTGGTGCGCGACTCCCAGTGACGGGACGGCGCCGCCTCGGGGCCCCGGTCTCACCCGAACCGTCGCCGACCGTTCCGGCCCCGGTCCGTCTGGTCGCCCCCTACGTGGGGATCGGCGTGCAGGGAACCGAGCAGGGCCAGCGCCCCCTCCGAGTCACTGCCCCGTTCCGCCTGGTAGACGATCAGTTGCTGCCCGGGGGCGCCGTTGACCGTGAAGCTGTCGTAGCGCAGGTCCAGGGCGCCCGCCTGGGAGTGGTGCAGCGGTTTGGCGTCGCCCGTCTTGCCCCGCACGTCGTGCCGCGCCCACAGGGAACGGAACTCCTCGCTCTTGAGCGCGAGCTCACCGACGACCTCGTTCAGCCGGGGATCGTCGGGGGCCAGGCCCATCGCGCGATGGAGTTCGGCGACGGTCGCCGAGGCGGTCCGGCGCCACTCACGGTGGAAGCGCCGCGCCGCCGAGTCGAGGAAGACCATACGCGCCAGGTTGTCGTCCAGCGTGAAGTCGGAGTGCAGGGCCTCAGCGAGGCGGTTGCGTGCCAGGACGTCCAGGGGGTGGTCCAGCACGAAGGCCGGAGTGTCACTCCAGCGTTCGAGGAGGCGGGCCAGGTGCGGGGAGACACGTGTGTCCCGGCGGGCCCGCCCGCGCGGGCGTCCCTCGGCGCGCGCCAGCCGACGCAGGTGCTCCGTCGCGTCCCCGTCCAGGTCCAGCGCCCTGGCCAGCGCCTCGACCACCTGCGTGGAGGGGTGCCGTTCGCGGCCCTGTTCCAGGCGCATGTAGTAGTCGGTGCTGACCCCGGCCAGGAGCGCCACCTCCTCGCGGCGAAGGCCGGGAACCCTGCGCCGGCCGTACGCGACCAGACCGAGGTCCTCGGGAAGCAGCCGTGAACGTCTGGCGCTCAGGAACTCCCCCAGGTGGGACCGGGGATCGGAGCTTTGGTCGGTGCCCATGGCGTCAAGGCTAGACCGAGGCGGTCCGCGCCGGAAGTCATATGGGTGGGTGGGCCCCACCCACCCGACACCCCGCCCGCCCAGTCCCATCGTGGTCCATCCCCACGTGCGTGGGGCTCACGCCGCTGCGTGCATCGGCGAGCAGGGTTGGGCCGGTCCATCCCCACTTGCGTGGGGCTCACTACCGGAGGGCGTCGACGCTGTGGTCGTGGGACGGTTCATCCCCACGTGCGCGGGGCTCACACACCCGAAGAGGTCGGCGCGGACGTGATCGACGGTCCATCCCCACGTGCGTGGGGCTCACCATCGCGGCGGCGGCCTCGTCGAAGTCGATTCCGGTCCATCCCCACGTGCGTGGGGCTCACCCGGATTGTCATTATGTCCGGTTCAATCCTGACGGTCCATCCCCACGTGCGTGGGGCTCACCAAGGCCGCTCGGGCGAGGGAGTTCACCGGCCGGTCCATCCCCACGTGCGTGGGGCTCACTCGACCTCGCCGTCGAGTGCTCAGGCGTTGCCCGGTCCATCCCCACGTGCGTGGGGCTCACTCCTTGACGTGCCCGGCGACCGGAGCGGTGCCCGGTCCATCCCCACGTGCGTGGGGCTCACCACCCAAGGGGGTGAGTGATGGGGGAGGAGGACGGTCCATCCCCACGTGCGTGGGGCTCACTACTGACAGACCCCGGCACGGATTGTCACACCCGGTCCATCCCCACGTGCGTGGGGCTCACGACATGTGGAAGGCCTCCCCGCAGGCCGAACACGGTCCATCCCCACGTGCGTGGGGCTCACGCGTTTCCATTCGATGTGGGCCAGCCAGCATCCGGTCCATCCCCACGTGCGTGGGGCTCACGTCATGCCCGTGGCCACGCAGTGGATCGCGGACGGTCCATCCCCACGTGCGTGGGGCTCACCGCAGGAACAGGCCAGTGAGCTGATCGACGACCGGTCCATCCCCACGTGCGTGGGGCTCACTTGCCCATGACCGGGAGGTACTCCTCGGGGTGCGGTCCATCCCCACGTGCGTGGGGCTCACACGGCGACACCTGGGCACCGCCCGGCGTCACCCGGTCCATCCCCACGTGCGTGGGGCTCACCGGGCGGCGGCGAGATCGTCAACGCTGTCCCCCGGTCCATCCCCACGTGCGTGGGGCTCACTCCGAGCACCAGGCGTACCGGCTGTTCGTCGCCGGTCCATCCCCACGTGCGTGGGGCTCACCGGTGTCCGGGTCGTGGGTCTGCATGAGGGCCGGTCCATCCCCACGTGCGTGGGGCTCACGAGCGTGGACCCGCACAGGGCGTCGCGTGGGTCGGTCCATCCCCACGTGCGTGGGGCTCACGAAGCCCTCCGCGAAAACCTCGCCCGCCAGGGCGGTCCATCCCCACGTGCGTGGGGCTCACATCTCGTACTCGGTGCCATCAGGCCCCGCCATCGGTCCATCCCCACGTGCGTGGGGCTCACAACCTCCCCGCCGACGAGTAACCCGGTGAGCCCGGTCCATCCCCACGTGCGTGGGGCTCACGGATACCGGCGAGCCCAGGCCGAACGAGACCAGCGGTCCATCCCCACGTGCGTGGGGCTCACCACGTCCGATCGGCCAGCGTGGTGCCCCCGGTCGGTCCATCCCCACGTGCGTGGGGCTCACGCCCTGCCCACCGGGGAGCCCGACGGCGACGACGGTCCGTCCCCACGTGCGTGGGGCTCACGCGCCGCCGCCGAGGTCCTCGCGCAGGCCACGCGGTCCATCCCCACGTGCGTGGGGCTCACGCTTTTTTCATGCCCAAAAACAGGAGGGTTCCCGGTCCATCCCCACGTGCGTGGGGCTCACTTCGAGCTGCTCGTCGATGGCTGCCGCGAGAGCGGTCCATCCCCACGTGCGTGGGGCTCACGCCCAACGCCAAGCCGCGCCGGGCCGGTACGCCGGTCCATCCCCACGTGCGTGGGGCTCACGGCCACGGCACGCTCGGCTGCGGTGATGGCCTCGGTCCATCCCCACGTGCGTGGGGCTCACCTCGGGCCCGGTGGTGTGGGTGAACTCCACGCCGGTCCATCCCCACGTGCGTGGGGCTCACGGAGCACTGGAAAACTCCAGCGCCGGAACAACGGTCCATCCCCACGTGCGTGGGGCTCACCGGTGATCGCTCACGGGGGCGAGGAGGAATACCGGTCCATCCCCACGTGCGTGGGGCTCACCTTAGCGACAGCGGGGTTTCGGTAGATGACGCCGGTCCATCCCCACGTGCGTGGGGCTCACTCCGGGGCAGATGCGGGAGGAGTTGGTGGATGCGGTCCATCCCCACGTGCGTGGGGCTCACTGGTGCAGGTGTAGGTGAGGGTGCAGGTGTGTCGGTCCATCCCCACGTGCGTGGGGCTCACGTCAGCGCCGAACCCGGGAGCCTGAGGCAGTTCGGTCCATCCCCACGTGCGTGGGGCTCACCGTGGTGACCCGCTCCAGCAGGATGCTGGCGCCGGTCCATCCCCACGTGCGTGGGGCTCACTCCAACTCCAGCTCGACCTGGCCGAGCAGGTGCGGTCCATCCCCACGTGCGTGGGGCTCACCACGTCCCGATGTCAACGCCGGTCGTGGTGGGCGGTCCATCCCCACGTGCGTGGGGCTCACCCCCGCCTCGTGCGGGGCCTTCTGCGTGTCCGCGGTCCATCCCCACGTGCGTGGGGCTCACGCTTAACGACCTGCGACAACGCGGACCGTTATCTCCGCTTGACCTTCGCCCCGCATCCAACCGAGCACGTTCGGGCCACTCTCAACCCGCAGCCAACATCACCTCTGACGCACCAGAGTGCATAGGTATCCGTGGTCCGTTCCAGAGCACCCCAGAGCCGCCGAACCTTCCCCCCTCTTCACCGGCGTCAGGAGTACCCCCTGAGATCAGAGGCCTCTCCGGATGCCGCGAGCTTGCGCAACCCCTAGATGAGTAATTCCCAGGGGTGCGTGGTCTGAGCATGAGGCGAGGGAGCCCATGGTCTTGTTGTGACGCAACACCTGAACTCCCTCGCCC
>NZ_JBIAGA010000034.1:0-11672 GCF_042869555.1 Nocardiopsis sp. NPDC006938 | reverse complement strand
TGACAAGCGGGCCGCGATCTTCGACGGGACCGTGCAGGTGGCCTCGATCCGGATCTGGCTCCGTGACCTGACCCGTCCAAAAAACAGTGCCTAGGGCGTGTTCTGTGGATGCTTTCGCCTTCTGACGGCGAAGCCGCCAGCCCTGCGAGCGGCCGCCGGGCCATCTCTCGTAGGACGATGAGCGACGGTGCCCCTCCTGTGCTCTGCTACGCAAGTTCCGCAGCTCGCACAGCGGGGGCCGCCCCGGGTTGGGCTGGGCGCGGCCCTGGCCGCGCCCCCGCACCGCTCCCGCGTGTTCACGCCCCGCCGTCCTCCAGCACAGCGCCCAGGGCCGCGCGGAGGAGCTCGTCGGCACGGACACGCCCCTCCAGGCGGGGACTGACCAGCGGGGCCTCCAACACGCACAGCTCACGCAGCCGGGGGCGGAGCGGGTCCGCCTCCTTCCCGAGCGCCGCGATCACCTCCGGCAGGCCGCCCAGCCCCCGATCCCAGTCCCCCAGGGACGCGCCCCCGCACATCATGTGCGCGGCGACCGCGTGCAGCGGGCCACTCTCCCCTGTGACCCGGACCAGCGCGAGGGCGCGCTCCCGCTCGGCCCACAGCTCCGGGGCGGGCTCCGCGAACAGCTCCATGACCTCGGCCGACCGGGCGACCTCACGACCCAGTCGGCGGACCAGCGAGCACACGGCGCGGTCAGTCCACCCGAATCGGCGCAGCGCCCAGGCGCAGACGGTCAACGGCGTCGCCGTCTCTCCCACCGCCCGGAACAGGTACTCCGCGGCGTCGACGGCCTGAGAGGACACGTGCCAGTTCCGCGCCACGAACTGTTCGGCCTGCTCACGCTGGTCCGCGACGACCGCCCTTGCCACAACACCACGGCGTCGGGCGTAGTCCACGCCGAACGACCGGTCCCACGGCTTGGCCCGGGCCAGGAGCCCGTCCAGCGGCCCCTCATCCGCGCCGACGGCCACCACCGCCACCGCCGCGCGCAGGCGGTCCCGGGGCTCCAGCCCGAGGTCGGACGCCCGGCGGTACAGCACGGGGAGTGCGGCCATGGCTCTGGGCCCCAGGGCGACGACGGCGTCCATGGGTGCGCTGGAGTGTTCCAGCGCGCCGACGAGCGCCTCCAGCGCCCGCTCCGTCGCTTCGGGCCCCCAGCCCGCCAGGAGCTCGACCGGCATCTCCTCGATCGTGGAGTTGGATTCCGTGGCGGCCACCCGCGCGTAGTACTCGGGAAGTGCGTCGTTCAGCGCTTCGACGAGTTCCGGGTCCGGGGGTACCTCCTCGGAATGCAGCTTGTACACGGGCGGGTAGAGGGAGCACTGCCGTCGGCGCAGCTGGCCCAGCAGGGCCTCCCTCCCACGCGGGTCTCCCAGCCGGACCAGGAGCCGCACCGCCTCCCCGCCATCCACCCGGTCGCCCGGGAGTTCGGAATCCAGTACGGCCGGAGTCGCCAGTGCGGCCGCCGGCTCCCGCGCGGACGTCGCGACCCGGGGCATCTCGCAGAGGGCGCTGAGCGCGTCACCGCGCAACTGCGGGTCTGCGAGCGCCGCGGTGAAGACCGGCACCAGGGTCTGCCGCGCCGACCGGACCCACTCGCACATGGTTCTCGCGGCGTGCAGGGCGGCCCAGCCTTCGACCCGGAGCCGTGCCAGTAGCTCGTCGACGCACGTCGGGTCGGCCACCGCGCGTTCGAGCTCCGGACGGGAGTCGCGGCCGAAGCCCCCCGTATCCGGGACCGGAGCCGACGCCGTCTCCCACGCCCGCCGCGACCAGCACCACACGATCACCCGGGTGGCCTCGGAGGTCCAGGGCCGACCGGACCTCGCGAGCGCGCGGGCGGCCGCGAACCGCACCTCGTCCGTGTGCTCCGGGCCGAGGAGGTCGTCCGTGAGACGCCCCGGGTCCACCCGGGCCAGGGCTGTGAGCGCCTCGGCCCCCAGTACCCCGCCGCAGTCGATGAGGTCGAGCAGCACGGCGGCCCGACGGTCGGCGTCACCGCCGGTCAGGAGCGGCAGGAACCGCACCACCTCACGCCGCACGCCGAAGCCCTGGCCGTCGAGATCGGCGAGCAGGAGCGGTTCGACCTCGGCCAACCCGGCCCGGAGCTCGGGCCACGCGTCCAGATCGCCGCGCACGGCGACCACTCGGAACATCCTGATCACGAGTGCACGGCGCGCCCCCCGCAGGAGCGGGTACAGGGCGGTCAACCGTGGGAGCAGATGCACCGCGACCGCGGGTCGGCGGTAGTCGCCCTCGAAGAGCAGGTCCTCGAGGTCCTCCGCCGCCTCCTCCACCACGTCGTCCTCCCCCTCCGCCAGGGCCGCGAGCAGTTCGGGTACGTCCTCGGCGTCGGGGCAGTCCAGATCCGCCCAGTCCACCTCGGGAACGCCCGCGGGGGCGGGAGGGACCGGAGGTCGCGGGGAAGCGGGGGACTCGGGCGGCTGTGCGTCAGTGGCGGTCACAAGGGTGTCCTGATCGTGTGCTGCGGCGTACCCCGGAAGGGCACCGGGGGCCGGAGGGCCCGGCCCGGTCACACTACGATCCCCGCTCGGGCCGACGGGTTCACCGCTGCGTGGGCTCGACGTCCTCGGGAGCGGCCTCGTAGGTGATGCCGTACATCTCCTCCTCCGACTCCTCGTCCGCGCGCCTCCGGCGCCACCAGCCGCCCTCGGCACGGCGGTCCGCCCTGCGCTGCGCCCGCAACTCCCGCCGGGCCTCCCTGCGCGCCACCCTCTCGACGGCGCGGTCCCGCTTGCGGGCACCGCGCACCCGGCGCAGCACCTCACGGCGCTCGGCGATGGTCGGTTCCGGTTCCGTCTCCGCCTCGCGTTCCTCCTCGCGGGGCCGCAGGGCCGTGACCGTGGCCAACCCCTCACCCACCGGAACGTCGGCGGGCAGCTCCACCACCGGCGCCGCGGTCTCGGGGCGCGGCTCGGCCGCCGCCTCCGCCCGCTCCGCCTCGACCCTGCGGGTCTGCTTGCGCGCGTACCAGGCGTTGGCGACCCAGGCCGCCACGGCCGCCGCCACCCCCACCTCCAGGGCGGCCACCACGCCCACCTGCCACGCGGAGGGGCCCACCTCGCTGAGGCGCGCCGCCCCCAGCGACCCGCCCGCGAGCCCGGCCAGGGCCGCGAACAGCATCCCCGTCGTCACACCGCACACGAACCCCCACAGCGGGGCCGCCTCGCTCACCACGTCGGGAGCGCTGCGCTGGGTCAGCACCCCGCCGATCGCCCCCGCCACGAACGGCACCGCCAGGGCCGCCAACGAGAGCACCGGAGCCGCACCGTTAGCTGGCAGCGCGGCCAGCATGGGCAGGGCCGGAACCGCGCCCAACGACACCTCCGTCGGGGCCACCACCGTCGACGTCCCCACCGCGAACCCCGGGCCCAACGCGTAACAGACCGCGAACACCACCGCGTTGGGCAGGTACGCCAACTGCACGATCAACAGGAGCGAACCGCCGACCAACCCGGGACCGAGCGCGCCGGTCATCTCCACCGCCTCCGGCAGGTTCACCGCCAGCGCCGCCAGGAACAACACCAGCCCCCCGGCCAGCAGGGTCGCCGTGGACGCGACCATCCCCACCAGCAGCGAACGCGACCGCGCGGGCATCAGGTCGAGCAGATCCCCCGCCGCCACGCCCTTGTCCCGCATGAGCTGGCGCAGCACCCCCAGGCCGCCCGCGACGAACGCGATCACGAACCCCATGAGGAGCGCACGCGGCATACTCGGCACCGCCTCCTCGGTCCGGGCCAGCAACGCGAGCGTGCCCGCGATCGCCGCATAGGGACCCGCCACGGCCAGCGCGGCCCGGTGCACGTGCCGCAGCCGCTCGATCACGCAACAGCGCGCCAACCAGCGGCCGAACCGGTACAGCAGCAACCCCGGCAGCAGGACCAGGCCCAGCGGCAACAAGCTGATCTGCCCCTCCGCGATGGAGAAGGAGACGTGGTGGCCGACCAGCCAGGCCAGCACGGCCCCGCGCAACAGGTCGACGATGTCCTCGCCGAACGTGTCGTGCGGCGCCGCCACCCACCCGGCCATGGTCAGGGTCACGATGACCGCCAGGCCGATACCGGCGGCCGACGCCGCCGCCACACCCCCCGTGGAGTAGATCGGACGGCCCACCTCCGAAGCGACCGCGGGCACACCCCCGGAGGCCCCGTCGGAGGTGCTCGTGGACCGCTTCGACTGTCGGCCTCGGTCGGGGGGAGATCCTGGCGTACTCACCCGACTTATGCTGCCAGGGACCGGAATGCTCCGGGGTATCCGGGCCGCGCGTGTCGTGTGCGCGTCACCACGCGGGAACGCCCCGCAAACGCGATACGTCGTAAGATGAGACCCCCGCCCCCGCATGAAGGACACCCCATGGCAGAGCCCGAACACGACCGCAGCTACCGGCTCTCCGACGACGAACGCGACGAGGCGCTGGCGAAACTGCGCGTGGCCTTCGAGGAGGGGCGGCTCGACACCGACGAGCACGAACAGCGCTCCGAGGCCGCGCTCCGGGCCGTGAACTCCGCCGAACTCGTCCCGCTCTTCGACGACCTCCCCCCGCGACTGGCTCCGGGGACCGTCGCCGTTCCCGAACCAGGTGCCGACTCCTCTCCGACCGTCGCCGCCGGGAAGAACGCGGAGGTGTCCGAGGACGACGAGAAGGACAAGGGCGTGAACGTCGGCGGGCTCCTCGGCTGGGGCGGCTTCCTCCTGCTGGTGTGGGGCACCCCGTCGTTCATGAGTGGCAACGTCTACGCCATCACGGTCTTCCTCGGGTTCTTCTGCCTCATGGTGCTCGGCCCGCTGGCCGGACAGCTCCTCGCCCAACGCAGACGGCGGAACCGGCGCGGGGAGATCGAGGGCGGTTGACCGCCCCCCCGGCCCGCCCCGGACGCGAAACGGCTCCGCCCCACCGACCAGATCACCGGCGGCGGGGCGGAGCCGTACGGAACGAGCGCCCTGCGGGGCACGCCTCCTAGAAGAGGTCGCGCACCAGCTGAGCCGTCTCGCTCGGGGTCTTGCCGACCTTGACGCCAACGGCCTCGAGGGCCTCCTTCTTGGCGGCGGCCGTGCCGGAGGAACCGGAGACGATGGCGCCGGCGTGGCCCATGGTCTTGCCCTCCGGGGCGGTGAAGCCCGCGACGTAGCCGACGACCGGCTTGGTCACGTTCTCCTTGATGAAGTCGGCCGCGCGCTCCTCGGCGTCGCCACCGATCTCACCGATCATCACGATGACGTCGGTGTCCGGGTCGGCCTCGAAGGCCGCCAGGGCGTCGATGTGCGTGGTGCCGATGATCGGGTCGCCACCGATGCCGACGGCGGACGAGAAGCCGATGTCGCGCAGCTCGTACATCATCTGGTAGGTGAGCGTGCCCGACTTCGAGACCAGGCCGATACGGCCCGGCTTGGCGATGTCGGCCGGGATGATGCCGGCGTTGGACTGGCCCGGGGTGATGAGGCCGGGGCAGTTCGGGCCGACGATACGGGTCTTGTTGCCCTTGGAACCGGCGTAGGCCCAGAAGGCGGCGGTGTCGTGGACCGGGATGCCCTCGGTGATCACGACGGCCAGACCGATCTCGGCGTCGATCGCCTCGACGACGGCGTCCTTGGAGAACTTCGGCGGAACGAAGATCACGGTGACGTCGGCGCCGGTGGCGGCCATGCCCTCGGCGACGGAGCCGAAGACCGGCACCTCGGTGCCGTCGAAGTCGACGCTCTGCCCGGCCTTGCGCGGGTTCACGCCACCAACGATGTTGGTGCCGGACGCGAGCATACGGCGGGTGTGCTTGGTGCCCTCAGAGCCGGTCATGCCCTGGACGAGCACCTTGCTGTCCTTGTTCAGGAAGATAGCCATGGTGTGTTGTCCCCTACTTCGCCGCGAGCTCGGCGGCCTGAGCGGCGGCGCCGTCCATCGTGTCGACCCGACGCACGGCCGGGTGGGCGCGCTCGTCGAGGATCTGGCGGCCCAGTTCGGCGTTGTTGCCGTCCAGGCGCACGACCAGCGGCTTGCTGACGTCGTCGCCGCGCTGCTCCAGGAGCTCCAGCGCCTGCACGATGCCGTTCGCGACGGCGTCGCAGGCGGTGATGCCGCCGAAGACGTTGACGAAGACGCTCTTGACGGCGGGGTCGCCCAGGATGATCTCCAGGCCGTTCGCCATCACCTCGGCGGAGGCGCCGCCACCGATGTCGAGGAAGTTGGCGGGCTTGACGCCGCCGTGGTTCTCACCCGCGTAGGCGACCACGTCGAGGGTCGACATGACCAGACCGGCACCGTTACCGATGATGCCGACCTCGCCCTCGAGCTTGACGTAGTTGAGGCCCTTGGCCTTGGCGGCGACCTCCAACGGGTCACCCTCCTCGGCGAAGGTGAGGCTGTCCAGGTCCTGGCGGAACTCGGCGTTCTCGTCCAGGGTCACCTTGCCGTCGAGGGCGACGACCCGGCCGTCCTTGGTCAGGATGAGCGGGTTCACCTCCACGAGGGTGGCGTCCTTGCCGACGAAGGCGTCCCACAGCTTGGAGACGATCTCCGTGGCGCCCGCGGCGGCGGCCTCGGGCAGGTTGCCCGCCTTGACGATCTGCGCGGCGACGTCGGCCGGGGCGCCCTTCAGGGCGTCGATCGAGATCTTGGCGACGGCGTCGGGGTTGGTCTCCGCGACCTCCTCGATCTCCATGCCGCCCTCTTTGGAGCAGATGGAGAGGAAGTTGCGGTTGGCGCGGTCGAGCAGGAAGGAGAAGTAGTACTCCTCGGCGATGTCACTCGCCTCCTCGACCAGGACACGGTGGACCGTGTGGCCCTTGATGTCCATGCCGAGGATCTGCTCGGCCTTGGCCTCGGCGTCCTCGGGGCCCTCGGCCACCTTGACGCCGCCAGCCTTACCGCGACCGCCGGTCTTGACCTGGGCCTTCACGACGACGCGGGGCTTGCCCGCGGCGGCGAACTCATCGGCGATGGCACGCGCCTCAGCGACCGTGCTCGCCACCTTCCCCTGGGGTACGGGAACCCCGTACTCTGCGAAGAGTTGCTTCGCCTGGTATTCGAACAGGTCCACGAGGGTCCGTCCTTGTAACTCGCTGGCTCAAGTGTGTACCGGGGTGGCGTGTCCGGATCGGCGGTGACCCACTGAAGGGGTGTCACACGACGCAAACCCCCGCGGAGGGGGTGAGGCCTACAGAGATCGGGATCGCCGCGGCGTTGCCACCCGCGACATGCGCAAAGCTTAGTCGCCCGATGTCCGGCCACCGGACACCAGGGTCCGGTACATCCCATGGCCTTGGGCACAAACGCCGCTCACGCGGCGCTGCGACGCCCCCCACATGGGAACATATGTGACCAGAGACACCGCTGATAACACCGATCCGGGGCCGATTCGCCCCCATCGGACTTCGCCCGAAGTGCGACGAAGGTCACGGGGCCTCAGGCGGCGTGAACGGGGTGGATGTTCTCGCGTACCCAGTCCGCGATCTCGGAGGTCGGCGCGCCCGGCGTGAAGATCCGGGCGACCCCCATCGCCTCCAGCTCCTCGATGTCGGAGTCGGGGATGATGCCCCCGCCGAACACCCGGATGTCGGTGGCGTCGTTCTCCCGCAGCAGCTCCATGACCCGGCCGAACATCGTCATATGCGCGCCCGAGAGCACCGACAGGCCGATGGCGTCGGCGTCCTCCTGGAGCGCGGCGGCCACGATCATCTCCGGGGTCTGGCGCAGACCGGTGTAGATGACCTCGACCCCGGCGTCCCTCAGGACCCGGGCGACGATCTTGACCCCCCGGTCGTGCCCGTCCAGTCCCGGCTTCGCGACAACGACGCGCGCGGCGGCCTCGGCCATGGCGTACCCCTCACTACGTTCCCCTCAGCCGCCCCTTGTGAGGGCCCTCCCGAGGGGGAGATGAACAGCTCGTGTGAAGAGTAACCCAGGTCACTCACGGGTGCGGGGCACGGGGGCGGGTATCTTCCGACCATGGACGACCGATTCGAGCAGACCAGCACCGAGGACCTGCGGGAACGCGCCCTGGAACTGGCACGCGAGCGCTGGGACGTGGGCTTCCTCTGGCGTCTTCTGCGCCTGCTTCCGGCCGCCGAGGCGGCGGCGGGCAACCGGGACGCGAGCGAGGCCAGTGTCGCCCAGGTCTCGGGGTTCCTCTACGAGGCCTTCTCGGCCGAACACGACCCCCGGGTGCACGAGGCGCTGCGCCCCGTCTACGTCGACTACCTCACCGAACACGGCGAGAACTGACCCGCGTAGGTGTCCGAAAACCGCCAGCGTGCGCCGCCGGACTCGGCGAACATGGTGGATGTGATGGACGACGAACAGCGCTACAGAGCGGTACGGAGCAGGGACTCCCGTTTCGACGGGGTCTTCTACACCGCGGTGCGCACGACCGGTATCTACTGCCGACCGAGCTGCCCGGCGGTCACCCCTCGCCGGGAGAACGTCCGCTTCTACCGCACGGCCGCCGCCGCACAGGAGTCGGGCTTTCGCGCCTGCAAGCGGTGCCGTCCGGACACCGTGCCCGGCTCCCCCGAGTGGAACGTACGGGCCGACGTCGTGGGCCGGGCGATCCGGCTGATCCACGACGGCGCCGTGGACCGGGGCGGGGTGGGTTCCCTGGCGGAGACCCTCGGGTACAGCGACCGCCAGCTCAACCGACTGCTCACCCAGGAGGTCGGCGCGGGACCGCTGGCCCTGGCCCGGGCGGAGCGCACCCACACCGCCCGCGTCCTGGTGGAGACCACGGACATGCCCATGGCGGACGTCGCCTTCGCTTCCGGTTTCTCCAGCGTGCGGCAGTTCAACGAGACCATACGCGCGGTCTTCGACCGCTCCCCCACCGAGATGCGGGCGGCCCGCCGCAGGACGACGGCACCGCCCACCAGCGGCATCGTGCTGCGACTTCCCTACCGGGGCGCCATCGACCTCGCCGGGATGCTCTCCTTCCTCGGTGACCGCGCGGTCCCGGGGGTGGAGGAGTACTCCGACGACACCTACCGGCGCACACTCCGCCTGCCCCACGGCCCCGGGGTGGTCGCGCTCTCCGCGGGCTCCGACCACGTCCTGTGCCGACTGTGGCTGACCGACCCGAGCGACCTGACCAGCGCCGTGCGCCGCTGCCGGAGCCTGCTGGACCTGGACGCCGACCCCGACGCGGTCGCGGAGGCGCTGGGGCCCGACCCGGTGCTCGGCCCGGTCCTGCGCCGACGCCCCGGGGTCCGCGCGCCGGGTCACGTGGACCCCACCGAACTGGCGGTCCGCGCGGTCCTCGGCCAGCAGGTCTCGGTCCGGGCCGCGCGTACCCTGGCAGGACGGCTGGTGTCCCGCCACGGGGAGCCGTTGGGCGCCGGGCTCGACGGACTGTTCCCCGGACTCACCCACACGTTCGCCTCCCCGGAGGCCCTGACCGATGCCGACCCGGCGGGGATGTCCATCCCCGTGTCCCGGGGCCGGGCCCTCACCCGCGTGGCGGGGGCGATCGCCTCCGGACGCGTCGACCTGGGCCCGGGCTGCGATCGAGACGAGGCGGAACACCGGCTGTTGGAGCTGCCCGGGATCGGCCCGTGGACCGCCGGCTACGTCCGGATGCGCGGGCTGGGCGACCCGGACGTCTTCCTGGAGACGGACCTCGGGGTGCGGCAGGCCCTGGAACGAAAGGGCTCGGCCCCGACGAAGGCCTGGAGCCCGTGGCGTTCGTACGCGACCCACCTCCTGTGGGCGTCGCTGGGACTACCTGAGGAAGAAGGATCAGGATGAACACCCAAGAAGCACTTCCCATGGACCTGGAACCGGTCGGCCCGGCACGCGAGGCAGCGGTGACGTTCCGGACCCCCCTCCCCGGCCCGACCCGCCACACCACGATGGACTCGCCCCTGGGCGAACTGACCCTGTACGGCGACGGCGAGGCCCTGGGCGGGCTGTTGACCCCGCCCAAGGACGGGGTCCGACGGGTCGTCCCGTCCGACTGGGTGCGGGACGATGCCTCGTTCACGGAGGCCAAGAGACAGCTGGCCGCGTACTTCGACGGGCGGCTCCGGCAGTTCGACCTGCCCCTCGCTCCCGCCGGTACGCCCTGGCAGCTCCAGGTGTGGCAGGCGCTGACCACGATCCCCTACGGGGAAACGTCCAGCTACGGCCAGCTCGCCGAGGAGATCGGCAGGCCCACCGCGTCCCGCGCCGTGGGCATGGCCAACGGGCGGAACCCGATCAGCGTCATCGTGCCCTGTCACCGCGTCATCGGCGCCAACGGGAGCCTGACGGGGTACGCGGGCGGCCTGGAACGCAAGAAGCACCTGCTGGCACTGGAGCGATCCGGGCGGTAGAAAACCAACCGAATGAGGGGTGTCATCGGAGAAAGTTTCCGGTTACACCCCTTGTCCGTGCCCTGGGGCCTGGTTACTCTGCGGTAGCCACACTCTGAGCCTGTGGTGTCACTCCCCGTTCGCTCGACTCCCCTGGAGAAGCGTTGACACTACCCACCCCCCGATACCTCCCCCTGGGTGCCATCGCGCTGACCGCCTCGGTCGCACTGGTCGTCACTGCCGCACCCGCCACCGCACAGACCACCACCGCGCCGCTCAGCACGGCCGACAACGTCGAGATCCTCCTCGATGCCGAGGTGGCCGACACACTCGGATCGTCCGAGCGGTCCCTGACGGACTCCGTCATCGAGGACGTCCTGTCCGAACGCTCCACGGAACTCTCCACCCTCGCCGCCCAGGACCGGGACGTGCGGGTCGACATCCGTGAGGCCGACCACGACTCCGCCTTCGGCGTCGCCATCGTCACCGCCCCGGAGGTCGAGGGCGAGGAGCCCTACGCCTGGCTGTTCGCCGCCGAACAGGACGGCAACGGCTGGGACGTCGGCCTGGAAGGCACAGAGGAGTTCTCCCAGCTCCTCGCCGGATCGGGGCTGATGGACACCGAGCAGCGCGAGACCGTCGCGGCCTCCACCGACCCCGACCAGCTCTCCCCCATGGCCTACACCGGCGTGGGCCTACCGTTCTCCATCGGCACCTCCATGATCATGACCGGCGGCCCGCACGGGTTCAGCGGCGGTCCCCCGTACAGCTCCGTGGACTTCGCCGGAGGCAACGGTCAGGCCCGAGCCGCCAGGGGCGGATACGCCTACTCCCTGTGCACCGGCTGGACCCGGGTCATCCACGACAACGGGTACTCGACCGACTACTACCACCTGGAGGACTACCAGTGGCTTCCCGGTAACAACGTCGGCACCGGCCACTACCTGGGAACCCAGGGCAACAGCCTCTGCGCGGGCGGCTCCACCACCGGGGCTCACATCCACTTCGCGCTGCGCGGGTACACCGACCCCAACGCCGCCGGCTGGTACGTGGCGCTGAACGGCAGGACCCTCGGCGGCTGGACCTTCGTGGAAGGCGCCAACTACGGCGGCTACGCCTACCGGAACGGCGTGGGCAACGTCTACCCGGGCGGGTCCATGTACAACTACGGCTTCTAGGACCGAAGCGCCCGGCCGAACAGCCGGGCGCTTCACCCTGCTGTGAGCTGAGGGTTCCACGGCCGCTTTCCCCTTCACCCCCAGGGGGTTGGAACCTCAGTCATGTGCGGTAGTAAGCCGCACGGCGCAACGCACCCCGGACACAGCGGGGTACAAACGTGTGGGTACGCGCTTTCCTGTGGTGAGCGGGTTGGCCGTAGA
>NZ_JBIAGA010000033.1:0-13880 GCF_042869555.1 Nocardiopsis sp. NPDC006938 | reverse complement strand
GACCGCCGTGGTCTGGCACAACGACCGCACCGGCCAGCCGGTCCTACGCTCATTGACCGCTTACGATCACTGACCCCTTGGAATCACTCATCTAGAGGATCGGGATGGAGACTCCTCCAAGATGATTCCCGTCAGGTGAGGGTGAGACGGATCTCGGCCTGTGCTTTGTCGGGGTTGGCCTTGACAGCCTGGGGCCTACGCCAGCGCGGGTGCGCGGCCGGGTGTTCCGTTGCTCGTCAGCACCATGTGTATCCGGGATCGCGCCGGACACTGGACCAGTGCGACCCGCACACGCTGTGTCCGGGCGTTCCCATGCCTTCTGGCGCAGGCGGTTCGCCCATGAGCCTGCTCGCCACACGCCACTCGAAGAAGCCAGCGGGGCCCTATACGGGCGAGCTGTCCTCGATTCGTACCCGGGGCGGCCACCGCCGCTGCACCGAGCCTAAAGGCGCACGCTGCTCGGGCGGCCGTCCGGTCCGCGATAGGCAGGCGGCCGCTGGCATCGGCCGAGGCGTGGACACTTCCTTCTGGTAGGAGGATCTGGGAAGTCTTCTTCCGTTGCGGTCTCGACCCAGGGCTGGGCGAGAGATGTCGAAGCAGGCCGCGAGCACCACACTCCGCCCCTTATTCGCGAGCCCGAATATTCCCGAAAAGCTTGACCACCCTCCCTGCGCTCTCTACCGTGAATTTCGCATTGTGCTGGACGGAAAGGATGTTTCGTGGCACTTCAGAAACTTTCTGGTGACTGTAACCGCAATGACTGCCCCGGGGTCTACACGAGTGGAGACGGATTCGTCATTGTGCAGGGACCGCTGCTGACCAGCACGGAAGGGCTGACCTTCTCCGAAGGAGAGGTGGCTGTGCAGATCCCAGCCCACCTGATTGAGGAGGCCGCCCGTGCGCTTGGAGGGTGAAGCCTGGCAAGAGTTCTTCCATTCCTTCCAGAGGGAGGCGTTCAGGCTCGAAACACTGCCCAGCTACAGGGTGCCCGAGGAGGAGGACGAGCTACGCCAGTTCCTGGCCGGCGAGTCCCGCCCGGCTCAGGAGCTACACACCGACACCTACCTGATCCGGGTTCGTGAGCACGTCGAGGCTGGCCGAAGGATGCGCCGGGTCCACAGCCTCACCAGTCCGCTCAACGACCATCTGAGGTTCCAGTTCGAGTGGGGGTACGCATTCAGCGTCGCTGCGGGAGAAGAGGTCAACATCCTGGACTTCGCCACCACCCCTGACCCCGGGCTACCCCAGCAGGACTTCTGGCTCTTCGACGACCAGTACGTAGTGCTGATGCACTACGCTGCCGACGGCACCCAGACCGGCCGGGAACTCCTGGAGGGCGCCGACCCCGCCCCCTACGTCCGGCGCAAGGAACTGGCACTGGAACACGCCATCCCCTTCACCGATTACTACAAGGCCGCACCGCTTGACCCTTGAGCCCGAACACGCCGACCGGCAGCGCGATGAACTCGCCGACGCACTGCGTCGCCTGCGCCGCGCTGCCGGTCTGACCGGCGCCAGCCTCGCCGCTCGCACGGGGATGAGCCAGGCCAAGGTCAGCAAGATCGAGAACAACCGCGTTCGCCCCTCCGTGGTGAACGTCGAGCGCATCCTCACTGCCCTGGAAGTGCCCACCGCAGGTGAAGACGGGGCTCGTCTTCTGGAGCTGGCTCGGGTCGCTAACTCCGACTACCAGGGCTTTCGCACTGCCCTCCAGCGAGGCTTGGGTGAGCTCCAGCGCGACCTGGCAGCGGTGGAATCCTCCGCCACCGCGATCCGTTACTTTCTGCCCTGCATGATCACCGGGCTGCTCCAGACTCCCGAGTACGCCCGGCAGACCCTGACCCACCCCCTGGTCAACCGGGGCGCGGAGTGGCAGTCGGCCCTGGCCCGTCGTCTTGAGCGCCAACAGGTCCTCTACGGTCACGGAAAGCGGTTCGTGTTCGTGCTCACCGAGGCGGCCCTGCGCTGGCCCCTGTGTTCACCCGCGATCATGGCTCTACAGATGGACAGGATCGCCTCGCTCAGCGAACTACCGACGGTGGAGATCGCCGTGGTGTCGGCGCACTCTCCGGTACCCAGCGGCCCGCTCAACGGCTTCACCCTCTACGACGACCGTCTGGTGACCGTCGAGGTCTTCACCGGGGAGCTGGCACTGCGCGATCCCAAGGACATCTCCTACAGCCGGGAGATCTTCGACTTCTTCCACGCACACGCGCTCACCGACGACGCCATGCGCTCTTTCCTGTCAGAACTCGCCCGAGAGTTCCGATCTGGCGCTAAATAGAACATTCCGTAGCGCGAATTTATTCGCACCCGAGAAAGCCCTTCAGCCGATTCTTTGGTCTGCCTAAAGTTTCCCGTGTAGCGCCACGGTGGGACGAAGGAGCCACTCTTGCAGCCCGTACCGGACACGCGCCCGGCCACCGCTGCTCCCATTTTCGCCCTGGATGTTCGACTCATCGAGAACAGCGACACCACACCGCTGATCAACCTGACCGAGGCCGGTTATGGCTCCAGCTGCGCCGGGGCCCGCATCACCGGCGCTGCGGCCTGGCTGGAGCGATCCGGCAAACGGGCCGGTCTTGCCGACGCCCCGCCCCCGAACACCTCCAATAGAAGGAAAGCATTGTGTCGACTATCGCCCCCACTCACCCGATCACACCCCAGAACCCCACGCCCCGCCACACGACCGCTGCCCCCCAGTCGCCCGTATCCGGAACGTGCGGCATGTGCAACGGGGAGCGAGGCTGGTGGGAGACCGTGGACGGGCAGACCCCCGGCAAGGCCATCCGGCGGTGGGTGTCCTGCCCCGGATGCAGCGGGAAGGGGTCCGTCTGATGGGGCAGAACGACACCATGGAGTACATTCCTTCGGCCCTCGCCGCCAGACTCCCCGCCCCCGAGCACATCCGACGGTTGTTCGCGAGCGTCCCCCGGCACCGGTTCCTCCCCGACGTCATGTGGAGCCCGGACCGCACGCGGTACGACCGTGCCGCTGACCCGGAAGCCTGGATGCGGGTCGCGTACTCGGACCAGGCACTCACCACTCAGCGGGACGATGGCCGCGAGGGCGGCATGGGGATCGCGTCCTCATCATCCTCGGCTCCGTCCGTCATGGCGAGAATGCTCACCACGGCCGATCTCTCCCCCGCCCACCGAGTCCTGGAAGTCGGCACCGGTACTGGATACAACGCGGCCCTCCTCTGCCAGATGCTCGGTTCCAGCCAGGTCACCACCATCGAGATCGACAGGGGCATCGCCGCCACTGCGCAGGACGCCCTCCACACCCACGGTGCCAGTCCGACCGTCCTTGCTGGGGACGCCGAGACCTACGCGGCGGGTCGTCCCCCGGCGTACGACCGGATCATCGCCACCTGTTCCGTGTCCCGAGTGCCGCAGGCGTGGGTGCGGCAGACGCGGCTCGGAGGCCGGATCGTCACGCCATGGGCGCCGACCCCGGGGGCGCCGGGCGGGGTGCTCGCTGTCCTGGACGTGCACGCAGAGCGCGCCGAAGGCAAGTTCGAGGGAGGGCTGTCCTTCATGTGGGCGCGCGGTCAGCGCGACCCGGGAGGAACGCCGCCTCCACATCAGGGGGCGCTGGCCGAGAGCACCGACCAGCAGCTCCACGACCCGCGAGGCCCCTGGCTCGACGGCGAGCGGTCCCTGCTGCTGTCCTTGCTGATGCCACACTGGAAGTTCGGGATGGGCATGGAAGAGGGCGGTACCGAACCTTACGTTTGGGTGGCCTCGACCTCCGCCGAACCAGGGTGGGCACGGCTCCACGCGGACGGCCGCGTGGAGCAGGGCAGCGGTCGGCGCTTGGCCGACGAAGCAGCGGCTGCCTGGGAGCAGTGGAACCGCTGGGATCAGCCCGACGTGTCCGACTTCGGCCTGACCGTTGACCTCGACCGGGGCTGGCAAACAGTGTGGCTCCACGGCCCCCAGCACGCCCTATGGACCATGCCCCGTGAGACGTGAACAGGTCGGAAGACCCCTGCGAGACGGAATGGAGGACCGACTCGCAGGGGAACGGCCCACTAAACCGAGTGCCTCCGACCGTGATGTGCGGTCTTTCCCCACGTGCGTGGGGCTCACAGTAGAGAACGAAGCGCCATCGTGGGCGCCCCCGGTCCATCCCCACGTGCGTGGGGCTCACAGAGGCGGGGTTGGGTGCGCCGGTGGCGGCCTCGGTCCATCCCCACGTGCGTGGGGCTCACGCGAGCGGCACCTTTGAGGTAGTCGACCGCGCCGGTCCATCCCCACGTGCGTGGGGCTCACGCATCACCCGCATGGCTGCCGAGGCTGTGGAGCGGTCCATCCCCACGTGCGTGGGGCTCACGGTTCAGATCAGAATCGGTTCGCGATCCCCATCGGTCCATCCCCACGTGCGTGGGGCTCACGAATCGGGTGGAAGGACCCCGACGCTCACGAGCGGTCCATCCCCACGTGCGTGGGGCTCACGGCCGTCACGACCTGTTCGTTGTTCTGCATCCAGGTCCATCCCCACGTGCGTGGGGCTCACCACGGGCAGTGGACGAAGGACTCCGGGCTCACCGGTCCATCCCCACGTGCGTGGGGCTCACCCTGGCGTCCCATCCGAACATCGACCAGTTCGGGTCCATCCCCACGTGCGTGGGGCTCACGTCGCGCGGGCCTGTACGCCGAAGACCACGGCCGGTCCATCCCCACGTGCGTGGGGCTCACACCGCGAGGACCGAACGAAGGCCGGGACTGACCGGTCCATCCCCACGTGCGTGGGGCTCACAACGCCTACGCGGACGCGCTCCGGGCCGCCGGAGGTCCATCCCCACGTGCGTGGGGCTCACGCCGGGGGCAGTTCCGCGTCGGGGACGCTGAACGGTCCATCCCCACGTGCGTGGGGCTCACGAGCCGAGGCAGGGTCGCCGAGCTCGAGAGCACGGTCCATCCCCACGTGCGTGGGGCTCACAAGGAAGGAGGCTCCATGGGTGACCTCGACGTCGGTCCATCCCCACGTGCGTGGGGCTCACGACACCGAACTCACCGAGGTGGACGGGGAAGACGGTCCATCCCCACGTGCGTGGGGCTCACTGCACGGCCTGTGGGGTGGTGGACTGTGCTTTCGGTCCATCCCCACGTGCGTGGGGCTCACACGGCCAGGAACGCCGAGATGGTCCAGTGCGCCGGTCCATCCCCACGTGCGTGGGGCTCACAGCAACGACCGGGCAGAAGAACTCGCGGACCGCGGTCCATCCCCACGTGCGTGGGGCTCACACCACCGAAGAGGAGGAGTTCGAGTTCGAGCCCGGTCCATCCCCACGTGCGTGGGGCTCACTCAGGACCACCGACCTGTGGGGGGCAGCTCGCCGGTCCATCCCCACGTGCGTGGGGCTCACTCAGGACCACCGACCTGTGGGGGGCAGCTCGCCGGTCCATCCCCACGTGCGTGGGGCTCACTCAAGGCGCACCTGAGGGAGTTCCCCGCCGACGGTCCATCCCCACGTGCGTGGGGCTCACTCCCCGCTCTAGCAGGTAGACCCAGCTGCCGTCGGTCCATCCCCACGTGCGTGGGGCTCACAGAGGCTGGCCACGAACACCGTGTCGGGGGCGGGGTCCATCCCCACGTGCGTGGGGCTCACCTTAACGACCTGCGACAACGCGGGCCGTTATCTCCGCTTAACCTTCGACTCGCGTCGAACCGACCACGCCGGGACCAACCCCACCCTCAGCCGACATCACCACCGCGCACCAGGGTGTCATAGGTATCCGCGGTCCGTTCCAGGGCGACCCCGAGCCGCTGCGCCCAAGCGTCCATCTCCGACTGCGCCCGAACGCCATCACGGTCGTCGTCCACCACCAGCTCCAACTCCAGAAACGTCCCCGCCCCCTTGACGACGTCCACGCACACAGCCATGTCGCCGCTGCGCCCCGAACGCCGTTCCTTGACGATGCGGACCGAGGGCTCATACCCCAGGGCGACCAACACGCAGTGCGTCTGCTCGCGGTCCTCCACCCCGGTCTCGTACTCGACGCATTCCATCACGTTCGCCACCGGGGTCTTGGTGGTCAGCACATGATCACCGTCCTGGGTCCGCAACCGCGCGAAGGTATAGCCCACCTTCCCCTGCTCGGGGCCCCACCCTGCGGGCGCGTACGCGAGGTCGTCTTGGAGGTGAACGTCACCCAGCTCCACCCCTGCGGATTTCAGCGCCGCCAACAGTGTCTCGGTGTCCCCCACCCTGTACTTCGTTTCGATCTCTCGCACCGGAGACGTCCCCCTACTCCCCACAGTTCTCGATCTCGGGGAGCGTACCGAGTCCGTCCTGTCGGGCGGGGCCGTTCGGGGAAGTCACACGAACGCCGGGGAATCCGCTCACCCCGAGCCTCGAATCCGGCTGGAGAGAGCTTCCACGACCTCCTGCCACGGCGGCAACCCACCCTCGCCTCGGAGCACTGACACCGACGGCATCTGATCCAGTTCCCGGAGGCTCCTCTCGAAGGCCGGGTGGGCCGCGAGCGGCGCTCCGGTCTTCGGAACGACCAACGTGGGAACACTACGCCCGATCATCTCGCAGGCCAGCGCGACGGCGAAGTTGTCTGCCAGGCCCAGGGCCAGTTTGTTCGTCGAGTTGAACGACCATGGACAGGCGATGACGGCGGCACCGGGCGGCAGGCTGTAGCCGCTCCCCGGCAAACGGAACTCGACTCGAACCGGCTCACCCGTGAGATCGGAGAGCGCTTCCAGGTCGTGGAAGCGGGCGCCGGTGGGGGTAGACAGGACCATGACCCTCCAGGACTGGTCCTGGAGGAGTCTCACGAGTTCGGTCACCGGGCCGTTGTCTCCGGCAGAGGCGCCGGAGACAAGGAGATACAGAGGGCTCTGATGAGTCATGGGACCAGTGTGGCGGTGCAGCAGTGTTCTAGTCGTCCTTGCGGAGAAAGGCGAGGCCCAAGGTGGTGGCGAGCCATCCCCACCAACGGCGCGGGGCCCGGTGACGTCCCCGGGTGCGCACCGGCTTCGTCTCGGTCAGCTCGCATTGGGCATCGGCGGCGGCCTGCCTTGCCTCACGGGCGGCTTGCTCGCGGTGTTGGCGGGCGACCTTGACCCAGTGCGGGACGGGACCGTGCCGGAGCATGTACGCGACCCGGGGGTTGTCGCCCATCTGACGCAACAGCCGCTCCTGACGATCCTGGTGCGACTCCGAGGAGACCGCGCCGATCCGCTGAGGGCGAGCAGGACGATGAAAGCGTTGGCCTCGGGGTGCGGTCAGGACCGACCGCACCCCGGGGCTGACCTGGTGACTGGTCACCGAGTGCCCCCGCCCGCGACGGTGCCGTGGTTGGTCGTCCGCGGGAGGGTGAACTCGGCCCAGATGACCGTGCCGAGCCCTTCGCAGAAGGGGAAGTCCAGCACCGGCCGGAACCCCCACCGGGACGCGAGATGGCCGACCATCAGCAGACCCCGTCCGCGCTCTGCCTCCTCCCAGTCCTTGCGGGTGCGCCTGCGCGGAACCCTCGGGAGGGAGCCCACGGCGGTGTCCGTCCTGGAGCCGTCGTCGATGATCGACACCCTCACCAGGCCCGGGACCGGCGACTCCAGCGTGCGGACCACCCTTCCCTCCGGGTCCCGTCCCGAACGGGAGTGCTCGCAGGCGTTGGCGAACATCTCGCTGACGCACAACACCATCTCCTCCCGCGCCTCGCCCGGGAGGAAGACCAGGCGGTTGAGGTCGGTGTCCAGGTCCGCTCGAACCTGACTCGTCTGGGAGAGCTGTCCGGGGTAGACCCGGCACTCCCACCGCAGCCCATCATTGGGAGGGTTGTTCGTGTGGTTCAGGGCAGGGGTGTGCGGCACAATAGCCATGTCGGCAATCGCTTTCTCTTCAACGGATCGGTGGTTGTCGGCCTGCTCTGGGGGTGTTGACGCACCCGCCAGAGCCTTTTTCATGAACGCCTTCGAACAGCGCGGAGCGCTCAGGCGGCGTTCGGGGGCTCCGGGTCGTCGTTGTGGTCGGCGCGGTGGCGCTGGGAGAGAAGCCGGGACCCCGGGACCGGCCTGTTGCCAGGGACCCGGGTGGGTGCGGGGTAGTCGTGTACGGCCTGGTCGATGAGCTGCATGGCCCGTTCGGCGTCGCCTTCTTCGCGGGCGATACGCAGCGCCTCTTGGATCATGGGGATGCGGTTGCGCAGGGTGTGGTTGTGCCACACGTCCTCCTGCGCGGGCGTCAGGTGTCCGGGGGCGGTGAGGGCGTTTTCGGCGCTTTCGAGCAGGTCCCTGGTGTCGATGTCCAACATCAGCACTCCACCTCGTTCTTGAGGAAGTTTTCGGTGTCTTCGGTGTCGATCTGCATCCACGGGTTGTCGGTCAGGTCGTAGGCCAGGAAGAACCACACCTGCCGGAACTTCGGATCGCCGTTGTCTCCCCACCGGTCCGCCAACGCGTCGATCAGCGCCAACCCCCGACCCGTCGCAGTGCCCGCCTCGATCTCCTCGAACGTGGCGGCGGTGAAGGTGCCCTTCTCCTGCGGCAGACGGCTGCCCTGGTCACGGCAGATCAACGTCATCCCCTTAGCACCCCGATCCACCGTCAACGTGTAGGTGCTGCCCCGCTCGCTCGACCGTGAGTGGGCGATCGCGTTGTTCGCCAACTCCGACCCGAGCAGGGTGAACAGGAACTGGAACTCCTCACACCGCTCCGCCGCGCTGGTGTCCAAGAACGCCCGTACCAACGGCATCAACCCAGGCAGCCCAGCGAAGGAGTACTGCCGCTTGCGGTACGGAGGTCCCACGGTGCGGGAGAAGTAGTGCGAGTGGAACGGCTTGATGAAACTCGCCACCGGAGCCACCACCTCACGGCGAGCCAGCTCAGGGGAGAACGGCGGAGCGGGCCTCACGAGGTCACCTCCAGGCGTCGCAGCCCGGCCAGGACTTTGCGCAGGACCTCCACCGGGACGGTATCGACGGGCCTGCGAGGCGAAGGAATGACAGGTCCTCGCAGGTGGCCACGGGGGGTTCCGGGCGCTTGGGTGGGCCATTCGGGCGGGGGCCTCAGGTGGTCGGGGTTCATGGTTCTGCTTTCTCGGAGGTGTTTATTGGGTTGACTGAGTCGGCCCCGGGCGGTGGGCGTTGCGCCGGGTGCTCGGGCTTGGGGCTCTGTATCTGTGTGTTCTGAGGGAAGCGCGGTGTGTGGGCTAGTTGAGGTCGAGGACGGCTTCGACAGTGGTCTGTTGGACGCGGTCGCCGTCCCAAGTCCACGAGGGCGACCAGGAGAAGGCGAGGCGGTCCAGGACCGCGAGCCCAGACACGTGCACTCCGGGGTCCAACCGGGGGTGCTCGGGAGCAGTGGTTGTGCGTGGTCCCTGGTCGGTCACGTACAAGCACGGGAGCTTGGGGTGGGTCTGGTCCAGAACGACGCGTACGGTCCGGCCGGGCAGACCCGACCGGGAGTGCTGATGGGAGTTCGTGACCAGGATGCGAGCGATACGAGCCAACCGCGTGCCCTGGACGGGGAGCACGCTCCGACACCAAGACGACAGGGCCCGGTACTCACGGCTGGGACCGAGCAGAATGCCGTGACGGGCGGCCTGCTCGAACCGGAGCACCCGAGGAAAGCGCCCGGGAACAACCGGCGACACCGGTGTCTCCTGGTTGGCCTGCATATGTCTCACCTCGGTCATATCGGGGTAGGCACTCACCCGCCCCGGTGGCCGCGCCTTCTCAGTTCGACCCTCGCGGCATTTTTATGCCTTATGTCCAGTTTTCGCACTATCTGTGGTTTGCCATTCACAGGAAGCTGATGCGTAAACACACGTTCGCATCTCCAGCCAACAGAGAGAAGGGATGATCGAGAGGTGGTCATTCATGCATAGCCGCAAGCAAGAAAAGACAAGATTCGGTCGACTTCAGACAAGCCATCTGCGATCATGACGCTATGGAAGCGATTGATCCACGGCATGGTAGGTTCGGCCAAGCCCTGGCCGCAGCACGCCTGCGCTCTGGGAAGAAGCAACCCGCGCTCGCCCGCAAGCTGGGCGTCTCGGTTGGGCATATCTCTCACATCGAGAATGGAAGGAGGAAACTGGACGCATCAGTCGTCCCTGAAGTAGACGATTTTCTCGCCGCAAGGCAGCGCCTCGTTCGTTTGTACGAGGAGATTTACCAGGCAGGTCGAGTTGACTGGCTGGGGAATCTGCATCGAACACAGATCGACTCGGACATGGTTCGCGAGTACCAAGCCTCGCTGTTCCCAGGCCCCCTCCAACAACCGGAGTACGCCAGGGCAGCTATCTCCTCAGGCGGCCCTTGGCTCTCCAAAAAAGAGATTCAGCAGCGGGTGGACTTCCGAACGCAGTGGAGGAAGGACCTTCTTCGGGAAGAAGGCCCCCAGTACCACGTCGTACTGGACGACATCACTGTGGTCCGCCCGATTGGTCCATCTGAGATCATGCGCGATCAGATCGACGCCATCATCAAGCTCGCAGAGGAGCGCCGGGTCGTGCTCCAGATGCACGGATGGGACCAGCACCCGCACGCCGGGCTCGATGGGCCGTTCACGTTGATCACGGCCTCTGGCGCTCCCGATATGGTGCATGTCGAGTCCATCTACGGTGGCTCGCAGTCCGATACCGCGCATGACGTGCGCAACTTCGGCATCCTGTTCAGCACGCTGCAGGCGACCGCCCGGTCTCCCCAACAGAGCATCGCCTTCTTGAAGGAAACGAGGCAGAAGTATGAGTGACTGGCACAAGTCCAGCTACAGCACCGGCGCCCAGAACTGTGTGGAGGTCGCCGAAGGGCCGACCACTCTGATTCGCGACACCCAGAACCGCGACCTCGGCACCGTGAGGGTTCACGCCTCTGAGTGGACCGCCCTTCTGGATGCGGTTCGCACCAAGTAGCACCCCCAATGCCGGGTCTTGCCAAGCGACTCGAGTTTTAGTGGTCGTGACGACACCCCTCCTCAGAACGGTGCGATGGATGGCTTCCAGCCCGGCCCAGCCCCACGTGCGCGGGACTCACCTCAGCCTGACCCCGGCCCAGGTCGCGGATCACGGTCCATCCCCACGTGCACGGGGCTGACCCGGCCGCGCGCTCCTCGAAACTGCCGTTGAGCGGTCCATCCCCACGCGCGTGGGGCTCACTGCTCATCGCATGACTGGCTGACGGGAGCGCGCGGTCCATCCCCACTCGCATGTGGCTCACTGGGTGAAGGCGGCGCTGTCGGCCGCGCTCGACGGTCCATCCCCACGTGCGTGAGGCTCACCCCTCGGCGCCGTCCTCCAACGCGAGCAACAACGGTCCTCCCCTCGAAAGCGCCCTGGGTTGTGTCCTCCCTGCCGGGTCGTGGCACTCAACGACTGGCGCAACGCTCTCTTCCTGGAGAACGCCCAAGAGTGCGAGAGCGTTGACATCGCATGAGTGATTACCACCCGTCCAGTTACAGTGACGGAACCGGCGGCTACTGTGTCGAAGTCTCGGAAGGCCGAGCCACCCAGCTTCGCGACACCCAGAACCGCGACCTCGGCACCGTGAGGGTTCACGCCTCTGAGTGGACCGCCGCCCTTCTGGATGCGGTTCGCACCAAGTAGCACCCCCAATGCCGGGTCTTGCCAAGCGACTCGAGTTTTAGTGGTCGTTACGACACCCCTCCTCAGAACGGTGCGATGGATGGCTTCCAGCCCGGCCCATCCCCACGTGCGCGGCCGCCCCCGGGTTCGTCGGCTCCAGGGAACTGATCAGGGGCAAGGAACATCGAGACGAATCGCTTGCTAACGACTCGCCGAGAGCTGGAAGGGTATGACCTTCCTCTCCGAACCACCCTCTTTGGCCCTGGCATACTGCGGGGGTGAACAGAGATACCCCTCAACAAACCCCCGTGAACCGTTACGAATCAACATCGGCGTGGCGTGATGTCGATGACTACTTCATAGAAGCCCTCGTAAGCGAGGATGAGGCCCTGGTCGCGGCACGCGAGTCCGGGGCCACCACGACGATGCCCAACGCGGAGGTAGCGGCCAACCACGGAGCGCTACTCGGACTGCTTGTCCAGATCGCTGGGGCGAAGCGAGTCCTGGAATTCGGTACCCTGGCGGGCTACTCGACGATCTGGTTCGCTCGTGCCGTCGGCGACGACGGCAACGTCATCACGCTGGAGCTCGAGGAGCAGAACGCCGCCATCGCGCGCGAGAACATCGCACGCGCCGAGGTCCAAGACCGTGTGGAAGTCAGGGTAGGACCAGCCGCAGACTCAGCACGTGAACTCATCGACTCCGGCGCGCCTCCCTTCGACCTCGTGTTCATCGACGCGGACAAGCCCAGCAATCCCCGTTATCTCGAAGCGGCGCTGGAACTGACCCGATCCGGCGCGATCATCGTGATCGACAACGTCGTCCGTGACGGGGCCGTTGTCCAACCTGACACGAATGACGCGCGTGTGCACGGGGTGCGTGAGGTAGTCGACGATATCTCCCGCAATCCTGGGTTGGAGGCCACAGCCTTGCAGACTGTCGGGCTGAAGGGCTGGGACGGGCTCATCATCGCACGCCGCAAGTAGGACCTAGGAGGAGGCCGAGGCGGTCGTGGAGGTCGCGGAGGGTTTCCGCGCAGTGCGCCACATAAGTCCCCGGAGAGGGGCAGCCTGTTCTTCATCTGGGCACAGCACATTGAGGGAACGCCCTGGCCCCCGCAGCTTCGGGCCCTAACGAGCAAGCGGCCCCACGGAGCGACGTGGGGCCGCTTCCTGGTCGATCAGCTCACGACACCGTAAAGACGATGACGATGTCACCCTGGTTCTCGACCACGGCTCGAGGGGTCTGATTGCCCACGTACTCCTCCATGTTCCAGTCGATCAGCACGGAAGCCAGCTGTCTCCGGTCGTCCCCACGTGCGTGGGGCTCACGGGGTGGAGTACGACCGGACGGTGCGGGGCGCCTTCCCGAGGAGTAGGGCGGCCTCGTCGGCGTTGACGAGGTTGCCGTGGATCAGGGGTACGGGGCGCATGGGGGCTCCTGAACGACGAATGCCCCCGCCGGCTTCCCGGTCGGGGGCACAATGACTCCGTTGACACTCATGGTACATGACCAACAGAGCCCTGTCGAACGTGTTCGATCACAACGACCTGGAAGTCGATCGTGGTTCTCCCGCCTCGGACCGATAGTCGGCACTGGCCCGGTAGCCGACTTCAACCCGAGACGACTCTATTCCTTAGCCCACCGTGACACAGGGCAGACCAATACTCACATGGCCACTACCTGTGTTCCGCCACCCCCGAGCACACGCCTGACCCGGACCACTTCCAGAGCCACTAACGGTGGGCCGACTTCCCGTGGGTCCGACCTTCCTGGGCATTCCCGGACCCCAGATCTCCACATGCCCATACTCACTATGAGATCCGATCGCAGAGTACCGACTGGCATTCCCGATCACGTTGATACAGGTGGACTGGTTGCATCCCTTTGCATCAAGAGGAACGGGCGCCCCTTCCGGTATGAACCTCGCACAGACCTCACCATCACAGGTCCACTCGTCGGCCTGGGCGGGCGTTGCGGACGCAACTGAGGCACCCCCTAGGAGAAAGAAAGGCACCATCAGCATTAGTGCGATTATCCGCGATCGAACCACAAAGAACTCCTTCAAAACAAAGGCCACCCCCAGCGGGCGACCCCCTAACTTTAACCAACCAGACTGCGAGTTCCAAGTCTTTACGCGAATACATCGGATAGCTTCCGCCACTTACCCCCCATTAACACCAGAAAGTAGCAGAAGTACGGTCCGAGCACATCGACTTCACAAATAACGCGGCCCGTTCAGAGCTCATCTCAAAAGCCATCGGCATGCTTGGCCAGGTGCTTGTAGCAGATGAGGATGCAGGCGATGCCGAGCATGGCCAGGAAGGTGGAGGCC
>NZ_JBIAGA010000032.1:0-23501 GCF_042869555.1 Nocardiopsis sp. NPDC006938 | reverse complement strand
TCGCTCCTCGTCTTGCGAGAGATTGCCTGGAGGCCGCTCGCGTCGATCGGCGCGAGCGCCGAACCAACCGAAAGCATCCACGGAACACGCCCTAGAGGCCCTTGCCCCGCAGGTGGAGCAGGCGCAGAATCCACCCCGGGGGAACCCCGCACACCACCAGGAACGCCAGGTAGGCGCGGGCCTCCCACGGGCGACGGCGCAGGGTCCGCCCGGCCCACGACAGGGCCTGCCCGCGCCGCCCGGCCGACGCCTCGGCGAAGGCGATCTGCCCCGCGATCCTCGCGTAGCCGCGCGGCACCAGGGCGAACTCCGGGTAACGCTCCAGCAGCCAGCGCAGCGCGGTGGAGATGGTCTGCCAGCGCTCCGAGAAGAACGACTTGCGGTGCCACAGCACCCGCACACCGGCCTCGGGGATGTTGCGGATCGGGGCCCGCCGGGCCAGCCGCAACAACAGCTCGTAGTCCTCCGCGTAACTGCCGGGGATCTCCTCGCTCACCGTCCCGCAGCCGTCGATCATCGCCCGCCTCCGGATGAGGAAGGTGGACGGGTGCAGCTCGGTCAGGCGCGAGCGCAGCAGGTCGGCGAAGGTGACGGTGGTCCGGTCCAGGACCCGCTCGGACTCCACCCGGTCGTAGACCACCTGGATGCCGCAGCACACCATGTCGGTGTCGGGCTCGGCGCGCATGATCTCCACCTGTGCCCGCAGCTTGTCGGACATCCAGGTGTCGTCGTCGTCACAGAAGGCCACCAGCTCCGTGTCGGCCCCCAGCACGCCCGTGTTGCGCGCGCCCGCCAGCCCCGGGGTGAGCGAGTTGGTCACCACCCGGACGGGGCGGTCGCCCTCGGCGTGCGCGAGCGAGGGGTCCGGCTGGTCGTTGTCGAACACGACGATGGTCGTGACGCGCCCGGGGTAGTCCTGTTCGACGATCGAGCGCAGCGTGCGGCGCAGCAGCTCGGGCCGGTCCCGGGTGGGCACGACCACGGTCACCGCGGGCCAGGTGTCGCCCGGGACCGGGGTCGCCACCCTCGTCCCGGTGTCCCGGGAGGCGTCGCCGGCCGAGGCGCCGGCCGGGCCCTCCTCGGTGAGCAGGTCGATCAGTTCCCCCGCGCGCAGGGCGGCGCGGTCGGGACCGTCCTCGGCGGCCGGGTCGACCCGGAAGTCCTCCGGTGACTCCAGCGCCTTGTCGACGAACGCGTGCAACTGCTGCGCGGTGGCGCACGAGCGCACCCGGCCCGCGTCCTCGACCCGGCGGACGAACAGCAGCTGGTGCTCGTCCACGTGCTCGCCCAGCTCGGGGTCGCGGGCCACCACGATCGGCAGGTGCCCGGCCGTCCGCGCCTGCGTGATGGTGCCGGGGCCGCCGTGCGTGACGACAACGGAGGCGGAGCGCATGGCCTCCGACAGCTCCTCCCCGGACAGGAACGCGGTGCCCGAGGCCCGGTCCGGGGCCCGGCTGTGCCCGTGCTGGACCAGGACGCGCAGGTCCGGGTGGCGGCGGGCGTAGTCGTCGATCCACCGCACGAGCCGGTCGAAGGCGTGGTGGTCGGTGCCCAGGCTGACGACCACGTCGGGGTGGTCGCTCCCGTCGGGGCGGTGGGTGGGGCGTGTGGTCTGTTCGGTCACAGGAGCGGTCCTACGGTGATGGCGGTCGGCATGAACGAGCGCTGTTCCTCCCACTGGGCGAGGTACAGCCGGGTGAAGGGCTTGCAGAGCCGGGCGGTGAGGGTGGGGGTGTCGATGCGGTCGTAGACCTCGATGTAGACGGTGGGCACGCGCATCAGCCAGGCCAGGACGAAGAACGGCAGTGCCACCCCGGCACCCGTGCTCACCACGGCGGACGGGCGCCGGGCGCCCATCGTCCGCAGCGCGAGGACGGTGTTGCGCAGGAGGTTGCCGACGTGCCGGGTGGTGGGGTGGTGCGCCCAGCGCACCGACTCGTGGGCCAGGGCCGCCTCGGCGTCGGGGGTGCGGAAGGTGACCCACACGCGTTCGCGCCCCTGCCACCAGGGGCGCAGGGAGCGCAGCTGGGTGAGGTGGCCGCCGCTGGAGGCCACCAGGAGAACCGGTCGTGCAGACATGGAGTGATCATTCCATTGCTCTGGGTAGTTGATCATGGGTGTGGTGAGCGCGGGTGCGGGCGGACCGGACTCACCCGCGCAGTTCGAGGCGGTCGCGCAGCCGCCACACCGTGGCCAGGTGCCCGAGGGCCCCCACCAGCACGGCCGCGGCCAGGGCGGGGAGCCCGCCACCGGTCGCCGCCTCCAACGCCAGCGGCAGGGCGCCGAACCACAGCAGCCCGCTGGCCGCCGCCGCCAGCACCGGGCGTCCGAACGGGTGCAGCACCACCAGGGAGCGCAGCTGCCACAGTGGAAGGAGCTTGCGGACCAGGACGGCGGCCACCAGGGCGAGCGCCGCGCCCGCGGCCCCGTACACGGGGACGAGCAGCACGCACGCCGCCACGTTGGCGAGCAGCGACATCACGTTGTTGAGCAGGTTCAGCCCGGTGCGCCCGGTCATCGTCAGGACGAGGTCGCCCATACCGAGCACCTGACCGGTCAGCTGCCCCGCGCAGACGATCGCCAGAGCCACCGCCCCCGCCGCGTACTCCGCGCCGAACAGCCGCATGACCTCGGGGGCGAACACCAGACCGGTCAGGTACAGCGGCCAGGTCAGACACACCAGCCAGGCGGTACCGGCCTGGTACAGCCCGCGCACGCCCTCGTGGTCGCGCGCGGCCAGGAGTTCCGCGAAGCGCGGCTGCGCGGCGTAGAGCACGGCCTGGGTGCCGAACTGGCCGACGACCATGATGCGCGTGGCGGCCGTGAAGACCGCCGCGCCGGTGAGCCCGTTCAGCAGCGCCACCATCACCACCCCGCCGCGCTGCACCCCCATCTGGGCGACCCCGCCCAGGGCCCGGGGGAGCGCGAACGACCAGAACTCCGCCGGGGTGACCCGGGCGCCCCGTTCTCCGGAACGGCCCCGCGTATCGCCCGGACCGGGCTCCTCCCGCCAGCCCTGGTCCGCTCCCGGACCGTCTCCCGGACCCGCGTCCGGCCCGGTCGCGGACGGGCCCGCCGCCCCCGGCTCGGACCGTGCCCCCTCCGGCCCGGCCCGGCGCACGATCCGGCCCAGCCAGAACCAGGCCAGCACCGCGGCCGGGAGGTAGGGGCCCGCCCACGCCAGGGCGAGCAGCCCGGCCGAGCCCGACAGCGCGATCATCCCCACCAACCCGAGCTGGGCCAGCGGACGGCCCACCTTGTCCACCACGACCGTCACCGACATGTCGTGGTGCGCGCGGGTCGCCGCCAGTGCCGAGTCCGCGAGTACGGCGAACGGCAGGAAGAGCGCCAGCACCCGCAGGTACGCGGCGGCCTCCTCCGGACCCAGCGCGTCGGCCAGCGGCCCCGCCAGGACCAGCAGCGCGGCCGAGACCGCACAGGCCGCCAGCACGGCCGGGCCCAGCGCCAGCCGCAGCAGGGCGGGCACCGCCTCGGGCCGCCCGAACACGCGCATCCGGGCGATGAAGTACACCAGCCCGTCCGGGGCGCCCGCGTTGGCCACCGCCGCCATGATCAGGAACACCGAGGTCGCGGAGAACAGCAGCCCTGCCGTCTCCTGTGAGAACGCCCGGGTGATGGCCACGATCAGGGCGAGGTTGAGCGCCGCGCTCACCACCGCGCCCGCCATGTTCACCACACCGCCGCGCAGCACCCGGGACAGGCCGCTCCCGGGACGTGTCCCGGTGGGGGTCACACGCACCACGAGGGGGTGCGCCCCCACCACTCGGCCAACCGGGCGTCGCTGTCGGCGAAACGCGAGGTCAGCTCGGCCCGCAGCGACTCCGGCATCACCGCGCGCTTGCGGGCGTTGTGCCGCCCCAGCGACAACCCCGGCCTCGGCTGTAGGCCGAGGAAGCGCAGGACCCCGTCCAGGGCCCCGGGACCGCCGCCGAACAGGTCGGCGTAGTCCACCACGTGCATGCGCTCGCGCCCCACCTCCTTCTCCATGCGCTCCAGCTGGTCCGCGTAGCGGCCGCGCGCCACGTACCCGTGGTGCTGGTGCGCGTGCGAGTGGTGGGTCGGGTCCTCCAGCAGCCGCTCCTCGGTCCCGGCCAGCCGACTCTCCTCCAGCTCGAGCGCACGGGCGAACGGTACGGTCTCGAAGCCCCGCGCCGTCTCGTGGGCGTGCGCGGAGTAGGCCCGCTCGACCGGGTCGCGCAGGATCACCACGATCCGCGCCTCCGGCAGCTCCTCGGCGATCCGCGCCGCCGACAGCGGGTGGAACAGGTAGTAGGGGCTGGACTCGAACACCCGGACCCGGGGCCGTCCCCAGCGCGGCCGCAGGGAGGCGCGCAGCGGGAAGTGCGAGCGGTACCAGTCCGGTCCGTGGTGGTGGCCGGTGTCGAAGTAGTGCACCCCCTTGCGCAGGACGGGCCCGGTCGCCCCGGGGTGCTGGGAGAGGGCCTTGAACAGGGAGGTGGTACCCGAGCGCTGGGCCCCGCAGATGAGGAAGTCCGGGACCGACCGGGCGGCGCTGGTGACGCCCCCGAGTCCGTCCGCGAGCGGGAGCAGGGCCCGCCGTGCCGGTACGGCCAGGCGGTTCAGGGGCGAGGTGGCCCGGGGCATCGCGAGCTCCTAGGGTGTGCGCGGCCCCCGTCCGGGACGGGGACCTGGCTGTCGTCGGTGACCGCGGAACGGGCGCGGCGTGCTTGTTCGTGGCGGGGTCGGTGCGGCGCGGACGTCAGACGGGGTGGGCGGCCTCGTGCGCCGCCCGCTCCTGGAGTCCGTCCAGCGCGGGCAGCAGCCAGTCGTCGACGGCGGCGAGGTCGCTGCCCGACTCCGCCTGGCGGTCGTGCAGGTAGCGGGTGGCGAGGTCGATCAGGTACAGGGCCATCACGGTGGAGACCGTGTGCTCCCGCAGACCGCACTCCGCCAGCAGCGGGTCGCGGAGCAGGCGCGAGCCGCTGTCCAGCCACCGGTGGACACCCGGGTGCACCCCGGCCTGCACGCACTCGTTGAGGTCGTAGTGCAGGGCGTCGAACCCCGCGGGTGCGTCCATGGTGAGGCGTTCCCAGTCCCAGACGAAGGCACGACGCGCGGTACTGGCGATGTTCCACCTGGTGAGGTCGCCGTGCCAGGCCCCGAAGGGCAGTGACACGTCGGGCAGGCGGTGCAGGGCGGCGCGCAGCGGCGCGGCCTCGGGGCGGGCGCCGAGCCTGGCGATGCGCTCGTCCAGGTTCCTCCGGTACGGGCTCTCGGAGAGCCTGCGCTCGCGCACCGGCTCCAGCGCGATGATCTGGGTGACGCAACGCAACAGCTGGTGCCGGGTGGGGCGGTCGGTCTGGTGCCCCACCGGCAGGGCCTCCTGCACCAGCAGCGGCTGGCCGTTCCACTCGCCGTCGTAGAGCAGGCGCGGCACGGTGACGTCCCGGAGACGGGCCTGGGAGAGCCGGCGCAGGGCCCGGGTCTCGGCGCGCACCAGCCGCCCGGTGAGGTCGTTGACGGCCACCTTCGCGTAGCCGATGGTGCGACCGCCCGGGGTGAGCAGCAGCAGGACCGGCTTGCGGTTGGCACGCGGCGGCCCCACGTGGATCGCGATGGCCAGCTCGCGGTCCAGGGCCGTGGTGAGCGCGTGCTCGATCCCCGGCCCCGCCCCCACGAACAGGCGGTCGCGCAGCAGCAGCGGCGCCACCCCGGTGGCGAACGCGCCGGTGAGCAGCAGGGTCCGTAGCCGTTCGCGAAGGGAGTGCCCCTGCGCGAAGGAGGTGATGCCGCGCGTGGCCGCCGACCGGTTGTGCGCCGGCAGGATCACGCGCGGGTTGTGCGCGTTGGGCACCGGCAGGTACTGGTGGCCCCGGTTGCGGTAGGCCATCCGCCGCACCGCGCCGTCCCCGGTGCCGAGCAGGCCCCCGCAGGGCCACAGGACCGCCGCCAGGTCGGTCAGATAGGTGGTCTCGCTGTTCACCAGGCACCCCCGCCGGTGCGCGCGGTCCCGCCCCGCCCGAGCACCGGTTCCTCGACGCGCCAGAGCAGGGCGACGGCGATCATGGTGACGGCGAGGGGGGACATCAGCGCGACGTAGAAGAACATGTACCAGAACAGAAGCAGGACGGTCAGCAGCGCTCCCTGACCGACCGGCGTGGACGCGGCCCGGTAGCGCCAGGCCACCCACGCGAAGAATCCGAAGAGCAGGACGGTTCCCACCCAGCCGCTGGAGATCAGGGTGATCCAGAGCTGCCCGGCGTTGCCGATCACGTGCTGGCCGCAGCCGGGGCAGTCGGCCGTGGGGCCGATCGCGATGGAGTCGGAGCTGCCCAGCGCCTCACGGGTGGTGCCCCACCCGTTCACCGGCGACAGGTTCGCGGCCTCGACGGAGGCGGCGTTGGTCGCCGCCCGCCCGTTGTCGCTGTGCGGGTTGTCGGCCCGGGCCCGCACCACGTCCGCGAGCGGGGACAGGGCCAGCGCGACCAGCACCGCGACCACGGCGACGGCCCCGGCGCCCACCAGGACCACCCGCCCCCGGCGTACCGCCTGTACCGCGGCGAACCCCAGGGAGAGCGCCAGCCCGGCCCACAGCGCGCGGTTCAACGAGTGCACGACCGGCACCACGGACACGGCGAGTACGGCCAGGGCGCCCAAGCGGGCCCACCCGGACCCCCGCACGAACCAACCCACCACGACCCACACCAGCAGCAGGGACAACATGTAGCCCCACACGTTGGTGTACTCCCAGGGGGCCTTCGGGCGAGCCGACTCGACACCGCCGAACACGTCCATGACCTGGGCCGACGCCGGGTGGATCAGCGTCCGCATGTACGGGTCGTCGGCGAGTGACCCGGGAACGAGGTACTCCAGCGGCGCGGTGAACTCGAAGCGCGGGGCGAGCATGCCGAGGTAACCCCCGGCCACGGTCACCACGCACAGCACCGCCAGCGCCCACACGACCGCCCGGACCGGAAGCTCGCGCTCGGTCAGGTTGCCCACGTAGAGCAGCAGCACCGTGAGCACCAGGTAGTTGACCACCCGCAGCAGGGCGCCCGCGTAGCCGCCGCTCTCCGGCACGGTTCCCGGCATCTCCAGGGGCACCAGTGCCAGGCCGACGACCGTCCACACCAGGAACAGCGCCCACACCCAAAAGCCCGGCGGGACCCGCAGCCCCACCGTGCGGTGGCGGCGGACCAGCTCCGCGAGCATGGGAACGGCGAACAGCCAGTACGCGAACTGGCCCATGCCCAGCGCCCACCACAGCGGGTACCCGGCGATCAGCCACACCAGGGGGGAGCCGATGACCGGGGCGCCCCCGCGTCGCGGCGCGACCTCCCAGGCCGGACCGGGCACGTGTGGACCGCGCACGGCGGCGCCCCGGCCGGTCAAGGCCGCGACCCCACGGCCGGGCGCCCGCGCTTCGCCGACTTCTTCTCCTTGGCGGGGGCGTCGTCGGCGGAGCCGTCGGAGGTGTCGGCGTCGTCTCCGGTCGCCGAGGTGTCGGCGTCCTCGGAGCGCTCGGCACCCTCGGAACGCTCGGAGCGGTCGGTGCCCTCGTCCTGGGCGGAGGGTGCGGCCCGGTGCGGCTCGGGAACCTGGTCGGGGTCTGCGGTCGCCTCCCCGGGGGCCGTCCCGTGCGTGGACCCGGCCGCCCGCGTCGGCGCGGGGCCCGGGGCGGGCTGGCGCGGCACGGTCACGGTGCCCGGAACGGTCACGCCGAACCGCTCCCCGGCGGTGACCAGACCGGTCAGGTCCGCCCGGCGGGTGCGGCCCAGCTCGACCACGGGCAGCAGCAGGTCGGCGGAGGCGGCCAGGGCGTGGGCGTCCGCGCTCTCGACGACGGCCGCGGTGACGACCACGACGAACGCGGCGCGCGGACGCAGCAGATCCACCAGTTCGGCGGCCCCGCCCTGCACCGGGGCGACCTCGCCCGGGCGGCCGTGGCGCAGCACCCTCAGACGCGGCACGGCGGCGGGACGGGCCTCCAGGTAGCCGGGGTCCTCGCCGTCCACCAGGACCTCCGCCAGACCCGGGCCCGTGGGCAGGCCGAGAAGCTCCTCGACGGCCTCGGTGCGCGGGTCGGCGCAGACCAGCAGGGTCTCGGAGCCGGTGCGGGCCAGCGCGGCGGCCACGTTCACGGCGGCGGCCGTGGCCGCGCGGCCCGGAGTGGTGCCGCTCACCACGAGCACGCGGCCCGGGGCGGGGGCGTCGTCGTCACCGGACGTGGCCGGGATGAGACCGGCCTGCGGGGCGTCCAGCCGGGCGCGGACCAGGTGCGCGAACGCGTTGGCGCGCTGTCCGGCGGGCTCGGAGCCGGTGAGCAGCCCGGGGGAGCGCTCGGAGCGGTCGCCCGTCGCCGACAGGTCCAGCAGCACGGGGACGGTACCGATCCGCGCGGTGTCCTCGGTGTCGCGCACGCGCGGGTCGAGGCGGTCGCGGACCAGTGCGGCGAGCAGTCCGACGAGGAGCCCGAGCGCACCGCCCGCGACCAGCCACAGGAGCGGGACCGGGGAGGAGGGCGACTCCGGCAGGTTCGCGGGGGTGATGACCTGGCCCGGCGAGACGGTCTCCAGCAGGGCGCTGAGCGGGCTGATCCCGTTGCCGAGGTCGCTGATCTCCTGCCGCAGGGCGTCCGCCTGGGCGTCGGCGCTCACCTGGGCGGTGCCCGCCCCTCCGGAGGAGAGCTCGGACAGCCGCTCGTAGAGGGCCTCCTGCTCGGTGCGCAGGGCGTCGAGCCGCCCGTTCACCAGGGCGCGGGCCTGCTCGCCGCGGTGCTCCAGATAGGCGGCGGCCAGGGCGTCGGCGCCGTCCCGGGCGGCCTCGGGGGAGCGGGCCGTGTAGTGGAGTTCGAGCACGTTGCTGTTGGAGGGGACGGTGACGTCGATCCGCTCCCGCAGGTCGGCGGGGGAGGGGTCGCCCGCGAGCGCCTCGGCCATGCCCAGGGTGACCTGGTCGGAGACGGCCACCTGGGCCTCGCTGTCGAGGTTGACGTCCCCGGTCAGGCGGCCGGAGCGCTCCCCGGTGAACTCCGCCATCCCGGTGGGATGGACCTGCACGGCCGCCACGGAGGTGTAGGTGGACGGAACCGCGAACAGACCGGCGGTGGCCAGGACCAGACCGCCGAGCACCCCGGCCCCCACGAGGCGCCAGCGCCGCCTCAGCAGGGCGGTGTACTCCTTCAGTTCCGGTCCGGACGGGCCGGGGACGTCGTTGTCCATCGGGTCCTCTCCACGCAGACATGGCAGCACTTTTAGTGAACGATTGCATACTAAGTGTAATCCCTTTGGCTGTGTCTGGTGGTTTGGGAAACCGCTCTTTTCCCAGGGAGTGACGTCCGCAAACCGGGGCTGACGTGGGGAGGTGTCACCACGTATCCGGACGGACACGGGCGAAACACCAGAGGGGGCGGCGGGAGGAACCCCGCCGCCCCCTCACGGAGCGCTACCGCGTGCCGGTCAACCGCCGACGATCGCCGGCGGCAGCCCCGTACCCGACTCCCACTCCTCGTCACACGCCTTCTGCGTGGACACCGTGTGGGATCTCGCCGAGCAGTCGCGGTACGCGGTCGCCTTGTCCTGGTAGACGAACAGCACCGAGATCACCGCCGTCGACACCACGATCCCCACCACGCCCAGGGCCACGCTCATCAGCGCGCCCGGGGCCTGCGTGTCGTTCGACCGCGCCGCGCGCCGGGCCCGGAACCCCTGCACCACGCCGAACACGGACAACACCACGCCGTACGGCTGCAACAACAGACCCGCCAAGCCCAGGAACAGCCCCCACAGGCCTCCTCGCTCGACCCTGGGCGGCTGGCCGTCGGCACGGGGCTCCGGGCTGTTGTCGGTCACAGGTTCACTCCTTCGGGGGCGCCCCGCACCTCGGGGCGCCGTGGTCCGCTCCGGACGAGCGGAACGCGTGGCGATGGTGACACGCGACCGCACACCACCCCCGGCCCCTCCCACGAGAGGCGGAGACGGCCCGGTCCGCGTGAGGTAGACGCTACCCGGCCCGATAGGGTGGGAACGCGGACGGGCCGAGTAGGCCCAGGCCTGGCGTAGTACCAGGCGTACGCGATTCCCGGATGCTGCGCCGTCCCCCGGTGCCCCCGGGAGTGGGGACCCGGTCCCCGCACCGTTCTTCTACACATGAGGGAGAAGCACGCTTTGTCCGCGCGAGTGGTGGTTCTCATATCGGGGACGGGCAGCAACATGGCCGCCCTGATGGAAGCCGCGAAGAACCCCTCCTACGGGGCCGAGATCGTCGCAGTGGGAACGGACCGCGAGGGAACGCGCGGCGTGGAGGTCGCCGAGGCGGCCGGGATTCCCACGTTCGTCGTCCCCTTCCGCTCCTTCTCCGACCGGACCGCCTGGGACGCCGCCATGTCCGACCGGATCGCCGAACACGCGCCCGACCTCGTGGTCTCCGCCGGATTCATGCGCATCCTCGGACCCGCCGTGGTCGGCCGCCACCAGGCCGTCAACATCCACCCGGCGCTGCTGCCCTCCTTCCCCGGCGCGCACGCCGTCCGTGACGCGCTCGCCCACGGTGTCCGCGTCACCGGCACCACCATCCACTTCCTCGACGAGGGCGTCGACTCCGGTCCGATCATCGACCAGGTCGCGGTGCCCGTCGAGGACGGCGACGACGAGTCCAGCCTCCACGAACGGATCAAGGTCGTGGAACGGCGGATGCTGGTCGACACGGTCGGCCGCCTCGCCCGCGAGGGCTGGACCATCGACGGAAGGCACGTGCGGTTCGGCCGCACCGACACGAAGGAGTCCCGGTGACCCAGCAGGCCATCAGGCGTGCGTTGATCAGCGTGTACGACAAGACCGGCCTCGAGGAGCTGGGCGCGGGCCTGGCCGCGGCCGGGGTGGAGATCGTCTCCACCGGTTCCACGGCCGCCCGGCTCACCGCCGCCGGGGTCCCCGTCACCCCCGTCGAGGACGTCACGGGCTTCCCGGAGATCATGGAGGGCCGCGTCAAGACCCTGCACCCCTCCGTGCACGGCGGCCTCCTCGCCGACCAGAACAACCCCGACCACGTCGCGACCATCCGTGAACTGGGCATCGCCCCCTTCGACCTGGTCGTGGTCAACCTCTACCCCTTCTCCGACACCGTCGCCTCCGGCGCCTCCGAGGCCGACTGCATCGAGAAGATCGACATCGGCGGCCCCGCCATGGTGCGGGCCTCCGCCAAGAACCACGGCAGCGTGGCGATCGTGGTCGACCCCGCCCACTACGGCGACGCCCTCGACGCCGTCCGCGCGGGCGGCTTCACCCTCGACCAGCGCAAGCACCTGGCCGGGCTGGCCTTCCAGCACACCGCCGCCTACGACGCCGCCGTCGCCGACTGGTTCGCGGGTGCCTACGCCCCCGACGCCGAGGCCAGCGAGACCGGCTGGCCCGCGTTCCGCGCCGCCACGCACACCCGCCAGGCGGCCCTGCGCTACGGCGAGAACCCGCACCAGCGGGCCGCGCTGTACGCCGACGGCACCGGCGGCGGGCTCGCCGGGGCCGAACAGCTGCACGGCAAGGCCATGTCGTACAACAACTACGTCGACGCCGACGCCGCCCTGCGCGCCGCCTACGACTTCGACGAGCCCTGCGTGGCCGTCATCAAGCACGCCAACCCGTGCGGCATCGCCGTGGGCGCCGACAACGCCGAGGCGCACCGCAAGGCGCACGCCAGCGACCCGGTCTCCGCCTTCGGCGGGGTGATCGCCACCAACCGCGAGGTCGGCGCCGAGCTGGCCGCGCAGATCTTCGAGGTCTTCACCGAGGTCGTCGTGGCACCCGGTTTCACCGCCGAGGCCGTCGAGACGCTCTCGCGCAAGAAGAACATCCGGCTGCTGGTGGTGTCCGACCCCGCCGAGGGGGCCCGCCTGGAGACCCGCCAGATCAGCGGCGGCCTGCTGGTCCAGGACACCGACGTCATCGACGCCGAGGGCGACGACCCCGCCACCTGGACGCTGGCCACCGGGGAGCCCGCCGACGCGGCGCTCCTCGCCGACCTCGCCTTCGCCTGGAAGGCCGTGCGCGCGGTCAAGTCCAACGCGATCCTGCTCGCCTCCGACGGGGCGACCGTCGGTGTCGGCATGGGGCAGGTCAACCGGGTGGACTCCGCCGGGCTCGCCGTGTCCCGTGCGGGGGAGCGGGTCCGGGGCTCCGTGGCCGCCAGTGACGCGTTCTTCCCGTTCGCGGACGGGCTGGAGATCCTCACCAAGGCCGGGGTGCGCGCCGTCGTCCAGCCGGGTGGCTCGGTCCGCGACGCCGAGGTGGTCGCCGCCGCCGAGGCGGCCGGGGTCACCATGTACCTGACCGGCACCCGCCACTTCTTCCACTAGGGAGCTACGCATGAGCGCGATCGTTCTTGACGGCAAGGCCACAGCGAAGGCCATCAGGGAGGAGCTGGCGGAGCGGGTCGCCAAGCTGCACGCCAGGGGGGTTGTTCCCGGTCTGGGGACCGTCCTGGTCGGTGACGACCCGGGCAGCCACTCCTACGTGCGCGGCAAGCACCGCGACTGCGCGCAGGTGGGTATCGCGAGTATCCGCCGCGACCTGCCCGCCGACGCCACCCAGGAACAGGTGGAGCAGGCCGTCCACGAGCTCAACGAGGACCCGGCCTGTACCGGGTACATCGTGCAGCTGCCCTTGCCGCGGGGGCTGGACGAGAACCGGGTGCTGGGGCTGATCGACCCGGCCAAGGACGCCGACGGTCTCCAGCCGGTCAACCTGGGCAAGCTGGTCCTCATGGAGAAGGCGCCTCTGCCGTGCACCCCGCGCGGCATCGTGGAGCTGCTCAACCGCTACGAGGTGCCGATCAGGGGCGCCGAGGTCGTCGTGGTGGGGCGAGGGGTGACCGTGGGGCGTCCGCTGGGACTGCTGCTCACCCGCCGTTCGGAGAACGCCACCGTCACCCTGTGCCACACGGGCACCCGTGACCTGGCGGAGCACACCCGCCGCGCGGACATCATCGTCGCGGGCGCCGGTGTGCCGGGGCTCATCACGAAGGACATGGTCAAGCCGGGTGCGGCCGTGCTGGACGTGGGTGTCTCACGTACCGAGGAGGGTCTGGTCGGGGACGTCGCCCTGGACGTCCCCGAGGTGGCGGGGTACATGTCGCCCAACCCCGGGGGTGTGGGGCCGATGACCCGGGCCATGCTCCTGGTGAACGTGGTCGAGGCCGCCGAACGCCAGGCTGGTCTGTAGGGGTTGTTGCTACGAGGGGGCGGTTCCTGCGGGGCTGCCCCCTCGGCTGGCTCGCTCTCGGTGCCGCGCACTCGGGCGGAGTTCGGAAGGCACTGAGTCTTATGGCGACTATGGGTCGAACGTTCCCAGTGTCGGTATTTCGAGAAGTTGGGAAAATGGGCACTTGCCGCCGGTAAGTTGCCAGGTCGAAGACTCTGCTCCCCGCGCACGCGGGGATGGACCCTGGACGGGGAGGCCCTGGACGATCTGATCCTGGCCGGGGGAGCTGCTCCCCGCGCACGCGGGGATGGACCCGCCCGGCAGCGGGGACAGGTCCACGGCGGGAGCTGCTCCCCGCGCACGCGGGGATGGACCCGCCAGCGGGAGCTTGGGCTGGCTGATCGACACCTGCTCCCCGCGCACGCGGGGATGGACCCAGCAGGGTGTTCGATCAGGTGTGAGGCGCCGCCCCGTTCCCAGCCTCGCAGAGGCCCACGCCCATGCGCCCCTGCTCGCCGGTGCATCAGGCAGGCCCCGACTGGGTTGAGCCAGGGCCTATTGCGTGCCGGGGAGGTCAGCGGCCTCGACAGGAGTACACGCGGGTGAGTGAGCGCTTGTTCGGTGCGGGGCCTGGAAGCGTGGCGGGGTTCAGCTATCGGGTTGGCGTCAGGCGCTGCCCGTCGTGGCTGCGAACGTGTGGGGTGTTGGGGTCCAGAGCGTCCAGGAGGCGGATCGCGTAGGCCTCGCTCATGCGCTCGGTGACCTCGTCAGGCGTGAGCCACGCGACCGAGGTCGACTCGGCGGAAGGGCGTTCCGCGCCTCCGGAGGGCTTGCAGCGGAAGACCAGGGCGATGATGCCCTGGGCGGTGTTCTTGTAGACCCCGGTGAGCTGGTCCACCTCGACATGGACGCCGGTCTCCTCCCAGACCTCACGGCATGCCCCTGCCTCCGGGGTCTCGGCGAGTTCCAGGACGCCACCGGGAAGTTCCCACCTTCCGTTGTCCGCACGACGAATCGCGAGAAACCGACCGTCGTCACTGATGACGGCTCCAGCGACGGACACAGAATGCAGCGGCGTTGACGACCGATCCCCAGTGCTGTTACCCATGTACATGAGCATAGGAGGCAGGGAAGGACTATGACGAGCGCTGTAGGGGCAAGATCCGGTAAGCCCCGGTATCTCCAGATCGCGGACGACATCGAGGAGCAGATCAAGAGCGGCCGGTTGGCTCCCGCAGAGGAGGTTCCGAGCGAAACCGCGCTGATGGAACGCTACGGCGTTTCGTCGGGCACGGTCCGTAAGGCGATCGCCCAGCTGCGGACCTGTGGGCTGGTGGAGACGTTCCAGGGCAAGGGTTCCTTCGTCAAGTCCCGGCCTTTGGTCACCCGCAAGTCCTCGGACCGTTTCCGACGCTCGCACCGCAGGGCAGGGAAGGCCGCCTACATTGCTGAGAGTGAGCAGGCCGGAGTGAAGCCCCGTGTCAAGGTCCTCTCCATCGGGCCGGTGACCGCACCCCTCGAGATTGCTGAGCGCCTCGGCGTGGGCAGGGATGACAAGGTCCTCGCCCGCCGACGGCTGTACTTCAGCGACGGCACCCCTACGGAGGAGGCGACGTCGTATCTTCCCTGGCAGGTGGCTCGGGACATCCCCGAGTTGTTTGAGGAGAACCCCGGTGGAGGTGGTATCTACGCGCGTCTGGAGGAGCACGGCCACGAGCTCTCCGAGTACATCGAAACGGTGCGGGCTCGGCTGTCTACCAAGCAGGAGGCGAGCGCGCTGGGCCTGAGTCCGGGTTCCGTGGTCATCCATCTGACGCGCAACGCTGAGACCACGGCGGGGCAGGTGGTCGAGGTGTGCGACACGATCATGGCAGCGGATCAGTTCGTCCTGGACTACCGCATTCCGGCTGGCGACTGATCAGGTAGCCCATCAGGGGCACGTTCTTCGCCCACAGGGTTGACTCATGTATATAAGTGGGGCCGACTAGAGCGCGTGCTCATATACATGAGTGCATGAGCGAATGTCACATGCCCCGGCGCGGCTCCCCGCGTGGGGATGGCCCAGCAGGTGTTCGATCAGGTGCGAGGCGCCGCCCTGCTCCCCGCCCCGCAGAGGCCCATGCCAAAGCGCCCCTGCTCGTCAGTACAACAGGCAGGCCCGACCGGTCTGAGCCAAGGTCTGTCGGGCGCCGGGGCTAGACCTGGTCGGTGCGGATGGCGCTGAGTGCGGCGGCCCACTCCGTTCCTCCGAACCCCAACGTGCCCAGCTCACGGTTCTGGGTATCACGAACCATCGTCTCAATGCCTTCCGCGACCTCAACGTACGCGGACTCGTTGGGGCCGTGGCTGGACTTGTGGAAGGCGGGTTCGTTGATGTGGGGGCGCATCCGGGGGAACCTCCGCTGGGAGTAGGGGGTGCTGTCTGGCTCATGCTCAGTTCTGCCTGTTGTTACACCCCGTGTCCTGGGGGAGGCGTTCCCAATCCCTGATCGGCAGCGGACTCCAGAGGCTGCTTCTCGTTCGCAGGAGAGCGGAATTCAGTGAGCGCGGGATGAGTGTGGGGGAGCCCTCGCTGTCACGGGGGCTCCCTCGTTCTACCTACGATCGTGCGCTGTGAAGCAGCGCGACCCACTCTGGTCCGGAGAACGGCAGGTGTCCACGTTCAGGGTGCTTGGAGTCACGAACAACAGCACCCCCGAAAGCATCGGCTACAGCGACGCAGTTACTGCGGTCGCTGTAGCTGGACGTGCGGAAGTCAAGGGCTTCGAGGTTGGGAATGAGGTTCACGGTGCTCTCTCAGGGTGCCTTGGATATATCGCGCAGGTAGGAGACGCTCTGGTCAACGTCGAGTGACCTGCTTACGAGGTGGTTGAACAAGTTTCGGTAACGAATGATTTCTTCTGTTTGCTCCAGAAAGAGGCCGTCCTGGTCCATTTCGAGGTACACCACCGGGTCGGCTGCGGCAAAGTCCATCAGGACGAAGCTGCCCTTCGCGCCTGCGTGGATACCCGCGCTAAACGGGACCACCTGGACCGTGATGCCTTCACCGTTGTCTGCCACATCTGCCAGGTGGCTTGCCTGCTCGCGACACACGTCGGGGGTGGCCCGTAGCCGCTCGATCGCTCCCGCGTCGATCACTACCCACAGTTCTGGTCGATGCTCGCTCTCGAGAATCTCCTGTCGGCGGCGCCGCGCATCAACTACGCGTCGAATATCGACTGGATCTCGGACAAGGTTGGCTGAGCGCGCCAAGAGTTCCACGTATCCAGGTGTCTGAAGCAGCCCCGGGATGATCATTGGCTCATAAGTGCTAATCCCCGTGGCATCAGACTCCAGGACCGGGAACTCGTCTGGGATGACGTCGCTGTACTTCGTCCACCAGCCCTTCTTCCCAGCCTGACGAGTGATCGCGACCAGAGCTTCGCGACGCTGCGGGTCATCCACGCCGTAGACATCCAGCAGAGCTCGCACCTCAACCACGCTGGGGCGAAGACGGACCCCGGTTTCGATGTTCGAGACCTTGCCGATGCTCCATTCGGTTGCGGACGCCGCATCGTCCAGGGTCATGCCTGCCGAGATCCGGTATCGGCGAAGCTCCTCCGAGAGTCGTCGCCTGCGGACGCTTGGACGTGATGGGTCAGACATGGGCTCTCTCCTGGGGCGGTGTCTCTCAGGATGTTACGGCTGGTCGGCGATTCGGTCATCCAGTTACAGACAGGTTGAAATCCTCATGGTTTGAGGAACTGAATAATCTGAATCCATTGAAGGTCTGAAGGTTTCATGGTTTCCTGAGCTTACTCATTCCCAAGCTGGGCTTCCCACCTAGCACTTGAGCACCAGGAGGTGTGCGCTGATGGCGCCCCGTTACCTGAAACTCTGTGAGCTGGCGTGTACGCGCTACCTCGCGTCCGAGGCGATGCGTCGCCGTCGCCCTAGGCAGGCGGCTCGTGTGCGGGCTTTTGCCGCGAACCCTCGCCGCCACCCGTCCGGCTCTTGGGTCCCTGTGGTCCCTTCTCCCCGGCGGCCGGTCGATGCGGTTCCGGTGGAGGTCTTGCGGGCTGTCCTGGCTGGGTTGCGGCGTTTGGTGGTGGTCCCGTGAGGCCCGCTCCGCCGTTCTCGCCTGAGCTGGCTCGCCGTGAGGTGGTGGCTCCGGTGGCGAGTTTCATCAAGCCGTTCCACTCGCACTACTTCTCCCGGACCGTCGGCCCGCCCTACCGCAAGCGGCAGTACTCCTTCGCCGGGCTCCCCGGGTTGATGCCTCTGGTGCGGGCGTTCTTGGACACCAGCGCGGCGGAGCGGTGTGAGGAGTTCCAGTTCCTGTTCACCCTGCTGGGCTGCGAGTTGGTGAACAACGCGATCGCCCACAGCCGGTCCAGTGAACGCGGTAGTACGTACACGTTGACGGTGGATCGGGGTGCTAAGGGGATGACGTTGATCTGCCGTGACCAGGGCAGCCGTCTGCCGCAGGAGAAGGGCAACTTCACCGCCGCCACGTTCGAGGACATCGAAGCCGGAACCGCCACGGGTCGGGGGTTGGCGCTGATCGACGCTCTTGCGGATCGGTGGGGAGACAACGGGGACCCCAAGTTCCGGCAGGTGTGGTTCTTCCTGGCCTACGACCTCACGGACAACCCGTGGAGCCACATCGACATCGACGACCTCAAGGACCCCGAGGGCTCCGGAAACGCCGGGAACACCGAGAACTTTCTCAAGAACGAGGTGGAGTGCTGATGTTGGACATCGACACCAGGGACCTGCTCGCGTGCGCCGGAGACGCCCTCACCGCACCCGGGCACCTGACGCCCGCGCAGGAGGACGTGTGGCACAACCACACCCTGCGCAACCGCATCCCGATGGTGCTTGAGGCGCTGCGGATCGCCGGAGACGAGGGCGACGCCGAACGAGCAATGCAGCTCATCGACCAGGCCGTACACAACTACCCCGCACCCACCCGGATTCCCGGCAACAGGCCGATCCCGGGGTCTCGACTGCTCTCCCGCCGCCACCGCGCCGACCACGACGACCCGGAACCCCCGACCGCCGCCTAAAGGCGCTCACGAAAAAGCTCTGGCGGGTGCGACAACACCCCCAGAGCAGGCCGACAAGCTTCACCGTCTAAGAGAAGAGATTGCCGACATGGCCATTGTGCCGCACACCCACGCCCTCAACCACACGAACAACCCTCCCTCCGGCGGGCTGCGGTGGGAGTGCCGGGTCTACCCCGGACAGCTCTCCCACACCAGCCAGGTCCGTGCCGACATGGGCACCGACCTCAACCGCCTGCTCTCCCTCCCGTCCGAGGTGCGGGAGGAGTGGTGTTGTGCGTGAGCGAGATGTTCGCCAACGCCTGCGAGCACTCCCGCTCCGGACAGGACCCGGACGGCAGGGTGGTCCGCACCCTGGAGACTCCGGTCCCGGGGCTGGTGAGGGTGTCGATCATCGACGACGGCACCCGCACCGACGCCGCCGTGGGTTCACTCCCGAGGGTTCCGTGCAGGCGCACCCGGAGCGAATGGGAGCAGGCCGAACGCGGACGGGGTCTACTGATGGTCGGCCACCTCGCGTCCCGGTGGGGGTTCCGGCCCGTGCTGGACTTCCCCTTCTGCGAGGGGCTGGGCACGGTCATCTGGGCCGAGTTCACCCTTCCGGCCTTGGCTAATGGGGGCGTCCGGTGACCGGTAGCACTCAGCTCAGCGATGGGGTGCGGTCCGTCCTGACCGCGCCCCGAGGCCGCCGGTTCCCGCGCTCCGGAGAACGCCCGCGGCGCACGTCCGTCCCTCGGATCGTTCCCTCCCGGAACGCGTCTTCTCAGGAATCCTCCTTGCGGCGCGTTCCGGCCCAGGCGCAAGCGTCTCGGCCGGGATCGCCGCAGCCGGAGATGCCCTGGGAGGAGACTCATCAGGCCAGGCAGGAACGCCTGCTCCGCCAGATGCACGGCAACCCCCGGGTCGCGTACATGCTCCAACACGGCCCGGTCCCGCACTGGGTCAAGGTCGCCCGCCACCACCGCGAACAGAAGGCCCGGGAAGCTCGACAGGCCGCCGCGAACGCCCGAACCGAGCTGCCGGAACCCGTGCGCCCCCGGGGCCGTCACCGCGCCCCGCGCCGCTGGTGGGCATGGCCCGTCACCGCCATGGGGGCGTCACTGCTCTACGGCCTGCACGTCCTGGGCACCGCCGGCCCGGCCCTGAACCACAACATCGGCATCCTGACCTAACCCAACACAAGAAGGACAGGGCCCGGAGGCGACAACGCCACCGGGCCCCACGCACGTTCTGGGACAGGTTCACGTCGACCACGTTTCAGTGGGGCGGTCGAATACCGACCGGTGGTGAAATCGGCACGCTGAGACGGTCGGTTCTGATGTACCGTCCCAAGGAGTCCCGGTCCCTCCGAAGCAAGGCATCCAACCGACGCAGATTCGGGAAACGCTGAGCCCTATGGAGATTGCTATCCGTATGTTCCCAGTGTCCGTATTTCGAGAAGTTGGGAAAACGGCCGCTTGCCGCTGGTAAGTTGCCAGGTCGAAGAGTCTGCTCCCCGCGCACGCGGGGATGGACCCGTGCTCCCGAGCGGGTTCCAGGTGACGTTGGCGCTGGACACCTGCTGCTCCCCGCGCACGCGGGGATGGACCCCCATCGGAGATGAACACCGTGAACACCGTACCCTGCTCCCCGCGCACGCGGGGATGGACCCGGTGATGGGACCTTCGGTGGTGACGTGCACGTCTGCTCCCCGCGCACGCGGGGATGGACCCACCTTGGTCTTGCGCCCACGAGAGAGCTGCTTCTGCTCCCCGCGCACGCGGGGATGGACCCCGCACCCTGCTGTGGCTGTGGCGCGAGTCCGGCTGCTCCCCGCGCATGCGGGGATGGACCCAGGAGGGCCGCATGAGGTTCACGCACCGCCGCCTGCTCCCCGCGCACGCGGGGATGGACCCAGGGGTTGTCCTCCCGCAGCGCGGTCTCCCGCCTGCTCCCCGCGCACGCGGGGATGGACCCGGGTCGCCCTTAGTAGGTAAAACTCCGCATCGCTGCTCCCCGCGCACGCGGGGATGGACCCCACGGCGAACCGGTCAACGCGATCACGGTCAACTGCTCCCCGCGCACGCGGGGATGGACCCCCGGAGGCGGGACCCGGACCCCCTGACAGCCACTGCTCCCCGCGCACGCGGGGATGGACCCCTGCCCGGCGCCCGTCCCGCAGCGCGGGAGGGCTGCTCCCCGCGCACGCGGGGATGGACCCACCGGGTTGACCTCGGCCTTTTGCGTCTTCTCCTGCTCCCCGCGCACGCGGGGATGGACCCACCCTCCGCCCCCAGCTCCCTGAAGGCATCCGCTGCTCCCCGCGCACGCGGGGATGGACCTGATCCGGCGCGAGGTTCAGCGGGGTTTCCCCGTCTTCTCTTCGCGCACGCAGGGATGGACGCCCGTCCGCCCCGACAAAGGCGAGATCACCCTGCTCCTCGAGCATGTCCGGATGGAGCCTTCGCCAGCACCTCGATCAAACGCGCCCGTCGGTTCGGGCCTGGGCTGCCGGTGTGTTCCCGTTCCCAAGCCAGAGCCTCATGCATGAGGTCGGGTGCGGCCTCCTTGGGCGAGGAAACGGCGGTGGGGCGTCACGGGCCCGAGTGGCCTCGACCACGGCAAGACACCTCCAGAAGCCGTCAGGAACACGCGGGCAGAACTTGTGAATACCGACACGAGATTTCCCGCAATTGCTGCAAATCATTCCTGTTGTCACCTGCCAATCATCTATTAAAAACTGATGCGAGGCCTTGTTGTGATTATTTGCTTATGCGATGCTTGGATGGGAATCAGCTCAGCGATCGGCTGGCTGGCACCCGTAGAGCTTGAGAACAAGAAATCGAGCACCGTGGCCTGAGAATCCAGAAAAACGGCTCCACCAAACTCAGGACATGCCAGAGCCTCCATCACACCCGGAACGAGACAGCGCGATGGTGTCGATCAGGTTGATGCGGGCCAGGGTCGGGCAGTGCTCGCGCTGGTGGTAGATGAGGTTGGCCTCGGTAGCGGCGTGATGGGCCACCAGCAGATACCGGGTGCCTGTGGTGAAGCGCTGGTCCAGTACCGCCAGCGCCTGGGCGGGGGGCGGGGTCGTCGCGAGCTGTTGGGGGGTCAGGCCGTTCAGGGCCGTGGTGGCGGCCGTCACCGGGGCGAAGGCGGGCGGGCGAATGAGGGAAGTGCTGCGGCCGGTCTCCCTCCAGCGTCCGGCAGCGCAGTGCAGCGCCAGAGCGGCCACTTCGATGGGTTGAGGAGGGCGGCCTGCGGGGGCGTCGCTTCGAAGTCCAGGACCACCATCGTGGTCTCCAGGGATGCCGGATTGCTCGCCAGGTTGCCCACAGTCAGACCGTTTTCTCTTCCATCAGGATGGCGTTGGGCCCTTTGTTGGAGACCCATGTTCCAGGGGGTGGCTGCCAACGAGCATCACTTGGCGGGTATTGATCCGCAGTGGCCCGTCTTCCAGCTTGGAGCGCAGCAGATGCCCGACTTGCTCAAGGGTTGCCTCGAATGGCACACCGGTCTGGTGGGCCCAGGCTCGGTAGGAGGCGTAGTGCGCCAAGATCGGGGCGGGAGTGTCGACTTCGATCACTCCGTCCAGGTCGATCATCGTCACCTTGTTGAAGTGAGCGGCCACCGCGGCGGTCGCTGTCTCGGCTGGGAAATGGTCGGAGAGCTTCACCCGTTTGGGCCCGGTGGGATTGCCGAGCACATCTGCAGCAGCCTGCGCCCACCAACTGTCCAGTTCGGTCTTGTCCGTCCGGGAGTTGGTGGAGGCGATCAGGACTCCCTCGGGCTCCAGGACGCGGGCGGCCTCAGTCAGTGCCCGGTCGGGTTCGGTCACGTGGTAGAGCATGTGCATCATCAGTACTACCTGGACACTCCCGGTGCGCAAGGGTAGGTGTGCGGCGTCGGCGCGCAACACTGCTCCGCCTAGTTCGGCGAGTAGGTCCGCGGACAGGTCCAGCCCGATTACCCGCACGTCAGGCCGCTGCGCGCGGATGCGGTGGAGATGGTAGCCGTTCCCACAGCCGGCATCCAGCCACATCCCTGCTCGGTCGCCGATCTGTTCTAGGGCCATGCTGGGCAGGTCGTACTGCGGGGTCTGGTGATCGTAAAGGCGTTGGCGGGCGGTGAGAGGCTGGCCGTCGGTGTAGGCGTCGGTGAGCACGGCATGGTCGGTGGAGGCCTGTGGACGGTCGGGGCGGTCGTCGCTGCGGTGGTTCATGTGGGTCATCATCACGTGCTGCCGCCCAGGGCGGGAATAGGGGTGCGGACGAACTCAGCCAGCAGATCGCGGGCCCTGCGGGCAGAGACAGCGTGGTTGTCGGTCAGGAGCGGGGCCAGGCGGCGGGCGCGGCGTGTGATGCTGGCGGTGCGGTGTCCGGGTGCGACTGCGGTGACGAGCTGAATTTGTTCCAGTGCTCCGTCAGCGTCGTGGTCGCGCAGGTGCGCTGTGGCCACATCCAAGCGGGCAGCCAGCAGATCGCCCACGGAGCGGTCCGCGCCTGCGCCGTACAGGGCGATCGCGCGTTCGGCGTGGGCGATGCTGCGTCGCCGATCCGGCAGGGAGTCCAGGGCGAGCAGGGCCGTACTCGCGTAGGTGTGGACCTTTCCGGTGGGAAACCCCAGGACGCCGGGTAGAGCCTCGTGGCCTGCGTGTTCGGTGGCGCCGCCGATGGCGGCCCGGGCGGTGCCCGTGTCCCCCTGGGCGGCAGCTGCTCGGGCGCGCAGGGCATGTAGGCGGGCCAGGTTGCTGTCGGTGACCTGGTGGGTGAGCCCGTTCTCGGCAGCGCGCTGGGCGTCGGCAGGGCGGCGGTCCCAGTAGGCGATGAGGCTGTGCAGGGCCCACACCCAGGCGCGCAGGGCAGGGTCACCGGTCCGGTCGGCCAAGGCCCGGGCGGCCTGGGCGTGGCCGCTAGCGGTGGTGTAGGAGCCGGTGTCCATGGCCGCGTGGGCTTGTAACCCCACCAAGCGCGCGGCCGCTGTGTGGGCGCGCTGGGACTGGTCGGGACGGGACAGGCTTCCGAGCAGTGTGAGGGCGTCGCGGCGGCGAGCGCTGATCTGCGGATACAGATCGACTAGTGGGGTGTGCACGTAGGTGCGGCACAGGTGGTCGACATCGGTCTCCAGCGTGTCCAGGATCTGGTGCGAGGGGTCCTGGTCCAGCAGGGTACGGACTTGGGCTCGGGTGTGGGCGGCATCGGCGTCTAGATGAGTAATTCCCAGGGGTGCGTGGTCTGAGCATGAGGCGAGGGAGCCCATGGTCTTGTTGTGACGCAACACCTGAACTCCCTCGCCCAAG
>NZ_JBIAGA010000031.1:0-29244 GCF_042869555.1 Nocardiopsis sp. NPDC006938 | reverse complement strand
GGGCGCCCGGCACCACCAGAGTGGGATGACTGCACAACTGCACGACTGCATCGGGCCGGGGGTCTGCGGCCAGGAGGTGGGCAGGGCGCCAGGGCCGCGCACGGGCCTGCGGCCCAGGACGTGACTGCACAACGGCATAACTGCGCGACTGCGAGGCGGTGGACACCGGGCCCACGGCCACGGCCGATCACCACCAGGAGGTGACCCAGGACGTGACCGAGGACGTGACCGAGGAGCGGCGCGGGATGGCGGACACCAGCTGCGGCTGGGCGCCTGCGGACCAGGAGGAGGCGCCCGAGGGGCCGAGGTGGGGCCGGGGAGGCGCGTGGATGGTGCCACCGGCCTGCGGCCAGCTGCGGCTGGCGGCCCTACGACCCAGGAGGCACGGCCAGGGCGACGGACCGCCAGACCTCCCACGGGGCGCGGGCGCCGGGCGGGGGCCCAGGATGTGACTGCACGACGGTATGACTGTGCGACTGCGGGGCGGTGGACACCGGCCCACGGCCGATCACCACCAGGAGGTGACCGAGGAGCGGCGCGGGCGGGGGCTTACCGCGGATTCACCCCCCACCAAACAAAAACGGCCCCGCCAGCAATTTGCTGGCGGGGCCGTGGGGCTCCCTGAGTGGCGGGAGTATCCCCCCTGAGAACTCCCAGGCTATCGGCTAGAGGCCAGCAGTCTGAGCCATTCCGAGGCTGGGACGGAGATATGCCCTAGGGGCCGGTGCTGTGTGTCACGAATGTCGATTTTGTCGCCCCCAACTCGGCATTCGACGCAATTCGCGCCGTTCATGCTATAAGAGGACTTTTTGAATCCCTCTGTGGCGATTGCCCTATTTGTATTCATTTGCCTTTTCTTTCAGTATCAGGGCGGATGCGGTGGAGGATGCCGCATCCGCTAGGGCCGCACGGGCCACATCCTGCAAAAACGTGACGTCGGCCGGTCCGAGATCCACGCTACCCGTGGCGTGATCCGTGGTGGCGGCGGTGTGCCCGTCATGGAGGCGATACAGGCTGAACGGGGCGGTGACCCCGGGCAGGCCGCCTTGCACCAGGTGCACGGTGACCCGGCCCGCATCGATCAGCTGCACCAGGTGCTCGGCCTGTAGGCGCGCCACCTCGGGCGGGGCCGCGTGCAGCGCGGACGTGGGGAACAGGACCGTGATGCGGACATCGGCTGCGGCGGTGTCCAGGACCCTGCACCGGGAGGTGACTCGCTCCCGGATCGCCGAGGGGCTGTCGGCGGGGCGGCCGAGTAGGAGGGCCCAGTGGGCGTAGGCCGGGTGCTGGACCAGGCCCGGCACGCCCCCAGGGCTCACGATCTCCACCGCCCGGGAGCGGCCCAGCAGCGCCACGTCTCCGCGCAGGTGGGCGGGGACGCCACCGGCGCTTTTGGCATCCTCCCAGAGGGCAACTAGGCCGCCCTGTCCGCCTAGTGCGGAGTCCAGCGCGTGGGCGATGGTGACCGAGGGGAGGTGCTTGCCGCGCTCCCAATTGGAAATGGAGCCTGCGGCGTGGGAGATCTCTGCGGCCAGAGTCCGCTGGGTGTGGGGGGAGTGTGCCCTCAGGCGTACCAGCTCCGAGGCAAATGTTCGCTCATTCATGCTCAGATGATTGCAATCTCTGCTCAGATTTGTACAGACTCCTCACGGCTATATCAGCATCACTGGAATGGTGGCGTGGTGTGCATCACGCTGGTGACATGGCAAATCGCGCACAGCATCTCGCTGCCCTGGGCGTAGAACTTCAACGGCGCTCAATCGGTCACCAGATCGGACACAGGCACCATATTGGGACACCCCACCCGGCTCCCACTCTGACCGCTGGGGAGTACCTGGGGCAGGTACAGGTGACCGTCCCCCTGGGATCGGGCCTGTTCCGGTGGCTGGACCGTCACGGCCACGCCCAGCACATGACCGTGACCGATCCCGCCGCTGTGGCCGATCGGATTATCGCTGATCGGGCCGGGACCCTGTCGCCGCCCGAGCCAGATCCCACGTCTCCCCTCCCGCCCCCGCCCCCGCCTCCCCTGCCTCGCAGGACGCCGCGTCCGGCTCCCTGGCCACCCGCTGCGTGAGCACTCCTGGTCCCCAGGTCTGAGGTCTGGCGGACACCTCCTGTGGGGCCCACAAGAACGGCCCCCACCCAACGGGTGGGGGCCGTTGTGCTGTGGGTACCCCACGCACATCCCCTACGGCCACCGTGGCCGCACCGCCACGGTAGCGGCCCCGGGGGTGGTCTAGGACGGGAACACGAAACAGCCCTCCACCAGGTGGTGGAGGGCTGTTGATGTGGAGACGACCCCGGTGGGTCGCCTCTGAGACTAGAGGAGGAACTGGGCCAGGCGGGTGCGGTCCAGGTGGGGGGCCTGGACTAGCGCCGGGGCTGCGGCCCCGGGGGTGGCGTGGTCGGCGACGTACCACTGTCCGGGGTGGTGGCGCTCGGTGGCCGCACCCCCGGGCAGCACGATGGTGGCCTGGGCGCGGGAGAGACCGGCCACGGCCCTGCGGGCGGGGGTGCCGGTGCGGGGGGCGGCGGTGGGGATGTGGGTGGTGACGGAGTGGACTCCCAGGCCAGGCCCCTCTACGCGGATCAGGGACAGGGCCTCGCGGATGCGGTGGTAGGTGGCGGGGATGGGCTCCTGGTGCAGGCGTGACAGGGTGCGGTCGGGCTCATCCCAGATGAGCACGGTGCTCTCGCTGGTGTCGGTCACGCCGTGCAGGTAGCGGGCGGTGTGGGACTGGCGCACGTGGCTGGTCACGGTGGCCACCGCGTCGGCGACGGCCTCATGGTCGTAGGAATCGACCATGGAGACGGCCGGGAACACGAGATCGGCCAGATCGGGGACCAGGGGGGCCCATTCGTCCTCCTGGCCGATGATGACGATCTCGGCGACCTCGCCCTTGCGGACCAGCTGCGCGGCCACGGACTGGGCCAGCGCCGTTTTCCCACGCCCGGTGCCCGCGATGATCTCCAGCGGCCCGGAGGTGGCGCTCCACCACAGAGGGGCCTGGTCTCCGGTCAGGCCCAGGAGGGCGCCGACGTACCCCTGCGGGGTGGCGTCCACGTAGGTGCCGATGGCGTCTAGGGCCAGGTAGGAGGGGGTGTGCGTGTGGGTGGTCATGTGGTCCCTTTCTGATGTGGGGGCGCTTGTGGGGCGTCCCCGGGGTGAGAACAGAAGCGAGCATACCAATATGTCATTGTAATGACAATGAGGAATCCCGGGTGGTCCCGCCGCCGGTCAGGCCTACGCAGGGGGCGGGGGACGTGCACGCGTGTGACCACCGTGCCCGTGACCCATGGGGCGCCAGCGGGCCCCGCACGTGCGGGGCGACCCACACCGGGCGGTGTAGAGCGCGGGCGGGCCCGTGCGCGCGGGGCTGGGGTCATGCCGCACCCTCCCCAGCCAGGATGCGCAGTACCTGGCGGGTGGCGTGGCAATCGCCCAGGGCGGTGTGGTCCCCGCCCGGGAGTTTTTGCCAGCGGTAGTCCTGTGACCAGTCCTGCCATTCTCCGCACCATGCGGAGTAGGCCATCATCGCGCATTTGATTTCGAGTTTCATGAACTCGCCGAATGCCGCATATGCGGCGGGGTGGGGCTTGCTGGACTGGCGCATCAGGCGGATATCGAAACTTGAATTATAGATGACGATTGAGCTCACCCCGCGCGCCTTCCATTCGTCCCATAGGGGCGGGAATTTCTCCCCCCAGGTGGGGGCGTCGGCGACGTCCTCGGCGCTGATACCGTGGATGCTTTGTGCCCTGGGCTCTATTGGCACTTGAGGATTGACTCGGAAATTGGCGAGTTCTTTTCCATCGTGGGCCGAGATGGCGGCGAATTCCACGATCTTCGCCTTTCCTCGAAGGCCGGTCGTTTCCGTGTCTACAATGATGGAATCGGGGTCGGAGAGGATTTTCCTTGACGCTTGGGTGATGTCTTTCAATTGCTGGCTCCGGCTGGGGTAGGAGTCAGGATCTTCGACCCACATTGGAATATGCATACACTCTCCTAGAGGAACAAAAAAAGGGGGCCGCACCCCTGTGGGTGCGGCCCCGGGATCTCTTCCCATCCTACAGGCTCGTGCCGTCTTTCTCAGCGAATTCTGAAACCCCGAAAAATTCGCAGAGCTGACCCTTGGTGTAGGTCATTCCGCCCGGGCCCTCCTGACCCTTCGGGAACGACTCCCCCGCGCGCGTGCGCCGCCTTTTCGCAGTGTCCCATTTGACGGGGATAATGCCATCATTGCAGGCCGCCTTGAGGGTGTAGCGCTCCTCTACCGGTTGCTGGTGAACCTTTTTACTCACCTCGGGCGGCATACCGTGAATGAGGTGCGGCGGGGGCGTGGACAGGATGCGCGCCTGCTCCCTGGGGCGCCGGTGTCCCCTGTCCCCCGCGTCCCCTGACCCACCCGTGACCTCGTACAGGGGCGCGCCCACACCCGAGGGGACACCCCGAGGGGACAGGGGCGGGTGGGTGATGGGTCGCATGAACTCCTCCACATCCGACAATGACAGATAGGGCACCTGCACCTGGCGGTGAATGCCATTGAGAACCGCCACCCAACGTCCATTGATGGAGCTGTCCAGGGCACGGGGTCGGGTGTCGACAAGCATGTCCCACTGGGAGGGTGAGAATCGGGACAGGAGTTTCATTCCGAATTGGTCGCGCAAACCCATACTGCCCGTGGATTTGTCGTCCATGCGCTGATAGGCAGCGATGACATTCATGTTGACCTGACGGGCCTTGAGCAGAATGAATGCGATATCCGCCCAGATTGGCGGAGTGGCAGGGTCGCCCTTTTCCTTGACTTCCTTCCAAAACAGCTGCGATTCGAGCGCGAAACTGTTTTGCTCCTCCAGGATGAGAACCATTCGGTCGAACGTAGCGTTCGGATTTGCTTTCAGGATCTGATAGCGGCGATCCATCTCCGCGCGGAACCGAGAAATGGCGGCCCACTCCGCCTCGATCTCGTCATAGATCTTCAGCCCAGGAATGACGTCGTCCATCCCCTGTAGGGAGACCATTTTCGGGTCGATGACCGTAAAATGCTTCACGCCATGAAACGCCATCTGCGCGATAATCAGCCGGAAAAACGACGATTTACCGCCACCGGTTCCGACGCTCATTCCGACGTGCGGGGACTCCTGGTCGAAATCCAACCGGATCTCGGTTTGCTCCGTCCCCAGCCCCATCAGCGGAGTGCCGTGGCCGCCCTTTTCCAGGTACTCCCGCACGTCAGAAAAACTCAGATAGGAGGGGGGCGCGGGCTTGTGCGTGTACCGCACGAAATAGGGGGAGGTTTTGGTGATGGACCTATTCCATTCACCGCCCAGCCGCACCCGGATGTATTTGCTGGCCTGGTCCACCTGGTCGGGGCGCCAGGTGTCCGGCAGCGCCAGGCGGATGACCGACTCGGGGTCGGACAGGTAGGTGCGCGGGACCTCCAGCCCACGAATCGCGGTGCCCTCGGTCACCTCCAGCACCGGAGCCAGGAGCTTGGCCAGCGGCTCCACCAGCTTGCGCTGGTGCCGGGAGTTGAGGATGGCGATGGTCATCCTCCACGCGGCGCGTACCGAGATCAGGACCGCCACCAGGGCCACCAGCGTGTACGTGGCCGGAGCGTGGGCCCACCACCCCGCGCCCAGCGCGGGCGGGACCAGGCTGTAGCCGGTGCGCATCCCGGCGCGCGCCAACCGAGGACGCGTATAGAACCGCCCCCGGTAGACGGGGTCCACGCTCATCGTGGCCGGACGCAGCCACGTGGCGTCCGTTCGCGGCATACCGTCCATCGGACTACCTGAGAGCCACCGCCAGGAGTAGGCGAAAAATCCGGGGCCGCTCCGGGAGGCGCGGGCGCGGCGCTGGTCGCGCTCCATGTCGGCGCGCAGGCGCCGCAGCTCGTGGGGGGAGGCGGAACTGGGGCTGGGCAGGAACATGAGGGGTCCTCCAGTGCTGAGGCGTGTGCCTCGTGGGCCGGGGTGTCAGTGAGTCTAGTTAGCTGGTCAGCGCGGCGCGGGCGGGCGCTGGGGCGGTGATGGTCTGCCACCCGGTGGGGGTGGAGACGGCCCAGCGGCCCACGGTGCGCGGCGGGCGGGGTACCACCCCGCGCGGGTGGGCGTGGCCCAGCCGCGCGGCCACGTGGGGGCCCACCCGGGAGGTGGCCAGGGACCAGTGGTCGGTGGCCAGCCCCCGGGGCGGCTGGTGGGAGCGCACCACCAGGTGGAGCCCCACCCGGGGGCCGTGGGTGGCCAGGTGCCGCAGGTGCTCCAGCAGACCGCGCAGCTCCCTGCGGCCCCACACCAGCGCCCAGGAGTCCACCACCAGCAGCGCGCGCACCGGCGGGGGCGGCGCCCCGTGTCCGGTGGTGGTGGCCAGATCGGCCACGTCCCCGGCCAGCGCGGCCAGCTCCCCGGCCACGCCCAGGGCGTGGCCGGGTGTCCAGACCCGTGCGCGGTCTGGGGCCGCGCTCACCTGGTGGGCGTAGGGGGCGGGGGTGTGGGTGATGATCTCGGCACGGTGGTGGGGGTGGGCCAGGTGTGCGGCCACCAGGTGGGCGGCCCAGGTGGTGGCACCGGCCCCGGCCCCGGCGATCAGGGCCAGGTGGGGGCGGCCCGGAGTGGGGGCCCAGGTGTGGGGGTGGCCGCTGGGGGTGTGGCCCAGCAGCAGCGGCGACGCGGGCGCCATGGCGTGTCTCCCTCGGGGTGCGGGGGCGGGGTGGCCGATGGTGTGGGGCCCCGCCCCCCGGGGCGGGCGGGTGGTCAGGGGGCGGTGGTCCACACGTGGGCGGTGCGCGCCACGGTGACGGTGCGCGCCACGGCTGCGCCCGGGGGGCGGTAGGTGACGTCCACCAGGTGAGCGGCCAGCGGCTGACCCTGGTCGTCCACCAGGTCCCTGGGGGCGCTGTCCAGCATCGCGTGGGTGGTGCCGGGGTCCAGCGGGGACCAGGTGGGCTCTCCGGCGCCCAGGTCCAGGCAGGGCGCGCCGTGGGGGTCGACCCCCACGGCGATGGTGGCGCCCACGGGGATCTGGTCCAGGGGGCGGCGCGCCCATCCGGGCGGGGCGGTCACCAGACGGCGCACCAGGGCGCGGGGGCCGCGCTCGGTGCCGGTCCAGCGACCCGGGGTCAGCAGCACCCACCCGTGGGCGTGCAGGGCCTGCTCCGCTGCCTGGCGCACCGGGGGCGGCGACTGCTGGTGCTGGGCGGGGGTGAGGGTGACCAGGATCGCCTGGGGGTCGGCGCCGGGGCGGTAGACGGTGACCAGGTGGGCGCTCTCGGCGTCGGGCAGGGTGGTGATGATCGCGGCGGTCATGCAGGTCTCTCCTGTCGGTGGTGCGCCGGGTGGGGCCGAGACGGCCCCACCCGGCGTTCGTACTGGTCAGGGGTCTAGCGGGTCCACATCAGGCGGCCGTCCACGCACGCGTCGCAGATCCGATCGGCGGGGGCGGTGTCGGCGGGCAGTAGCCCCGTGGTGCGCCCGCACCAGGAGCAGGCGTAGGTGCGCGGCGCCTCAGCGGCGGTGGTACAGGTGCGGCGGGTACGGGAGATCATCGCTGCCCCTCCCCTACCTGCGCACCCTGGGAGCCCGAGACGTCCTCGGTGTCCCCGATGTCCTGGGGCGGGTGGGACAGGGCCCCACCCACCAGGTACCCCGCGCCTCCGGCGCTGACCAGCCCCAGGACCAGGACTCCGAGGGGGATCAGGGCGGGCGGGGTGAGCGCGGCCGCGCCCAGACCGGCGGCGCTGCCCACGCCGCCGAGGTAGATCAGGGTGCGGCGCCTCCCGGACGGGATGCCCAGCCACCACCTCAGGAGCGTCTCAACGGGCTCGGAGGCGGGGGTGGGGGCGGGCTCGGGGCGGGGGTCGAACGGGTCACGGTGTGAGAGCATGACGAAACCGGCCTTCCTGCGGCTATGTGGGTGGGTTCGGGTGGGGTGGCCGCTCCTGGTTTGGCGACTGGGCGGCCACCCCGTCTCATGTGCGGTCAGGTCCTGGGCGCGCAGATCGCGCGCCGGTAGCGGTTGCCGTGCTGGTCGAACTCGGCCAGGTGCGCGACCACGGCCAGCTGGCGCCGCTCGATCACGCGGACCAGGTACTCACGCGCGGTGGTGGACTTTCCGGTACCGATGCCGATACTGCGGATCAGCGGGGATCGTCCCTGCCGGTAGAGCGATTCCCAGTCGATGTCGGTGCGCATTTCTTAACCTTCCTGAGCTGCGGCCAGAGGCCGAATCGGGCGGACATTCTTGTTCTCCGAAACCAGCTCATCCAAAATCGGATTCACCTTGTCCGGGTTATAGGAAATCATGCGCTTTTCGAGTTCCGCGATAACGTGGACGCGATTCCCCTTCTCCATGTAAAGCGCGTGCAGGACTTCGGGCAACCAGTGTTCATTTCGCACCCGGTAGACGACGCTCTTGGCGGTCTCCCCGAACACATTCTGATAGGTGTCAGAGTCCATGACCGCGCGCACCTTCGACGTGTCCCCGTGGTGCCGGTCAAGCAACGTCATAATGGTCGCCTTCTTCGTGGAATTGGGCTCCGGGGTGGGCGTGCCACCCCCCTGGGGACCATCGTCCTCGGGGTCGTCGTCCCCCTCCTCGGGGTGGGAGGTACCCGAGGTACCTCCCGAGGTACCCACGGAGGTACCCGAGGTACCCGCGTCGGGTACCTCGGGGGTACCCGCGTCCTGGGCGCCGGGGGCGGGGGTACCCGCCTGCGGTGTCTGCGGCTGGGCGGGTACCTCGGGGGAGGTACCAAAAACCCCGGCTCGGGTACCACGCGCCTGGGAGGTACCCGGGGCGTCGGGGGTGGTGTGCGCAGTGGGGTACCCCGCCTCAGTGGCGGGGGTACCCGCCTGCGGCGCGGGTACCGCGTCAGCCTCGGCACCGGGGGCGCCCAGGGTCTGGGCGGGTACCACGCCGGGGGTGGGCGGGGTACGGTCCCCCCCCGAGGTACCCCGAGGTACCTGGGCGCTGACCTGCGCGGGTACCTCCTGGGTGGGTGCGTCGCCGGGGACGGTACCCGCGCCCTGGGGTGCGTCCTGGGTGGTGGGTACCCACCCCTCGTCGGGGGGGTTACTCGGCCCCTCCTGCCAGAGGTACCTGGCCGGGTGCACTGCCGGTGCGGTACCCGCCTGGGTACCAGCGCCCGGGGTGGTACCCGCCTGATCCGGGGTACCAGGTACCCGTGCGCCGGGTACGGTACCCGCCTGCGAGGTACCCGAGGTACCTCCGGTCTCGGCGTCGGGTACCCCGGCACCCACCCGGCGGGTACCCGGGGTACCTCCGGCGCCCTGGGAGGTACCCGGGGTGCCCTCCTCGGTGGTCACCATGGTCCCCAGGATGGACAGGGTGGTCTCCCTCTGGGAGTAGTCCAGACCGGCCACCTCCCCCACCCGGGTACGCACCTGCATGGCGCGCAGCAGGTCCACCGCGCGCGATTCGGTGGGCTCACCCGCGAATCCCAAACGGGTCATGTGCCGAATAGCGCGCTTTTCCAAACGGTGAATGAGGGCGTCCCGCTTTTCGTTCAGTCGCTGGGCCACGGCCACCTCCTTGCGATTCCGGCGCAATTCCCTCCGGGTGCCCTCCTCCAGCCGCTGAGGGACGGTCGTCATCGGAGAATTGCGAGCCTCGCGCAGCTCCATCAAAACGGCGCTGGCACGGTCCACCCGGACGGCGTGCAGAGCCTGCGGGGTGGTCCATTCCGGGTGCGCGGCGAGCTTGATGCGCAGCTGGGCGTATTCGACCGGGTGCGCTTTGAGAATGGCGTCGACGTTGCGGTTGCGCTTGTGGGTCTTTTCGTCGGCGACCCTTTTTCGGCGCATGTGCAGCGCGAACTCCACCACGGCGCCCAGCGCGAACGGCAGCGCTCCGAGGAACAGCACCCCTGCGGGCTCCACGGTGGGGTCGGCCTCGGCTTTGGTGCGCTGGAGGTAGGAGGCCGCGCAGATGACCACCCAGGTCATCACGGTGGCGACCGGCGCCGGGTAGCCTCGCTGGGCCTCCCGGAACCGCACGATCGCGAACCACAGGGCCAGGAACTCCACCACCACGATGACCAGCCACGACAGGGGCGGCCGGATGCCCGCGATGTCCTGGGCGAAATGGACCAGGCCGGGGAACACCAGGAGCAGGATGACCACGCCCAGGCCGATCGGCGCGGCCGTCTCGTACAGGGTCTCGGCGCTGACGCGCACCCGGCGCGCTCGGGCGAGTAGGGCCGTGGCGTGGCGCCACAGGGCGCGCACGCCCACGTAGCCCAGCCACGCGCCGCCCGCCACCAGCACCAGGGTGAGGATGACGGCGATGGTGCCCTGCGCGGCCTCGGGCAGAGAGGACCACGCGGCGCGCGCCAGCCGCAGGGCGGTAGCGGTGTCCATCACGCCTCCCGCAGGGCGGCCAGCGTGGCCGCGCCCAGGAGGGCGGCCTCGGTGATCGCGGTCAGGGCCAGTGCCGGGAGCGTCCCCAGGCCGGTGGCCTGGGAGACGATCGTGGCGGCGCCGGTCAGGGTGGCGGTGGCGGTGGCTGCGGCCAGGGTGATGCCGCCCAGGCAGGCGACGAACCGCAGGGGGTGGGTGGTCATTGGGGGGAGTCCTCGGTGTCGGTCTCGGTGGTCGGGGGTGCCAGCAGCGGGGCCACCTCATCCAGGTGCGCCGCGCCCACCTGGATGAGCGCGTCCACCACCTCCTCCTGGGTGAGCTTGCGTCCGGCCCGCGCGGTGAGCTGGGGCAGAGCGGAGAAGTTCACCAGGTCCACGGTGGGCTTGCCGCACAGGACGCGGTGGTACTTCTTCGTCTTCTTCGGGGTGGCGGCCATGTGTGGCGGCCTCTCTAGTAGTCGCATGAGGGCAACCCTTGCACAGGGTTGCCAAGGTTGGCAAGCCTTGAATGGGCGTGCCAAGATTTTCTTGTGTCATGGTTGGCAAGCATGGCCGACCCTGGGTATTGTCTCCCACGTCGCGTCTGGCGTCACGGCTACCACACGCGTCCCACGAAAACGGACATTCGTGCTCATCGCGGCCGACACCGGCCACGAAATGATCACTGCGGCCACATGTGGGACTGCGGTCCGGCATGATGGCAGACACAACTGAAGCCGCCCCGGCCGATTGGCCGGGGCGGGAAGCTTCGCATCTGGTGCTTGATCTTGGCGGACTCTCACCAGATGCCATATATAGGGCGGAGCCCTGTTTTGCGTTCCCCACTATACGGCCTCTGCGGCCGTTGTGTAGTCATCTCCCACAATCGGTCACACACGGTGTCCGTAAACTCCCTCCCCGCTGATGTCGCAGGTCGGGCGGGTGAGACCCGATGACCACCACCGACGCCCGTGTCGTGCTCCTGCCCCACCCCGCTCCGACCGAGGTCCCCGGCTCCCCTGGCTGGTATGTGGACACCCGCACCCCCCGCCTGGTGCGTGTCCGCAAAACCGCCCGCCGCACCGCCACCGGGGACGCCCCCGCACCGGAAACGGTCCTGCGCTGGCTCCCCGAGGTCCAGCGGGTGCTGGTCACCCCTGATGACCTCGGCTCGGTTGCCCAGGTCCACTACCAGGTGGCCGTGGGCGCGGACGTGCGCACCGTCACCGCCCAGCAACTGCGCACGGGTGAGGTCTGGGACCACTACCCCGCAGCCGTGGGCGTGGGCACCCGACAGGTACGTGACGTACTCCACAACGTGGTGCGACTCCTGGGCGCGGAGGCGCCCCGGATCAGGGCCACCACCCGCACCGGCTGGCACACCGACCCCGAGTTCCCCGACCAGCGGGTGTTCGTGCGTCACGACGGGACCACCGTCCCGGCCGGGCGCCCGATCGCCCTGGTCTACACCCCCGACGCGCAGGTGGCCACGCTGGCCGCGCCCTACCCCCACACCCCCGACGCCGCGACGGTGCGCGCCCACCTGGCCGAGATCGCCCACCACGGCGGGTGGGCGCCGCTGGTCGCGCTGGGAGTGGGGGCGCGGGCGCTGGCCCAGTCCATCCGTCCCGTGACGGCGGCGCTGGTCATCACCGGTAGCCCCGGGATCGGGAAAACCTCCTGCACGACGCTGGCGCGGGGGTTGGTGCTGCGGCACGCGTTCCCGCCGCCGCCCACGGTGCGGGTGATGGGTGACACCCTGGCCCACCTGGAAATGCGGCTGGACTCCGATGCCGACGTGCCCTCCCTGGCCGATGACGTGGCCCTGACCGGTGAGTCGGGCGGGGCCGAGTCCTCCGAGGTCATCACCAAACTCGACCGGATCATCCGCAGCGTGGGCAACGGCGCGGGGATGCGCGGTCGCCAGCGCAGGGACCCCTCAGAATCGCAGAGCATGCGGTTCGTGCGCTCCCCGGTGATGATCACCGCCCAGACCATGCCCCAGGTCCAGGCGTCCCTGATGCGTCGCACCGTGATGATGCACCTACAGGAGGGGGACGCGCGCCCGCAGTGGTGGGCGGACCTGGGGGAGGACGGGGTTCGCCACGCTGACCGGGTGGGCCCCTCGGTGCGCGCCCTGGGCGATGCGATCATCACCCGCCTGGCCCAGGCCCAGGGCCAGGAGGCCACCCGTGTGGTGGACGCCGCCGACGCCGCCGCCCTGCGGGTGCTGGCCGCGCACATGGACCGCCTCATGCCCGACTGGGACGGCGCCGCCCTGGGCATGGGCCAGGTGGTGCGCTCGGCCGCGCAGATGCTGGGTGGGCTGGTGCTCATCGCCCAGGCCGCGCAGCTGGGCGCCGATCAGGCCCGGTCCCTGGTGGACTACGCCGCCGCGCAGCTGGCGCCCAGCCTGGTGCATCAGCACGCGCAGACGCACGACCGTGCCTCTCGCACTGACGATTTGGGCACCGCTGTGGGTGATGTGGTCCGCACCGCCCTGGTGGCCGGACGGGCGCACGTGTGCGGCCCGGACGGGACCCCCGGCGCGCGGGTGCCGGGCCGCCCCGATTCCGAGCTGGGCATCAGCCGCGTGAGCGGTCAGCCGCATGGGCGGGGCGTGGCGCTGTACTGGCTCCCGGACCGGAGCGCGGTGGGGGTGAGCGGGGCGTCCCTGCACATCCTGACCGAGGCCTCTCGTGATGTGCGGGTGGCGGGGATGACGGCGCGGTCGCTGCCCGGGGCGCTGCTGCGGGCGGGGGCGGCGCTGCCCTCCCCCCAGAGGTCGCAGGGCAAAAACGCGGGGACCACGCGTACCTGGATCAGCGCGCTACAGGACCGTGTGGCGCTGGTGATGCTGCGGCCTGAGGTGATCTGGCCGGACCTGGGCGACGCCGAGGACGGTACGGCCCCGGACGCGCCGCGCGCCTCGGTGGGGCCCGTGGGTCCGGCCCCGGTGCTGGACTCCCCCGCCGCTGACTCGACCCCGGGCGGCGCCCAGGAGGAGCCGCAGCAGGCCCCCCAGGAGGAGGTGACCCCGGCGGCCGCTGTCTCCGTCCCGGTGGCCCAGCAGGAGCCGCAGCAGGCCCCCCAGGACCAGGAGGGCCCCGAGGAGACCGAGGGCGCTGCGGTGCTGGCGCTGGGCGTGGACGGCGACCAGATCATCGCTGACACCGGCCAGTGCTGGGACCTGGAATGGGGCGCCGAGGGGATGGGGAGGTTCCTGGACCGGATCGCTGGGCTCATGCCCGAGGGCGGCACCGTGGCCGTCACCGCCGAGATGGCGCGGACGGTGGGCTACCCCGCCAAGGCGTGGGCGGCCCCGAAAAAAATCACCAGCCGCACCAAGCGCCCCGAGGCCTACGACCAGGCCGAGGGGGCCGGGTGGTCGGGCAGCGCGGCGGGGATCGGCGCGTATACCTCCTGGTGGGGGCAGGGTAGGCCCTCCATCACCATCGCGGTGCTGGACTGGATGGATGACCGGCGCGTGTCCGGTGCGGGGCTGCTGTCCACGCAGGACACCCCGCTACAGGCCGCGCTGGTGCTGGGCGGGTACCGGGCCCGAGTGGGCGCCGCCTACCGGATGACCGCTGGCACCACGGGTGTGGCCCGCCTGCGGGAGATGACCCCCCGGGCCGTGACGTGGCTCTGGGACGGCGGATCGACTCCAGCCGCTGTGGCGCCCTGGGAGCGCGACGCGTCCAGCGCGCGCCCGCTCACCGCGACCGACACCGGGCGCCGGTGGGCGCACTGCCTGGACGCGCGTGTGATGTACCTGGCCGCCATGAGCACCGCCGAGTGCTCGGCCGCAGCTCAGATCTACGCCGGGCGCGTGCGGTGGAATCCCAAGCGCGCGGGGTACTGGCGTATCCCCTGGCGCGCGGACGGCTACCGGGTAGCCGAGGGCGCGCCGCCCCTGGTCGTGGGCCACGCTGACGATGACGGGATGGTGGCGGTGACGACACCGACGCTAATCCTGGTGGCCCAGCACCACCCGACCGTGGTCCAGGAGCCGCTGGACGCCTACCTGTCCCCGGTCAAGGCACCTGCGGTTCGCGCCATGCGCGATTACGCCGAGATGCTGCGCGACGCATATTTCGGTATCCCTGAGGACACCGAGGACGAGGAGGCCCAGCGCATCCGGGGCGCCGTCAAAGCGACCATCCGGGAGACCGTGGGAATGCTGCGGCGCGGCACGCGATTCATGCACCGTCCCGATTTCCACCACACGGTGGTGGCCACGGGTCGCGCGAATCTGAATCGGAAGATCATTCGGGCGCACGAGATGTCGGGTGAATGGCCCATGCTGGTGCGCACCGATGAGGTGTGGTATTCGTCGGACTCCCCCACTCCGGATGGGCTGGGGATCTGGTACCCCGCTGTCAAGGGAATGGCCCGACAGGACGCTCCCGCGTACCCCAAGGGGGAAGGGCTGGGGACCTACGACCACAAGGACACCATGAGCATGGACGCATTCCGCGCGAAGTTCGCTAAGGAGCTGACGAAGCAGTGAGCGACGATCAGGCCAATTTTGATGCGCGCGTGGGTGAAGAGGTCTACCGGCGCATGACCAACAAAAGTCCGGCCTCCGAGGGGAAGACCCACGGGGCGTGGACCAGGGACACCATCAAGAACCTGGGCGGCGCCGGGCGCGGTGGCGGGGTGCGGGCGCTGGCCGAGAAAATGGGGGTGTCCACCTCTACCGTGCGGCGCTGGGCCAAATCCCTGAATCGCTCCGGGAAAGGGATCTCCGAGGAGCACAAGGCCGATCTGAAAAGGGCCCAGCGTGCGGCGCGCATCATCCCTAGCCGCGTGGAGGGATTGAAAGGCAATTTGGGCCCCGGGGCTGCGGCGAGTGGGGGCGGGTTGTCGATCACCGGCATGATTCGCAAATCCGGGGACGTGCGCCAGCGCACCATTCAGATTGGCTATTACATTCCCCCGACTGCGGCCGACGACGTGATTCGGGCGCTGATAGATGGCGGAATGTCAGCCGCCACGGACGCAGTGCACGCAATGATTCACATGTACTACTGCGAGGATATGGTTATTGAATCCTTGCAGGACATCAGCTGGTAGTGAAATCTGAGGGGGGTGGGGTGTTCGAATGCGCACCCCGCCCCTTTTTTTTGAAAAGGAGTTGGGTGTGTCTGATTATCAGAATGACAGCGAGATAGCGCGTGAGGCCCTGGCGGCGTTCCTGCTCGTGCGGGAGCACGCGGGGATGATGGCGGTGCCCCCGGTGGCGGGCGGTGGGCAGGAGGCAGCGCCCTGGCGCCATCCCGGGGTGTGTCAGGCCACGGACGCCTACACCAGCTGGGTGGCGCTGGCCCAGGTGGCTCGGGCCGATGTGGTCGCGGCGTGGTGGTGGTGGGCGGACGTGGTGCGGCGCACCGCTCCCGGGGCGGTCACCGTGGTCGATGCCCTGTCGGGGGCGCGCGTGCCCGGGGATGGGTGGACTCATCCCGAGGGCGACCCTGCGGCCCAGGCCGATCACGAGCGGGCGCGCCGGTACCTGTATGCCCTGGGGCTGCTGGCTCAGGAGACAGGGGCGTGGGAGAGCGTGAGCCCCACGGGTGATCGGGCTCCGGGGCTGGGTGGGGAGGAGATGGACGATCTGCGATCAGCCCTGAGCATGGAGTTCGGGCGCGCTGCTGAGGACCTGAGTGTGGTGTTTTTGTCGCACCTGGTCGCGCAGGTCTCCGAGGAGGTACGGGACCATGCCCAGGCGTGGTCGTGGAGTGAGGTGCGCGACGTGGTGTGTGCCGAGGCCGCGCGGCTGCTGGGCGTGGAGGAGGAGCCTGCGGACGGGGACCGTGCGGCCCAGGTGGTGGCCGCTCACGCCAGCTGGCTGGCCCAGCGGTAGCCCCCGCGCGGAATCGGGCCCCGAGCATCCTCGGGGCCCGATTCCTGTGTTCGGGGCCGATGCCAGCATTGGCTGACCTGGGGAAATGTCCTCTGCGTGGGGTGTCCTGGGGGTGACAGTGCACTCACCTCCCCCACGCCTGGTGTTGCGATGTGGAACAGTCGTGGTGCGACATGGAACACCACTCTCTGTGAGGAGCACACCGCCATGCCCATGCCCACCGTCCTGCGGCGCCTGCGCGCCGCCTGGGCCGCCCTGACCGGCCCCGCCCCCGCTCTCCCCGCCCCGACCCCCGCGCTGCCGCTGCTGGACACCGACGCAGCGATGGTGGCCACCCTGGCCCAGGCCGCGTCCCGGGCCGAGAACCTCCCCCTGTCCGGGGAGGGGGAGCAGGTCACCGTGACCGCCCTGACCGGGTCGGGGGCGCTGCTGGTGCGCTGCCACCGCGAGTGGTCGCGGACCGCGCCCCTGCTCACCCGTAGGCGGGTGGCCGGTGCCCTGCGCGGCGCCGCCCTGGTGGTCCAGGAGGTGGCCGACGATCCCCAGTGCCTGCGTGTGGTGGGGCGTGACCCCCACGCCCCTCTCACCCTGGACCAGGTGCGGGAGCTGCAATCGCACCTGCTGGAGCGTCAGATAGCGCTGGAGATGCCGGTGGTGCGGGAGGTGTCCCGTGGATGAGGGCGTTCCCAGGTCCCCATGGGAGAGCACTCCGGTACTGCCCGTGCCCCAGGGGGTGGCCATGGGCCCCGCCCTGACGCGGGTGGCACGCGGGGCCGAGGAGGCCATCACCCGGTACGAGGCCGCGCTGGTGGCGACGCGCGATGCCTACGGACTCTCCTGGCGCGGGATCGGCGAGCTGGTGGGGAGCACCCACACGCGGGTACGCCGCACGGTCCAGCGCCAGCGCAGGGCCCTGTCTGATCGGGGGGTGTGGATGGACGCCCGGGGGGAGCACACCGCCGCCCCCGAGGTGGCTCGCGCCATCACCGCCTACCGTGAGGGCGACCCCGGCCACGCCGGACGCATGTGGGTAGAGGTCCACGACGCCCACACCCTGGCCGCGCACTGGGCCCCGCGCCCCTCGGCCGCGCCCGATGTCACCGATCTGATTCCCCTGGCCATGGGCGTGGTGGTCCCGCACACGGCGGGGCCTGCTCCTGCGACCGAGGAGGGCCAGGAGGAGGCGGGACGCCTGCCCCATCACCCGCACTATCTGAGCCACACCCCAGCACCGTGCCCCGGCGCGGAGACCGATCCGCAGTGCCATTTCGAGACCATCACCGAGGCCGAGTGGGAGGGTCTGGCGGCCGAGGATCGGCACGTGCTGGCCCATGAGCAGGAGGCCGCCTATGTCCAGTGGGAGGGCGCCCGCAGGCGCCGCGAGGCCGCGCGCCTGATCCGTGAGGTAGAGCCGCTGTGGGGTGCCTACGCCCAGGCCCATGAGGTGGCCCACCAGGCGTGGGCGCGCCTGCGTGCCGCCCCGGACGGGGAGTGGCGTGCGGCGGTGCTGGCGCTGACCGAGGCCCACCAGGGTCTGAGGGAGGCGGCGCGGCGCGTGGACCGTGCCAGCGCGCCGCTGGCACGGGCGCTACACGTGCCGACGACTACGGTCGCCTGGTCCCTGGTGGAGCGTGAGGTGCCGCTCCTGGGGCAGATGGGGGAGCGCGTGGGGGTGGACACCCGCAGCTGGGAGGTCGGGCACCCGGATGAGTACACGGACACCCGTCCGTGTCCGGCCGACTACGCCGCTGGGCGGCTGATCCAGGGGCACCTAGACGCGCTACGGCAGGTGGACACGATCAGGGGGGCCGGGCAGGGGTGAGGGTGTCGCTGGTCCCCGCCCCGGGTGGGGCGAGAGCCAGCGACAACGGATTGTCGCCAAATCAACCACTGACAACCAGTTGACATCAATGCATGACCATGACAAGCTGTTGTCAACAGCGAGGGAGCACGCTCCCCCTACCTCCCGGAGGACACATGCTGCACCGCATCCGCACCACCCTGGCCGCCTGGATCGCTCCCACCACCCCCGCTCCCGCCCCGGTCGCGGACGACGCGATGCCCCAGCGCTCCGCCTACGCCACCGACGACGCCTACGCCGCCGCCCTGGTCGCCTGGGCCCAGGCGGACCCGAACCGCACCCCCGCCCCCGTCACCGAGAACCGGACCGGCGACATCAGCGGCAACGGCCGGGTCGCCCAGGCCCGAGACATCGCGCACCTGAGCATGGACGCCCACCACCACGGCGACACCGTCACCAATTCCATCGGCGTCAATTACGGCAGCGCCATTCAGGGAGGCGACATCCACCACGGCGGAATCACGCTCAATGGCTCCGGAGGGACGATTTCCACCGGCTCCGGTGACGTCAACCAGAACTCGTCCATCGTCAACTACGGCGGGACCAACACGATCAGCGGCAACAACCTGGGCAGCGGAAACACCACGAACAACTACTACTAGGACACACATGGGGCCGCGCAAAATCACCGTCTACGAACAGGACGGTCGGGAAATCACGGTCACAACCGATGACCCCGAAGAAATCGAAAAATTGGAAAATCTGCCATTCACCAGTGAGCATTTCACCCGCGTGACCAGCACCCCGGTACCCGACCAGTAACACCCCTCGGGTGGGGCCCCAGGGCCCCACCCAACCCCGATCGGAGAACGCATGACACCCCACCCCACCCCCCACCAGACGTGGCACCAGCTGGTGAGCGCCTACACCCGCCTGCGGGAGGCCCTGCGCGGCACCGACCCCCACGAGGAACAGGCCGCACACACCGCCTACCACCACCTGCGCTCCCACACCCTGACCGATCTGGCCCACGCCGGGAGCCAGGACGCCGCCCGGACGCTGGCCGCCTGGACCGCCTACATCGACCATCTCGCCAGCGCCCAGCGGGCGGCCCCGTGGCTGGCCACGCTGGACCTGCGCCCCCCGCTCCCGCTCACCGTGCGCGTGGAGCCGACCCAGACCACCCCCGCCGCCCAGACCACCCCGGATGAGGAGCTGGCCCACACCCTGATCCTGCACACCCGCCAGGCGACCCTGACCCACCACATCACCACCCGCCAGGAGCGGCCCTACCGGACCCCGTGGGAGGTACCCACCTACATCCCCTCCAGCGCCTGGACCACCCTGCCCACCGAGATCGCCTGGGACCTGCCCACGTCCACCTCCTGGGACCAGGTCGCCGACCGAGCCCAGGAGCTGGCCCAGCGCCTCCTGGACCACCTCACCTCGGTCATCTCCCCCGACGGCTCCGAGGTACTGGACCTGACCCCCACCGCCGCCCACGCCGGAGACGACCTCACCGAGCTGCTGACCGGAGAGCGCCCCCCCTACTGCGACTGGGACTGGGAGCAGATGGTGTACGTGGACGTGCGCGACCACATCACCCCCGACCACCTGAGCGATCACATGCTCACCGCCCCCACCAGCCACCTGGCCTACGACGCAGGACAGATCGCCTCCCACATCCGTGGAGGCACCCACGACCCGGCCCCCCACCAGGCCCCGGGCATCACCGGATACCAGGGACAGGACCAGCACCAGTGCACCCAGATCCGCGTCGTCGGCATCGTCGGGTGGCTGCACGCGCTGGGACACCACCTGGCCCAGGACCCCCGCACCACCATCCCGGCCCGGGAGTGGTTCCAGGCCCACCCCCCCACCGACCCCACCACGGACGCCCCCCCGCAGCTCACCGCCGACACCACCGACACCCAGCTGGAGCGGCTGGCCACCCGCGCCGAGACCGACGCCGCCCGCTCCGGTCTCACCCTCGTAGGTGCCCACACCTGGCTGCTGGACCGCCGCACCCAGCTGCGCACCCACCTGCGCGCGGCCCTGCGCGCCACCGGCGCCGAGGTCGCCGAGCTGGAGCCCAGGCTCACCCAGGCCAAAGCGCGGCGCGCCTCCTACGTGCGCTCCATCCTCGGGTGGTCCGAGGGAGACTCCGACGCTGACCTGGGCCGCGCCGGGCGGATGACCCGCCAGGGGGTCAAGCGCCTGCGCGACCAGATCACCACCACCGACGCCGTAGAGGAGACCCTGTGACCACCCAGCAGAGCGTGGGCCACCCCGGAGTGGACCCGATCGTGCACCACCCCCACTACCGCAGCCACACCACCACCCCCACCGGCCAGGTGACGGAGTGGGAGTTCGCCGATTTCGACGGCACCGAGCCCGACCCCGGGCGCCTGAGCGACCACCCCCCCGTCGTGCTGGATGCGTGGATGGCCATTTTCGGTAGCGGCAGCACCGAGGACATCCGCGACGGCATGGACGGGTTCGTGTGGACCCACCAGATGTGGACCCAGGCCCAACGCCTGTGGGAGACCGCCCGGCGCCGCCGCGCCATCACCGCGCTGGCCACACTCATCGGACCGGCGGCGCGGGAGTACCGGCGCGCCTGGGAGGCCACCCACACCGCGTGGGGCCGCATCGAGCACGGGCCCGATGCCGGATACCGGGGGGCGGTCCTGCGTCTGCGCGCCACCCACGCCGATCTGGCGGCCGCCGCTCACGACCTGGACGAGGCCGCCGCCCGGGTGGTGCTGGCCGCCCGTGACGCCGTCCCCCGGACCCGGGCCGGAGACGACCGGCTCACCCCGGACGAGATCGCGACGGTGCTGCCCACGTCCACCCCCTGGGGGTGGTGGCCCCTGGGCACGGTCGAGGACTACCACCGCTACCCCGAGGACACCGCGCCCCGCCCCGCAGCGGCCCAGGCCGCGCGCATCGCGGCCGATCACCTGGCCCGCCTGGCGGACATGTGCGCCGCCCTGGGCCTGACCCCCGACGCCGGCATCCGCTGACCAGCACAAATGACGGTGGGGATCGGGATGACGCCCCGACCCCCACCAGCCCCCTCACCCGTCGACACACGGATACGGAAGGACGTCATCCATGATGACGCATGACACCCCCCACCCGGCCGCGACGTTCGCCGCCACGTTCGTCCTCTACTACATCGCGCACCTGATCGCGGACCACTGGTGCCAGCGCTCCGAGGACGCCGTAGGCAAACAGGCACCCGGGTGGGCTGGGGTACGGCACTGCCTGAGCCACACCGCCAGCGTGGTGCTCACCACAGCGGTGGTCCTGGGCGTGGGCATGGTGCTGCTGGGCCTGCGCGCCCCCGTGGACGTGGTGGCGGCCTCCCTGCTGGTGGTGGGTGTCTCCCACTACCTGGTGGACCGAGGCACCCCACTGCGCTGGCTGGCCCGCCTCACCGCCAATGAGGGCTACATGGACCGCGTCAGCGTGGTGCGCGCCCCTGACCAGGTCCCCGACACCACCGGTCCCGGCACCGGCGCGTTCCACCTGGACCAGTCATGGCACGTGGCCTGGGCGGGTGTGGGCGCCCTCATCATCGCGCTGGGCGCCGCCTAAACCCCCCACCCCCGAGGGGGCGGGCCCCGCCCCCTCACTACCTCTGAGGAGATCTGATGAGCATCACCCCCACCGGACAGACCGCGCGCACCCGCCTGGCCCAGACCGCCGCCCAGGCCGCCCCCGCCTGGGACACCTACACCCGCGCCCGCCACACGCTGGACACCCTCTGGGACCAGCTACTCACCGCAAAAACGGAGCAGTTCATGGCCCAGGCCCTGCGGCTGCTGGACCACCACGCCACCCTGCGCGCCGCAGCGACCGAATGGGACGCCCACGCCCGCGACCTGCGCGACCGTGAGCAACTGGCGCGGCGCGCCACCTCGACCGGCCCCGTGCCCACCCTGGCCACCGTGGCCCGCGTGGACACCACCGCCTGGATCTACCAGGTGAGCGGCCCTGACCGGGACCGGCCCACCGGCGCGCCGGTGGAGCGCATCATCACCACCCAGCGGGAGCGCCTGCGCGAACTGTCCGCCCTGACCGGACTGCCCGGACTGGCACCCCGCCCCTAACCCCCCCGGGGCCCGCCCCCCGAGGGGGCGGGCCCATCCTGACCACCTCGGAGGCACCCCGATGACCCCCACGCCCGCCGCACTCCTCGGAGTGCTCCTGTTCCTATCCGCCGTGACGCTCTGGGCCGCCGTGACACTACTGCGCGTACCCCATCAGGCCCGCGCCCGCGCCGAGCGCCGGGAGCGTGAGCGCGTCGCCGATGAGCAGGCCATGGAGCAGGTGGCGCGCACTGATCCGCACCTGGCGGCCGCTGTCCGCGCCAGCGAGGTGGGCGCGGGGTATGACCCCTCCATGATCTACCGGCGCACCTCCCACACCCCGTGGATCAGGCCCGGCGGACCCGCTGACCCGGCCCGGTGCCCTACCTGTGACACCACCGCAGGGCTGACGCTGGTGTGGGTAGAGGCCCGTGAGGAGGGAGCGCGGTTCGTCTGCCCGATGGACGCCCATGTGTGGTGCGACCCCGCCTGGGCCACGGAGGCCGCGCTGGCGTGGGTCACCGCCCAGCCGCTGCTCACCTCCTGGACCACCCACACCCCCCAGGAGGTACCGCCCGCCACGTGGGAGCTGATGGAGCGGATGCGCCGGGAGGCGGGGACCACCCCACCACCCTAGTCACGCACCGTAGGGGCGCTATCCACTCAGGGTGACGCCCCAGTTCGGTACCCTCACGGCATGGTCCCGTTCACCCGCCGCACGTCGGCGCCCGCAGACCCCCTCCACCAGCCCATCCCCCAGACATTCATGGACTCCCGGCACGACGCGGCCACTCGCGCCGCTGGCGGCCCCCCCGTACCCGAGGACGCGCTCACGCTGGCCGAGGTACGGGAGAGCGTGCGCTCTCCGCTGGCGTGTGCGATCGAGGCTCAGCGCACGCTGGCCGAGGTACGGGACCGGGCACTGTACGGCACCCCCGAGGGGCGCGACATGATCGCCTACGCCACGGCATGGGCGATCATGTCCTATCCCCAGGCATACCCGCCCCCGCACCCCACCGCCCCACCGCCCCCACAGCCGATCCGTGATCACCTGGATGCGCACCTGGCCCAGCGCCGGGGCGCGTACCCCGCCCCCGCCCCCGTTCCACCGCCCATCTAGTCCACCCCAACCCAACGCCTGTGGGGCGCCCCGAGATGGGGGCGCCCCACAGGCGTTGTCGCCTACCCCCCAGGGGTGCGCGGCAGGATGCGCACCTGGGCACGCACCGGGGCCGGGGCCGGGGGCGTGGGATTCGCGGCCTGCGGCCGATGCACGATCATGGACTGTCCCTCGGAGACCACGCGCTGACCCTGCGGCGCGCCCAGGAGCGCGGGTGCGGTGCTGGGCGCCCGGGTGGGCGGGGTGGCAGCGGCACCGCCGGAGCCGCCCGGCCCGCTGGAGGAGGGCAGAGCCGGGGCGGGCGCGGGCGGTGGGGTGGGCGGGGGTGTACTCCCTCCCCCTCCCGCGCTCCCGCCCGCAGGACCGGGCGGGAGCGCTTTGGAGCTGGGCGGGGAGGGGCGCGGAGGGGTCACGTCCTGCGCGGACCACCGCCCCCCACCACCACCACCGCTGGTCCCGCCTGCGGGCGGGGACGGTGGCGCCCACCCGCCACCGCTCCCACCCCAGGTGCCGCTGCGGCCCGGACGGGGCGCATACCCCCCGCCACCTCTGAGGTTGGGTACCGGCATGGGTGGCGCCTGATCGGGCGTTCGTTTTTTATCCCCGCGCAGGCGCGCCGCGTTTTTCTCTCCGAGCGTTTTTCCAATATGGCCACCGATGGGGCCGCCCAGGGCCGTGCCCGCGAGCTGGCCGACCAGGGGCGACGCTTTTTCTCGAATTTTCCTATCCACTTTGTACGCGGCGACTCCGGGAATGGCCATGGCGACGCGCCCTAGGGTTTTGTCGTTAGCGGATTTGTTCATGATACGGGCGAATGCCCCGCCGCCGATGCTCGCAAGGGCTGCGGCGATTTTTTTCCGGAATATGAATGCGGCCACATAGATCAGGAACATAAGTGCGATTTTGACGGACCAGTGCATGGTGGAGCCAGCGAGAACCCCATAAAGAGATAGGAAAATGGTCTGCACTAGTTGCACCATTAGCTGCATGACCAGGATTCCCACGAGCGCCTCAAAATACCGGTGTACTAATATTCGCCCGAAGCCTGGATGGATTCCGAAGAGGAGGACGACGGGCGAGGCGAGAAGGAGAAATAGGAACATGATTTTATGGACGATGACGGCGCCCGACACAATAAAAATCAGCAGGCCGCCGAGAACCGCCCCCACGGCCGCCGTTCCTGCCGCCTGTAGCCGGTGGGCCGTATCATGTCCTGACCAGGCGCCATATGATTCCGGGTAGAAATGATAAATCTGTTCGGTCACGGCCTGGTACTGCTGTGATTTTGACTCCAGGCTCCTGTCGTAGTACCGCCGGTAGATTTCTTCATCGCTCTCGTCCCCGCCTCGATCTGTGCGGATTTGCGCCAGGTCTGCGCGGGAGAATGCCGATGATCGAATGGCCTGGTCGGCATACAGGTGAGCGGCCTCATTCTCATTCTGTCCGCCTCCGAATACTGCCATAATCCAGGGCTGGCACAGCAGGGAATCGTAGATCATCGCCGAATTTGTCCATACGGGGTCCTCCCAGAGATGGCCGTCATTGAAATCTCTGTCATGTCCTCCGTCGCCGGTCGGGCCGTAGTGTTCCGGAGAGTTCGTGTCCTGGAATGGAATTCTACTCAGTCCATCCTGAGGGCACCGGTTCGCCTGGAACATTGTTTCCCCGACCGTTGCATTAATGGTCGCTGTGCCCATGTTGGTGGCATGTGACGCGAATCGCATAAAGGAAGCCGGGTCGCCCAGGACCCAAAACCCCAGGGCGGTGGCGAGCACCATCCAAACAGCGCTCTCCACCGTCAGAATGAGCTGTTTTTTGATGAGTCCCCAGTAGCCGAGAGAGATCGCCCCGAGAATCGTGATGGTAGGTAGAAGCGGCCGCCAGATGCCATCACGCAAAAGGATGATGAATTTTGCTACGATACCCGTGAGCCAGCCGAGGATGCTATCCGAGGCCGATATCTGATAGACGAAAATTGTGATATCTGTGATGATTTTCGTGGCGGACCACAGTCCCGATGAGATAGCATTCTCAGGTCGGAGACCCTTGGGGTCTACACACGACTCGGTGATGACATGCAGCTGCAAACCCGCAGTGCCATAATTCGCATATCCGATCGCACTACCATGCGTTTCGGACCGATCCACCTCAGTGCGCTGTGGCGCCTCGATAAAGGCGGACAGTCCAGATGTGGCGTTCTCAGGAGTAGGCGCTGGCGATCCCTCACACACCCCAAATGGATTCGCCGTTGCCGCTGACGGCACCACCGCGATGGCACCCGCCAGGACCAGCGCAGCCATTCCGCGTCTGACCCACCGGCCTGCACGGCCAGACCGCATACACTCTCACCTGCCCAAACTCTAGAAATAGAACCGATTATGCCCCATGCACATCTACAGTGACATCATGACCATAGACACAGCCCAGGCCGCGAACATCGCGGCCACCCTCACCCCCGGAGGACCCAACACCGAGGGGCTGGCAGATTTCCTCCGAGGATTCTTCGGACCCCTCTTCCTGGTGATCGTCTCAATCGTGGCGATATTCTTTCTCTTCACCCGAGAGATCACCAGATTCATGCAATTCATGATTTTGGCCATCTTTATCGGAATCGTATTCTACGTGCCATCGATCATCGAAATGATTTCCGTGGCACTGGCCCGAGCTATGGGAGTGAGCACATGACCACCCACACCCCCACCTCCCACCCACCCGCCCTATGGCGCTGGCCTACGTCCATGCACCATCTGGGCATCGACGAGAACCCGGACATGACGGGGGTGCGCTACCTGGTCAGCGCCGCCCGCGACGAATGCCCCGACTGCGTCCACCACTGGGCCTCACAGGTCGCCGCCGACACCGAAAACCGCATCGCGATACTCCACCTGGCCGCAGGCGCCTACACCGCCGCCACCACCCGCTGCGGATGGACCTGGGAGGACCTCACCACCCCAGAGGGAGACAGCGTCCTCGGGTACGCCTCGCAATTTTTTTTGTACTCCGTCACCAAAGGGTGGTGGGCCGATGCCGTCACGGCCACGCACGCCCTGAGCCCGCTAGAGGCATGGCAGGTACTCAGTGACGCGCTCTACCTGGCCACCCTGCCCGCCAGCACCCCCGCCCTGGTATGACAGCGGCCGCCCCACCACACCCCGGGGCGGCCCCACGAGCCATCACACCCCGACCACATTACGACACAGAGCGTGATGTACTGAGGGCCCACCCAGATACCCCGGAGAGCCCATGCCCACACCCGTGCCACTACCCCCCGCCATCGCACATACCGGCCCCGCGCTCCACACCGAGAGCACACACGAACTCACCGACCTGTGGGCCGCCCACCCCACCCACCCACTGCGCGCCTACCTCACCACCGCCCGCACCCACCCCCTCCTAGCACGCTGGTGGGCCCCCGCCCCCGCACCCGCCCGCACCCAGGCACTGACACTGTGTGCCTCGGCGGTCGCGACCGCCGAGGCACACGACGGACGCGTCCGCGCTGACGAGCTGCTGGCCTACCTGGGGCCCCAGGACCACGCGGCCAGGGTGGCCCGGGAGCTGCTGGCCTCGGCCCGCAGCGGACACGCCCACCCCTGGGACATCCACCTCCTGGGCGCGGCCGAGGCCATGCAGTCCTACGCCATCCTGTGGACCGCCCACCCCACCTACGCCCACACCCCCAGGTAGCGGTGAAGGGGCACCACCCACACGGGTGGTGCCCCTTCACCGCTACCTGATGCCTCTGCGTTCCTCAGGAGCTGGCAGCGCGCTCCATTCGCTCCTGGTGCTCCAGCTCCTCGCTGACCATCCGCACCACCGCGCTGGGCTCCACCCCGAAGTGGTCAGCGACCTCAAAAAGGTTTTCCAGTGACCAAGAGCGGCTGTTGGTCATTTTTCGGGACAGGGTCGGTTGTTTCTCGCCCAGGGCGTGCGCCAGCTCGGTCACGGTGGTACGCCCGCCACCGGGTAGGCGGGTGCGCTCCATGAGCACACGCACGGTCGCGCTCATGGCGCGCTGGTGGGGACTATCAGCAGAAGACATAGCCGCAGCATACCATTTCGTCATATCCATGCTGGGATCGAGGCATGTCATCGGTGACTGCGCGCAGTATCCCCGTAGGACAGTCACCCACCCGGTACCGTCAGGGCATGACCGATCCGAGATTGTCCGTCGCGCTGGTCAACCAAAAGGCGGGCGTAGGAAAAACGACCTCCGGGGTGCTCCTGGCGCTGGCACTCCACCACCAGGGACACGAGGTACTACTGGGAGATGCCGACCCCGGAGAATCCGCCCTGACCTGGGCAGAGCGCGTAAACATGCCGTTCGACACGGTAGGTCTACCCCGCACCAACACCGGCACGCGATTGGGCTCCTACTGCACACCCGACATGGTCGCGGTAGTGGACACACCCCAGGCCGAGACCCATGGACGCACCGTCCGCAGCCTCCTGCGCGTAGTCGATGAGGCCATCATCTGCGTATCCCCCTCAGTCATCGAGGTAGAGCGCACATCCGGAATGGCCACCCACCTGGCCGAGGTAGCCGAGCACCGAGACACACCCCTACGCGTCTCCGTACTCCTCAACCGCGTAATCGCGCACACGATCTCAGCGCGAGAGGTACGCGCCGCGCTCACCGATGAGGGGTACCACGTGCTCACCACGGAAATCCCCATGGCGCAGCGGTACGTCAAGGTCTACGGACAGATGCCCACGGATGATGTCCTGGGGCCCATCCGAGACGTGAGCGCCGAAATCCTCGACCGGGCAGGCATCCAGTGAGCCAGAACGAAAAGAATCAGTGGCGGTCCGCAGCCTCCTCACGGGCCACCCTCAAGCCCACCCCAGACGCCGCACCGAAAAAGACGGGAAGGGTGCTGCGCGACGGCGAGAAAAAAATCCGGACGACATTCGACCTCGACCCACCGGACTACCTCCGCCTCCGATCCGTCGTCACCAAGGTGGCCACGACTGCGAGCCGCCCCACCCTGCACGCGTCCGACATGTGGCGCGCGATCATCGCCGAAGTCGATGAGGATGAGGAGCTGGTGGAGAGGCTGGCCGAGCGGCTGCGTGAGATGGACTGACCCACCGCACCGGCCTACCAGTAGGCTGGTCACCGACCAGTGCCCACTGGTCTACCCGGCCCCTCGGCCCCCGAGGGGCCGTTTTTTGTGGAGTCGCTGGTGGTGGGGGGTGAATCCGCGGTAAGCCCCCGCCCGCGCCCCGCCCGGTGCCCGCGCCGCTCCTCGGGCACCTCCTGGGCCACCTCCTGGTGGTGATCGGCCGTGGGCCGGTGTCCACCGCCCCGCAGTCGCACCGTCATACCGTCGTGCAGTCACGTCCTGGGCCGCGCCCCCGCCCGGCGCCCGCGCCCCGGGGGAGGTCTGGCGGCCCGTCGCCCTGGCCCTCCTGGCCCAGGTTCCTCGGGCACCTCCTGGCCGTGCCTCCTGGGTCGTAGGGCCGCCAGCCGCAGCTGGCGGCCCTACCTCTGGGTGTCCGCTCCTCCTGGCCGCAGACCCCCGGCCCCGCGCTCGGTCCACCTCCTGGCCCAGCCGCAGCTGGCCGTACCTCCTGGGCCGCAGGCCCGTGCGCGGTCCGGGTGCCCTGCCCACCTCCTGGCCGTGGTCCTGGTGCCGTTGTGCAGTCATACCGTCGTGCAGTCATGTGTTCTCGCTGGTCAGGGGATGCCGGCGAAGGGCCCAGGGCGCCTCTCGTGGTACCCCCGAGGGGGGTCATCGCCAGCTGTGGCTGGCGCCCGCGCCCGGTGTTCCTCGGCCCCCGGGGCGCGCTCCTGGTGGTGATCGGCCGTGGGTCGGTGTCTACCTCCCGCAGTCGTGCAGTCGTGCCGTTGTGCAGGCACCCCCCGCGCTCGGGTTCCTCCTGGTGGTGGTCCTGGGCCGCAGGCCCCGGTTCAGCCAGCTGCGGCTGGCACCCGCCCGGGTTCCTCGGCTCCGGGGGGCGTGGTCCTGGTGGTGCTCCTCGGCCGCAGGCCGGAG
>NZ_JBIAGA010000030.1:0-34358 GCF_042869555.1 Nocardiopsis sp. NPDC006938 | reverse complement strand
ACGATCCTCGGCCGTTCGTATGGACCAAGACGGCCGAGGAGATCTTCGAGACCATCGCCGCATATCTTCATCGAATTAACGACTCAGAACACTAGATCGTTGACGGGGGGAAGACACCCGCGACGTTCTGACGTACATTAGGTGTACCTAAGTCGATTGGTCCGACTCCTCCCCCGAGGGACCGCTGCCCGCGCCACCCCACCGAGGATCGCATGCTGCTGGAACAGGAACGCCGGGACGTCTGTCTGACCGCCCGCGCCATCGCCCACCACCCGGGTTCCGCCCCCGGTGAGGCCGGGACCATCAGCGTCCGCAGCGGCGACCTGGTGGTCGTCACCCCGCACGGCGTCCCCCTGGAACAGCTCCAGCCACTCGACTGCCCGGTGATGTCGCTGGACGACCGGATGCTGGAGGGACGGCGCGACCCCGCCGCCGAGACCACGCTCCACCTGGCCGTGCACCGACGCGCCGCCGAACACGGTCGTGACGGGCTGGCGGTGGTCAACGCGTTCACCGCCGACACCGTGGCGGTGTCGGCGGTCCTCGCCGAGCTGCCCCCGATCCACCACCGCGCCGCCGGTCTGGGCGGTGCGATCAGCGTGACCCCGTACACCCCGTACGGCACCGGCGAACTCGCCGACCAGGCGGTGAAGGCCCTCAAGGGGCGTGAGGCCGCCCTGCTCGCCCACCACGGCGGACTGGCCCTGGGTGAGGGCCTGGGGCAGGCCCTGGAGCACCTCTGGTTGCTCGACTGGCTGTGCGCCGCCTACCTGCGGGCCCACCAGATCGGCGAGCCCCGCGTGCTGGGTGAGGACGAACTCGCCGAGGCCCGTCGGCGGGGCTCCTACGGTTGGGCCGGACCCGACCCCTTCCTGTAGACCTCCGCCGGGTGGCCCTCGCGTCCCCGAGGTCCCGGACCCCGGGAGAACAATGGCGCCGTCGACGGCGTCTGACCCGGCGAGGTACCGCGACCGGTCGCTTCCCCCACCGCGTCGACGAACCCGTGGAAGCACACCCCCCGGTAGGCGAAGGAGCCCCCGATGCAGGTCAAACACGCCATGTCCGACGAATCCCTCCTGAGCGAACTCAGAGACCTCAAGCAGTTGGACTGGGGCAGCGTCTGGGAAGGCCCGCCCACCGCCGTCGACCCACGTTTCGAGGAGTGGTGCGCCCAGCGCGGGTGGACACCCCTCACCGTCGAGCGGAACCTCGACGTGACCACCCGGAGCGGAAACACGGCCACGCTCTCCTCCAACGCGCGCTGGAACCCGATCATGTCCCTGGACTTCTTCACCTCCCTCGTCAAGGCCGAGACCGAGGTCCCCGAGGAGAAGGAAGAAGTCGTCCAGAGGGGAGTGGACGGCTGGCGGCGCTACACCGACCTGATCTCGCGCGTCTGGGGAACCCCCACATGGTCCGGGGCCGCCGGTGACAGCGACTTCCCGAAAGCCCCCGTGGACAGCTCCCTCTGGACACCCGAATCCTCCCGAGGCAACCCCTACAGATTGAGTTTCTGGGGAGCGGGCACCGACCCCCACGGACCGGTCGTGGTGCTCGACCTCGGCATCACCCTCGCCACCTGGAGGCCCGACTACGGGGCCGCCATGAACGTGTCGATGTCCTTCTCGCCACCGCTGCGGGACTGACCCGTCGCGACCGGCCCGGAGCGCCTGCGCTTCACGGAGGGAACCCCGGACCCACGGCTCAGGCTGTGGACTCGTCGTCAAGCGGCTCGTCGGGCTGGGTCCAGGCGAGGTAGCAGGCGGGGAACGAGCGGTGCACCACCAGCACCAGCCAGACGACCGGAAGCAGCAGGCCGATCGGCACCGTCAGATCCGTCCAGGGGTTCGTTCCCGCCAGCTGGGCGGCCCCGGCCCCGGCCACCACCAGGATCAGCAGGGCCGACGTCACCGAGTGCCCGAGGTCCCGGGCGGCGTCGATCTCCGCGCGCTGGCGTTCGTCCACCACCTCCGCGTAGCCGTGGAGCGTCCGTGATCCGGCCTCGATCCGGTGGAACGCCCCGGTCTGCGCGATCAGGAGGACGACCACCGCGAGGCTGGAGGCCGTCACCGCCAGCGCGCTCTGGGACAGTGCCAGGGACGTCAGGGCGGCGGTGCTCGCCAGGGCCAGCGCGATCGACAGGTACGTCCTACGGACCCGGGTGGCACGGTCGGCCCAGAGGGCGCGGGTCACCGGGTCCTCGAACTGGTCGAGCAGCCGCTGGCGCCGGGCGCGCGCCCTCTCCTCGGTACGTGCGTTCATCACTGCGCTCCTTCTCAGAGGGTGGGACCACGTGCTCACGCCGACTGGGGATCGGCGTCGTCAAGCGGCTCGTCGGGCTGGGTCCAGGCGAGCCAGAGCGCCGGGGCCGCGGTGTGGGCCATCACCAGCAGCCAGAGCAGCGGAACGGCGAGCCAGCTCGGGAAGACCACGCTCTCCGGGCTGAAGGTCGTGACGAGCGCTACCGCGACGAAACTGGTGCCCAGGAGGATGCCCGTGACGCGGTGACCGGCGCGCCGCGCGTCCTCCCGCTCCTCGCGCTGGCGCTCGTCCAGGAGCCGGGACGGCAGGACCATCCGGGTGATCAGGTTCAGCCGGGACGTCAGCCAGATCAGCACGCCGACCAGGCCCAGGCCGACCGCCATCAGGAGGTACTGGGGGTCGCCGTCACCGGCGAGGTCGGCGGTGACGAAAGCGACGGCGACGGCCAGGACCAGCAGGACCAGCGGCACGACGAGGAGGCGTCGGCGGGCCCGGGAGGCCCGGGCCCTGACCATGGCGGGCTTCTCGCTGGCCGCCAGCAGCGCCCGGTCGCGAGGGGTGTGGGGGGTCATGCGGAACTCCTGTTCTCGGGCGGGGCCTACTGGCCGATGCGGGGGAAGGGCTCCGTGGAGAAGACGACCTCCACCGGGACCTCGAAGTGCCGGGCGATGCGCAGGGCCAGGTGGAGGCTGGGGCTGTACTCGCCCCGCTCCAGGTAGCCGACGGTCTGGTAGTGGACCCCGAGGGCCTCGGCCAGCTGGCGCCGGGAGACACCGCGCTCGGCCCGCAGCATCGCGATCCGGTTGTGGATGGTCTCGGCGCCCGCCTCCTTCCGACTCGTCACAGCACTCCCTCTCTTCATCCGTGTTCTGTTGCTTTTGATAGTACATGTACTACATAAGAGAGCAAGGCCGATACCGCCGCCGAGCGCACGGTGACCGGGCGCGGCGCAGGCATCGCCTCCGGTCGACGCGGGTCGATGGGGATCGCGACACGGGGTGACCGCATCCGGCCATGCGGCATCCGGGTACGGATACTCAGGAATACGTCATGCTCGGACCCGAGAATGGTGCCGACTACCCAGCCCGCACGGCAGGAGGCCCCCATGCGCTGTAGCTACATCAGGCTCCTCGTGAACGACTACGAGGCGTGCTTCCGCTTCTACTCCGACGTCCTCGAACTCCCCGTCCTGTGGGGAGACGAGAAGAGCCGCTACGCCGAGTTCGACGTGCGCTCCGGCACGCGGCTGGCTCTCAACCAGCGCGAGGTGATGGCGGAGGCGCTGGAGACCGACGGCGCCGACCCGGACCTCCCCCACCAGGACCGGCTCGCGGTGATCTTCGAGGTGGACGACGTCGACGCCACGTCCAAGGGGCTGGTGGCGAACGGCGCCCGCCAGGTCATGGAGCCCCGCGACTGGACGGCCTGGGGCATCCGCGCCGCGCACTTCCGCGACCCGGACGGCTACCTCCTGGAGGTCAACAGCCCGCTGATCGTCCTCCCCGACGGGGTCTGACCAGGTCGGCCCGGGTCAGGGGGCCACGTGCTCCCGGAGCAGTTCGTTGACCCGCTCGGCGCGCTCCACTCCGAGCAGGTGCGCGGCCCCGGTGACCACCTCGAAGCGCGCTCCGGCGATCCCGTCGGCCAACCGTCGCCCGTGGCCGGGCGGGAGCACGGGGTCGTGCGCGGCGGAGACGACCATGGTGGGCACCCGCACGCTGGCGACGAGGTTGCGCTGGTCCATCCCGGTGAGGGCCTCGCAGATCGAGGCGAAGGCGCCGGGGTCGACACCGCGCAGGTCGTCGGCGAACCGGGCCGCGACCTCCGGGTGGTCCCGCGTCAGGTCCGGGGTGAACCAGGGCAGCAGGACCTCGTCGACCACCGCGCCCATCCCGTCCTCCCGCGCCCGGGAGGCGACGTGGTCCCAGCAGTGGGTGCTCGGGGTGCGCGACGTCCCGGCCAGCAGGGCGAGCCGCTCCAGGGTGCGCGGCGAGTTCGCGGCGATCCACAGCAGCAGGGAGCCGCCGAGGCCCGCGCCGACCGCCGAGACGCGTGTGAACCCCCGGTCCTCCAGGACCCCGAGGACGTCCAGCGCCAGGTCCTGGACCGTGTAGGGGCCCTCCGGGACCGGGGAGAGGCCGTGTCCGCGGTGGTTGACGCGCAGGACCTGGCGGTCCCGGGTCAGCGCGGGCATCTGAGGGTCCCACACCGACATCGTCGTCCCGAACGGCGGCACGAGCAGCACGACGGGTGCGTGGCTGGGGCCGTCGAGTCGGTACTGGAGCGGAATCAGGGCCATGGAACCTCCGGGTCGCCAGACCGCCAGGCTATCCAGAGTGTCTTCAAGGAAGCCAGAAAACGGGGTCATGGCCAGCCAACGGAGGACAGCGGCTGACCGCCTCGCTCCCTAGGGTCGAGACATCGAGACGGACGCGACGAAGGAGCTGCCATGACCGACGCCAACGAGAAGGACGACCGGGTCGACGTCGAGCGGGAGGCACTGCTGTCGTTCCTGGCCCAGCAGCGGGCCTTCCTGCTCACCACCCTCCAGGGCCTGGACCAGGAGCAGGCGAGCCGACGCACCACCGCGAGCGAGCTGACCCTCGCGGGCATCGTCAAGCACGTGGCCTCGGTGGAGGACTCCTGGGCGGAGTTCGTCCGCGACGGAGCCCCCGACGTCGACTACTCCTCCCCCAAGGCGCAGGAGGAGCACGAGAACAGCTTCCGCCTCATCGGCGAGGAGACCCTGGAGAGCACGCTCGCCGACTACGAGAGGACCGCTCGCGAGACCGACGCCTACTTCCGCTCACTTCCCGACCTGGAGGTCAGCGAGAAGCTCCCGGCCGCGCCCTGGTTCCCCGAGGATGCCTCCTGGACCGCGCGCGACGTGCTGCTCCACCTGATCCGTGAGACCGCGCAGCACTGCGGCCACGCCGACATCATCCGGGAGGCCCTGGACGGCCAGAAGACCATGGGCTGACCGGCGACACACCGCCACACACCCCGGGTGGTGTTCGCGTCACCCTCCGCGTACGGGACGATGGGCCTGACCCCATCCCGAGCGGCGAGGAGCGCGGAGTGAGCCCGACCTGGATCGACATCGACGACGAGGCGCTTCAGGAGACCATGCGCTTCTCCGGCGCGCGCACCAGGGACGACGCCGTCAACCTGGCACTGCGGGTGTACGCGGCGCGCCACCGCAGCCGGGCCGAGACGCTCGGCGAGTGGCGGCGGCCCGAGTCACCGGCGGGCCGCAGGGAGAGCCGGGAGGGCCGGGAGAAGAGGGCCTGACCTTCGAGGGGGCGGGGGTTGCCGGTCGGCGACCCCGCCCCCTCGGAATCGTGGCGGGGGTTGCCCCCGTGCCCCGGAACACCTGCGACGTCTGGGTCATCGGGGCACGAGCTGACGCCCAGGTCCATCTGGAGCGGGCGGTCGATCTGTGGGCGGACTTTCGCGCACGGGGCGGGTGAAACCGAGAAAAAGCGACGGGGACGCCCCCACTGAACAGTGGAAACGTCCCCGTCTACGAGGTGGCGAGGGTCGCCTCCGCATCCCCCCTCAAAGTACGGAGGCAACCCTCGCCTGGGAAGCGGCCTGCGACTCCTCCCCCCTGGAGTCGCGGCCTGAAAGGTCTGCCACGTGGAAGCGATCTTGTCGTTCCGCGTTGATAGAGACACTACCCACCACACCCACGAATAACAACCCTGTGTCACGAGAAACTACTTAAAGTGATCGTCATTCCTGGGGTGGGACCCGACCAAGCGGGGTGTGGGCATCGTCAACACGGGGTCATGAGCGGGCGCTCCGAGGGCGGACATAGCCTGGTCGGGTGAGATCTCCGCTCTTCAGCCCGCGCTGGCTCGGCCTGCACGTCCTGGCCGTCCTCGTGGCCGCCGTGTGCGTCGCGGGCACCTACTGGCAGGGCACCAGCGCCTTCCAGCCCGACCGGGACGTCATCACCAACCCGGTCGCGGACCTGGACGACGCCGTACCCGTCTCCGACCTCGGCGAACCCGGTGCGTTCCTGCACCCCAACCTCACCACCAACACGGCGGTCGAGGCCACCGGGCGCTTCGACGGCGGGGCCCAGCTCCTCGTACCCCGGCGCCTGGACGGGGAGGAGGGCTACGAGGTGGTCCTGCCCCTGGTCACCGACGACGGGGTGGCCATGACCGTCAGCCGCGGCTGGTCGAGCGACGGCACCGGCCTGCCGCCCGCACCCGAGGGGGAGGTCACCGTCACCGGCTGGCTCCAGCCACCCCAGGACGCCGCCGAGGGGTTCGTCCCGATGGGCTCCCCCGACACCGGGACGGTCGAGCGGATCGCCCCGTCCGTGCTGGTCGGCGAGTGGGACTACCAGCTCTACGCGGCCTACGTCACCCTGCCCGGAAGCGAACCCGCCGTGGACGGGCTCACCCCCGTCCCACCGCCCGAGCCGCCCACGGAACTCACCGTCAACTGGCGCAACCTCAGCTACGCCGTGCAGTGGGCCATGTTCGGCGTCTCCGCCGTGGTCTTCTGGATCATCCTCATGCGCCGCGAACTGGCCGAGCGGCGCCCGGAGGAGGGCGGGGAGGAGACCCCGACCAGCGGTCAGGCCGTGGCCGCGGGCTCCTGAGCCCGGCCGGAGGCCTGCGCGGCCGCCAGGTCCTTCGCCCGCTCGGCCCGCACCACGCGGTTCTCGACCACGAAGCCGAGGACCGGGACGGTACCGGCGAGCACGACGCCCAGGGTGCGGCCCGCGCCCCAGCGGCGGTCGAGCGCCACCCACAGCACGACCAGCACGTACACCATGTAGACGTACCCGTGCGGCATGGCGACGTAGAGCATCAGCGGAGACTCGGGGCCGAACCAGTGCTCCCACCCCTGGGGGGCGCCCACCAGGTGGAACCTCGAGTCCTCGCCCACGAGGTACTTGGCGGGCATGGCCAGAAAGGTCAGGCCCAACAGGAAAACACCCGTGATGTACGCGAGCACCCGGTACAACGCGAACGACACACGCCTCTTGTCCACTGCGACTTCACCCATTCAACGACTGCGCCCCGAGGAGGGTCGGGTCCCCTCCATCGAGGCTAAGCGGTGTGCGCCGCGGTGACCCCCTGGGGTGGGGGTGACCGGTGAATCTCACATCCGCGCAGGTCGTGGCCGTTCTAGGGCGTGTTCCGCGGATCATTCCGGGCTCGCGACCACCAGGCTGCCTCTCGCTGCGCCGACTTCGCTCGGACAGCCAAACCCGGGCTGACCTTCGCTCCTCGTCTTGCGAGAGATTGCCTGGAGGCCGCTCGCGTCGATCGGCGCAAGCGCCGAACCAACCGAAAGCATCCACGGAACACGCCCTAGTCGGCACCCTCCCCGAGTTCTCCCCGGGTGTCCTTCGGGGACTCCTTGTGGGAGACGCGGGTGGGGCTGCTCCACCGTCCGTCCGACTTCGCGGTCCAGGCCCGGGGGATCATCCGCAGCGCCAGGTAGGAGTCGACGATCCGGATCGGGAAGAAGAACAGGCCGTAGAAGAGGTACGAGGGCCGCCGCCGGACCATCGTCATGACGCAGGTGAGCACGTAGTCAGGGACGAGCAGGCCGATGGCCAGGGCCGTGAGCGGCAGGAAGGCCGTCACCGCCGTGAACCCGTCGGCCAGGAGCGGCGCCCCCGCCATCGCCTCACCCGCGACCGTGCCCAACAGCACGAACACGGCGATCGCCACCGTCACCAGGAACAGCACCGACACCAGGACGACCTCGACGACGTACAGGGCCAGGGCGGCCCAGAAGACGCTCGGCCACACCCCGTGCCGCCGCACCGTCTGCCAGAAGCCGAGGGTCCACCGGCCCACCTGCTTGCGGTAGTCGCGGAACGTGAACGGGTCCTGGCTGTAGGCCTTGGTGTCCGGGCGCATCGAGACCCGGCCGAGGCGCTTGCGGTGCACCTCGAAGGTCATGTTGAAGTCCTCGATCACCAGCCCCGGCGGGTTGATGGTGATCTCCCGCAGGGCGCTGCTGCGGTACACGCTCGCGAACCCCGGCACGATGAAGGCGACGTTGGTCCTCCTCCAGGTCTGCCCGAAGCGCATGAAGTACTGGAGCATGAAGTAGAGGCGGTCCCGGTAGGCGGAGATGACCCGCCCGACCAGGCCCCGTTCCCTCGGCTTCCACTCCGAGACGACGAAGCCCGCCACGGCGGCCACACCGGGGTCTCGCAGTTGACGTCTGGCGCCCTCGACGTATCCTGCGTCGAGTTCGGTGTCGGCGTCCAGGATCAGGACGCCGTCGTAGTTTTCGGTCAGTGAGAATTCCTCGATGACCGCCTCGATGGCCCCCGCCTTGCCCCGGTTGGTGAGGAGTTCGAGGACGTTCACCCCGGTCCGGGCGGCGATGTCGGCGGTCGCGTCCCCGGACGAGTCCGAGACCACGTACACGTCCCAGCGGGCGAACAGCCGCAGGGCGGAGGAGATCGCGGCACCGATCACCGGTTCCTCGTTGTGGGCCGGGATGACGACGGCGAGGGTGGCGTCCTCCGTGCCGGTCTCCTCCAGCACCCCGCCGGGGGCCGTGGTGTCGGGGAGGTCCTCCTCGACCGCCGCGACGGCCCCGTCCCCTCCCCCTGCCAGGGCCGCGCCGCCCGCGGGAGCACCCGCGCCGACGAGGTGGCGCTGGCGGGCGCGGCCCGCGGACACCCTGGCGCGCCCCCGGTCCCCGGGTCGTCGGCGCAGCGCCGCACGGGCTCCGCCCTCGGCCAGCCGGATCAGGCCGACCACGGTCCACAGCAGGAGGTTGAGGCCGAAGGCCATCCACAGGAAGACGTACCCGAGGGCACCGACCCCCGCGGCGGCGGCCATGGTCGAGGCGAAGTCGAACCAGTAGACGAAGAGCGCGACGGCCAGGACCAGGGCGACCAGCCCGGTCAGCAGCCCGCCGACGAAACGCACGATACGCACAGCCCTGGGACCCTCCGAAAGGTCTCGGTTTTCGGACCGACATTAACCAGCAAAGTCGGCGCTAGGTTGACGCCCTGCGCGACCGGTGGGTTCACCCGGGTTCGCGTCCTATGTAGGCCACGCAAATCGTATACACGGGCTTGCGTGAGGTGGTACCCATTAGAAGATATTTGCGACGAGGTGCCGGAGGCGGCCTCCGCCCCCGGTTTATACGAGGGCGTATGGGCTCCTGGTAAACCCCCGGCGCACCCGACCGACGAGTTAAGGAGAACCCCCGGCGTGATCGGCGAACCGCGATCCCCCTCGCCAGATCCTCCGCACGACGGCCCGGGGGCGAACTCCGATGACCCCGCCACGACCAGGGAAGACGTCGCGCGCGTGCGCGTGGCGGTCCACCAGCCGCACTATTGGCCCTGGTTGGGACTGATCGACAAGATCGACCGTTCTGACCGTTTCATCATGCTCGACACGGTGCAGTTCGAACGGCGGGGATGGCAGAACCGAAACTACGTCGCCGGGCACGGAGATCCGGTCCTGCTCACCGTGCCCGTCACCCAGACGAGTCGCGGAGAACGCATCCTGGACAAGAGGATCGACAACTCACAGAAATGGCGCAACAAGCACTTCAGGGCACTCTCTGAACACTGTTACCGCAAGGCTCCCTACTGGGACCTTTACCGGGAGGAAATCGCCCGCCTGTACTCCACGGAGTGGGATCGCCTCGCGGACCTGGCCATCGCCACCACGCGCCTGCTGACCCGCGGTTTCGGGATCGACACACCCGTACTGCGCGCCAGCGAGCTCGGGGACTTCCCCGGATACAAGAGCGAGCTGCTGGCCCAGATCAGCGCCAAGGCGGGGGCCGACACGCTGCTCTCGGGCGACGGCGCCAGGGACTACCTCGACCCCGAGGTCCTGAACCGGTACGGGGTCGGCGTCGAGTGGCAGGACTTCCGCCACCCGGAGTACCCGCAGCACACGCGCGGGCCCGCCGACGACTTCGTGCCCCGCCTCTCGGCGCTCGACCTCCTGCTCAACGCCGGACCGGACGCGCTGGACGTACTCCGCCGGGCGAGGTCCCGCGGCTGACACCGGTCGGCGGTCGGAGCACCGCGCACTCCTCCCGCGGGCGCGGCGGCCCCGGCGGCCCGGGTGAGGACGGATCACCCCACTTCGGCAAAGAACGGGAAACTGGCATGACGACGGACTGGTCACGGGAGCGCCTCCTGGTCTTCTCCCCCCACCCCGACGACGAGACCCTGGGCTGCGGCGGTCTCATGCACAAGGCGAAGCGCGCCGGCGCCGAGGTCTTCGTGCAGTTCCTGACGGTCGGCGACACCGTGGACCAGTCCCCCCGGGGCTTCTCCACCGCCGAGGAGCGCCACACCGAGATCAAGAAGGTAGCGGAGCACTTCCAGTGGGACGACTGGCACATGGCGCTGCCCGGTGACGAGTACCACCTGCGGCTGGACGCGGTCCCCCGGGTGGAGCTGACCCAGCTGATCGAGCGGGACAGCCCGCTCTCGATCGCGCGCCTGCGGCCCACCACGGTGCTCGTGCCGCACCGCACCAGCTACAACCAGGACCACCGGGCCGTGTCGGAGGCCGCGCACACCGCGCTGCGGCCCTCGAACCGGGCCCTGCGCCACCACCCCGACACGGTGCTCGCCTACGAGGAGGCCGCCGACCAGTGGCGGTCCGAGCCCGTGGAGCCGCCCCACCTCGTCGTGGAACTCACAGAGGCGGACCTGCGCGCCAAGCTCCAGGCGATGGAACTGTACGGCTCGCAGAGCCACGCCCACCCCCACACCCGTTCGGAGCCCACCCTGCGCAGCCTGGCCGTCCTCAGGGGCATGCAGGCCGGGGTGGCCCTCGGCGAGGGGTACCACGTCCTGCGCCTGCTGGCCTGACCGGACGGACGACGCGCACGCTCGACGTCGGCGCGCCACGCCCGCGCGCCCGGCGCCGACCGCACACACCGACCCGCTCCCTCACCCGTCACACGAACACCTCCCCACGTGCAGCGCAGAACACCCACACCACCCGTAGTGGAGGGAAAACATGAAGGCCGTCATCACCGGTGGAGCCGGGTTCATCGGCTCCCACCTGTGCGACCACCTGGTCGCACAGGGACACGAGGTCACCGTCCTGGACGATCTCTCGACCGGTTCACTGTCGAACCTGTCCCAGTTGAGAGGGTCGTCCTCGTTCCGATTCGTCCAGGGGGACATCCTGGACCGCGACCTGGTAAACGACCTCGTCTCGGAGGCCGAGACCGTCTACCACCTCGCCGCCGCCGTGGGCGTCTACAACATCGTCGACAACCCGCTGCGTTCGCTGCGGATCAACCTGCACGGCACCGAGAACGTCGTGGAGGCGGCGGTCCGCCACCGCGTCCCCTACATGGTGGCCTCGACCAGCGAGGTCTACGGCAAGAACGACGCGGACGGGCTCAGGGAGGACGCCGACCGCGTCTACGGGTCGGCCACCAAGAGCCGCTGGTCCTACGCCGCCGCCAAGGGGTTGGACGAGCTGGTCGCGTACGTGCACGGCACGGAGTCCGGCGTGCCCTGTGTCATCACCCGCTTCTTCAACGTGGTGGGACCCCGGCAGACCGGCAGGTACGGCATGGTGGTGCCCCGGTTCGTCGACCAGGCCCTGGCCGACGAGCCGATCACCGTGTACGGCTCGGGCTCCCAGCGCCGCTGCTTCGGCTCGGTGTTCGACGTGGTGCCCGCCCTGACCCGGCTGATGGACACCCCCGAGGCCTACAACCAGGCGGTCAACCTGGGCGGGCACGAGGAGGTGTCGATCAAGGGGCTGGCCGACCGCGTCGTGGGCCTGACCGGGTCGCGCAGCCCGATCACCTACGTGGACTACGAGGAGGCCTACGGCGAGGGATACGAGGACATGCAGCGCCGCTACCCGGACACCTCGCTCGCACGGGGCCTGATCGGCTACGAACCCACGCGCGACCTCAACGCCATCATCGACTCCCTCGTCGAGCACCGCCGTTCGACCAGTTCCGTCCCGGCGCCCGCCTAGGGCCAGGCCTCGGCGGCGCACGGACGCGGCGGCCCCCGCACGGGCCGCGAGCGGCCGCCGCTGGCGCGACGCGTCCCCGGGCGCCCCGCCGCCCCCGGCCCGTCTCCCCGCCGCCGCCCGACGCGGCGGCGGCGACCCCTGCCACAGCGAGAGTGAACGTCACGAGGCCCGGCCCCCGCCTCGGTGACACCCCGGCCGCCACGCGTCGGTGCCCGGGCCGGGCTCCTCAGGGCACGAGCACCGTCGCCACCACGACCAGGGTCAGGGCGAGCACACCAGCGCTGAGCAGGAGCATCGCCCAGGGGCGGGCCACGTTCAGCGGCGGCCGCCCCGTCCCCGGCTCCCGCAGCCCGTGCCCGGTGCGCCGCCACCTCAGCCACAGGTGCAGTCCGAGCCCGGCGCCCAACAGCAGGGTGAAGGCCATGACGCCCGCCCGGAGCCCCAGCCCCACGTCGGGCAGGACCGTCGAGCCGGGGTCGAGCGGCCCCCTCAGGTACACCAACCCCACCACGACCAGCAGGATCAGCATGCGCTGCCACGACAGCAGCGTGCGCTCGGGCTGGAGCCCCGGGTCGCGGCGCCCCTCAGCGGGCCTCACAGCAGGTTCCCCAGCAGCACCAACAGACACACCGCCCCCACCGCGAACGCGGTGACCAGCGGGAGCAGGCTCATCGGCAGGGGCTGCCCCCGGCGCATCACCCGCTGCACCCGGTACCAGCGCAACGGCGCGTACACGGTGACGACTCCGGCGAGCACCGCCAGGAACAGACCGACGACGGTGCGCTGCGCCCCGTCCCAGCCCAGGGGGAGCAGGTGGAGGACGGCGACAGCACCCGCCAACAGGGCGAGCGCGGTCCGTATCCACGCCAGGAAGGTACGTTCGTTGGCGAGGGTGAAGCGGTAGTCCACGCCCTGGTCGTCCTCCGACCCCTCGGAGCTCATCGGTCCCCCCGGTTTTCGGCGTTCGGCCCACAGCGGGAACTCCGGTCACGACAATGAACCCGTGCCCCGCAGGCCGACACTAATCGTGAACGACCTTTCCTCCCCAACCGGTAGACAACACGCGTTGTGTCGGAAACCACCCGGGTGGAGGGTGAGCGCGCCCTCCGCGGGGCATGTGGAACAAACGAGTGGGCACTACCGCTGTAGCACCCAAGAGGATGGCAGTTGGCCACCGGTCGACACCACAAGACGAACGAAGAGCAGGAGACCACGTGTCCACCGTCGAACTCACCAAAGACAACTTCGCGGAAACGCTGAAGGACAACAGCTTCGTCCTGATCGACTTCTGGGCTGACTGGTGCGGTCCCTGCCGCCAGTTCGCCCCCGTGTTCGACAAGTCCTCGGAGAAGCACACGGACATCGTGCACGCCAAGGTCGACACGGAGGCCCAGCGCGAGCTCGCCTTCGAGTTCAAGATCCAGTCCATCCCGACGCTGATGATCGTGCGCGACCAGACGGTCATCTACAACGAGCCGGGCGCGCTCCCCTCCGAGGCCCTGGAGAGCCTGATCACCCAGGCCCGGGAGCTGGACATGGACGAGGTCAAGCAGAAGATCTCCGAGCAGGGCGACACCAAGGGCTGAGGCCCACCGGGCCGACGAGCGCCCCGGAGCCCGTGTCCGCGACGGCACACGGCCCCGGGGCGTTCGTGCGCGCGGGGGGTCGGCAGGTGCGCCCGACGCGCCGCCACCCGAGCACGTCCCGCCTGACCGGGCAGGACACCGAAAGGTCATCCGGGGCTTCCTACTCCACCGCCCGCGTTCATCTTGGCCACGGGGTTCGTTCACCCGGGCTTCACGCGGACATATTTGCATGGGAATCGACCGCACTCCCGCGGGTTTCACCCCCTCACGCACCGAGCTCCGTCCGACCCGGAAGTGGCCCCATGTCTGTCAGCAACACCGCGACCCCGCGAGGCACCGAGTCCGGCCGCGGCATCGCCCCCGACACCGTCCGGTACAACCGCGAGGTCCCCGGCCTGGGCGATCCCGTCTTCGACATCGGCGACCTGTCGATCCACTACGGGTCCAACAAGGCCGTGCGCGACGTGAACATGAAGGTGGGGCCGCGCCAGATCACCGCGATGATCGGCCCCTCCGGCTGCGGCAAGAGCACGGTCCTGCGCACGCTCAACCGGATGAACGACCTCATCCCGGGAGCCCGGATCGAGGGCCGGGTGACCTACCACGGCGAGGACCTGTACGCCCCGGACGTGGACCCGATCGAGGTCCGCCGCCGGATCGGGATGGTCTTCCAGAAGCCCAACCCGTTCCCCAAGTCCATCTACGACAACGTCGCCTACGGCCCCCGCATCAACGGGACGCGCGGCAACATGGACGACCTGGTCGAGGAGACCCTCACCAAGGCGGCGCTGTGGGACGAGGTCAAGGACAAGCTGAAGGACAGCGCCTTCGCCCTCTCCGGCGGCCAGCAGCAGCGGCTGTGCATCGCCCGCACCATCGCGGTGAACCCCGAGGTCATCCTCATGGACGAGCCCTGTTCGGCGCTCGACCCGATCGCCACCCTCAAGATCGAGGACCTCATGTACGAGCTGGCGGCGGAGTACACGATCGTGATCGTCACGCACAACATGCAGCAGGCGGCGCGCGTCTCGGACCGCACGGCCTTCTTCACCGCCGGGGTCGACGACGCGGGCGACCGCTACGGCAGCCTCGTGGAGTACGACGAGACCGCGACGATCTTCAGCAAGCCCTCCGACCAGCGCACCGAGGACTACATCTCGGGTCGCTTCGGGTAACCCGACCGGTCGAGCTCCACCCGCCCCCGCCTCTCTCGACGAAGTGGACCCGCCCATGCCCGCGCTCACCTCCTCCGCACCGGTCCCCCCGCCCACGGGCGCGCCGGACGACGAGGGGAGATCGCCGCGCACGGAGGGGCCTTTGCGGGTCCTGCTGGTGGAGCCGGAGTCCGAGCAGTCGCACCAGCTCGTGCTCTCGCTGAGCGGACACGACGTGGACATCACGGTCTGCGTGGACGGCGCCGAGGCGCTGCTGCGAGTGGGGATGGTGCGGCCGGACACGCTGCTGACCAACGCCGCCCCGCCCGAGGTGGACCTGGAGACGCTGGTGCGGGTGACCCGCCGGGCCATGGACATCCCGATCCTGATCGGGGTGGGCGCGGGGGACTCGCAGCGGGCGATGCGGGCCCTCTCGGCGGGGGCCACGGCCTGCGTGAACCGCCCCTACCGCATCCCGGAACTCTCCGCGCTGCTGCGCGGTTCGCTCCCGGGCAACGAAAGCGCCCCGCCGCCGAGCCCGGGGGTTCCGGTGGCGCTGCGCTCGGGCGACCTGGAGCTGGACGCCCTGGGGCACCGGCTGTTCGTCGACGGTCAGCCGGTCAACCTGGCGCTGCGTGAGTTCGGGATCATGGACTTCCTGCTCAGGCACAGCGGTCGGGTGGTGAGCCGCGAGGAGCTGTGGACCGAGGTCTGGCGCAAGCCCCTCCCCCCGGTCAACAACACCATCGCCGTCCACATACGGCGCCTGCGGCACAAACTGGGCGACTCCGAGGCCCAGCCCCGTTTCATCCACACGGTCCGCGGCATCGGCTACCGTCTCGACACGGCGAACGGCGGGTAGGCCGAGCGGTAGACCAAAAAAGGAATCCGCGTGGTTTTCGAGGGCCCTCCGGACCACACCGGAGCGGCCCATCGTTCATGTGGGGGTCACCTTTTCCGGCGACCCACGGAACGATGACGGGCCAGAAATACGCATCTGTCATCCCCCTGAACCCCCTCCCCCGGGGAGCACGCTCGGACACCCCCTCATCACAGCAGGTCAGAGCGGATGCGTCCACACCCCGAAAACCCACCCCCACCAGGGCGCACACCTCCACAACCGGCGCCCGTTATCGAATAGTAACCCCCATTCACCTGCCATTCACTGTTCTTCTACCCAACCGCCTCTATTTCGATGACACCGCGACTTTCTGCGCGCCTAGTGTCGTTTCACGTCAGCCCCGACAGCGGTGATTCAACGAGGAGAACTACGACATGCGCAACGGGCGTTCCAAGCTCGCCGTCCTGGCGGCCATCCCCCTGCTCGCCACGGCGTGCAGCAACGGCTCCGACGGCGCGGACAACGGCTCCGACGGTGCCGAGCTCAGCGCCTCGCTGACCGGTGCCGGGGCCAGCTTCCCCGACCCGCTCTTCCAGGACTGGATGCACACCTACAGCCAGGAGTCACAGCCCGGCGTCAGCATCAACTACCAGAGCGTGGGCTCCGGCGCCGGCATCGAGCAGTTCCTGGAGCAGACGGTCGACTTCGGCTCGTCCGAGCGCTACCTGACCGACGAGGACCTGGCCACCGCCGCCGGCAACCGCGGCTGCGACGCGCTCCAGTTCCCGGTCGTGTTCGGCTCGGTCGTCATCGCCTTCGACAACCCCGACCTCGACGGTCTGGTCCTCGACGCCGAGACCATCGCGGGTATCTACTCCGGCGACATCACCTCCTACACCGACCCGGCCATCGCCGACCTCAACCCGGACACGGACCTACCGGACGACGAGATCATCCCGGTCCACCGCTCCGACAGCTCCGGCACCACCGAGGTCTTCACGCACTACCTCTCCACCGAGGTGCAGTCGTGGGCCGACGAGTACGGCTCCGGCGGCGAGATCGACTGGGCACCCGGCCTGGTCGGCGGCCAGGGCAACGACGGTGTCGCCCAGGGCATCAGCCAGAACCCGGGCGGCGTCGGCTACGTGAACCAGGCCTTCGCCCAGGAGGCCGGTCTGGCCGCCGCCAAGGTGATCAACTCCGACGGCGAGGCCATCGCGCCGACGCTGGAGTCCACCACGGCCGCCTCCGAGGAGGCGGAGATCCCCGAGGACTTCCGCTTCAGCATCGACAACATCGGCGGCGAGGGCTACCCGATCGCCGGCACCAACTGGATCTTCACCTACACCTGCGGCTACGAGCAGGCCGAGGCCGACGCCATCATCGACTTCTGGACCTGGGCCCTGACCGACGAGGGCGCCAACGAGATCGTCGCCGAGCTGGGCTACGCCCCCCTGGGCGACGAGCTCAAGGAGCGCGTGCTCACCGAGATCGAGCGCACCAACTCCGAGAACGGCGGCGACACCGCGGACGCGGACGCGGACGCCGACGCCGACGCTGACGCGGACGCTGACGCCGAGGACGACTCCGAGGAGTAGCCCTCACCGGGGCCGGGGCCGGAGCGCCCCGGCCCCGCCCCACCCGCCCCTTCCGGGGCCTGACCGCTCTCCCACTCCCACGAAAGTCACCAGAGGAGAAGCACCATGTCCACTGAGGCCCCTGAGGCCCCGGCCCCGGAGGAACCCCGGCGGGGCACGACGCTGAGGTCGAGCAAGGGGAGGCTGGCCGACCCCCTCTTCAAGTGGGCGGTCGCGTCCTGCGGCACCATCGTCCTGGTCATCCTGGCCCTGATGGTCCTGCGCACCACCACCGAGGCCTGGCCCGTCTTCGCCAAGGAGGGCTTCTTCGGGTTCCTCACCGGCGAGCAGTGGCAGTCGGGGAACTCCCGTTCCGAGATCACCGGCACCTACGGTGCCTGGCCGTTCATCTACGGCACCCTGGTCACCGCGACCATCGCCATCGTGATCGCGCTCCCCCTCGCGATCATGGTGTCCTTCTACCTGACCCACCTGGCCCCCCGCCGGATCGCCAAGCCGCTCTCCTACACGGTGGAGCTGCTCGCGGCGGTCCCCAGCGTCATCTTCGGTCTGTGGGGCCTGCACTGGTTCCTGCCGAACGTGCTGCGGCCGTTCTTCGAGTTCCTGGAGAGCGTCCTCGGCTGGTTCTTCCTCTTCGAGGGCCCGATCCGCGGAGTGGGCTACCTGTCCGCCGGGATCGTGCTGGCCATCATGATCCTGCCGATCATGACCGCCATCATCCGCGAGGTCATCGTGGTACACCCGGTCGAGCAGCGCATGGCCGCCTACGCGCTGGGCTCCACCCGGTGGGAGGTCCTGCGCAACGTGGTCCTGCCCGCCAGCTTCTCCGGGATCGTGGCGGCCGCCATGCTCGGCCTCGGCCGCGCGCTCGGCGAGACCATCGCGGTACTCATGCTGATCGGCGGCTCCCAGTCGTGGGGAGCGAGCCTGTTCGGCACGGGCAGCAGCATGGCCTCGCACATCGCGGCGACTTTCGGTGAGGCCACCCCCGAGTCCAGGACCGCCCTGATGGCGATCGGTGTCGCCCTGTTCCTGGTCACGATGATCGTCAACATCCTCGCCCGCGTCGTCGTCTGGCGTCTGGGACGCATGACGGGAGACGCCGCCGTATGAGCACCATGACCTCCACTCCCCCCGGCAAGCACGTCCCCCTCAGCCAGCGGCCCGCCGGTTCGTCGTTCCGGCGCCTCAAGGACCGCGGCGCCACCGTCGTGCTGACCGCCGCCATGGTCGTCGCGATGATCCCGCTGGTCCTCATCGTCTTCGAGGTCACCCGCCGAGGCATCGGCGTGGTCAACCTGGACTTCGTCACCCAGACCGAGCCCCCGCCCCGGCGCGACGGCGGCGGCTACGCGGCGGGGTTCTTCGGAACCCTGTACATCATGGCGCTGGCCGTCCTCATGTCGATCCCGTTCGGCATCGCCACGGCCGTGTACATCGTGGAGTACGGGCCCAACCGGCTCACGTCCGCGATCCGCTTCTTCACCGACGTCATGACCGGCATCCCGTCGATCTTCGTGGGTCTGTTCGTGTACGGCCTGCTGGTGATCGGCTGGGGCGGCATGGGCTTTGGCACCTTCGTCGGCGCGGTGGCCATCGCGGTGATGATGCTGCCGATCGTCACCCGGTCGTCGGAGGAGATGCTGCGCCTGGTCCCGAACGAGATGCGCAACGCCAGCTACGGCCTGGGCGCCCGGAAGTGGCAGACCATCGTGCACACGGTGCTGCCCGCCGCCGCCCCCGGCCTGACCACCGGTTCGATGCTGGCCATCGCACGCGGCATCGGCGAGACCGCGCCGCTGCTGCTGACCGCCTTCGGCACCGGCCTGATCGTGACCGCGTTCCAGGGCAGTCCGCAGGGCGCGGTGCCCATGCAGCTCTACCGGGGCGCCACTCAGCCCTTCGAGGCCGGTATCGACCGCGCCTGGGGCGCCGCGCTGTGCCTGTTCGTGCTGGTCCTGGCGTTCACCGTGGTGGCGCGCTGGGTCGGCTCGAAGGCCTCGACGAACACGCACTGACCCGTGTGAGCGTGGACCCCGAGGGGCCGCCGCCGCCCACCCGGCGGGGCGGCGGCCCCTCGGGGGCGAGGCTCCCGGTGGCCCCTCCGCGCTCGCCTCGATAGCCTGGCGCGAGCCCGTTCCCCAGCAGATTCCGGAGAGCCACCGATGGCCGACACCACCGAGTACGCCGCCACGTTCACCCTCGTGGACACCGACAACGACGGCCTCATCAGCGCCGAAGAGCTGGCCTCGCTGATGCGCAACCTCGGCGACCAGACCACCGACGAGCAGGCCGCCGAGGTCGTGCGCGCGATGGACAGCGACGGCGACCAGCGCATCTCGCTGGAGGAGTTCGCCCGCTACATGTCCCGCCAGCAGGGCTGATCCGCCCCGGCCCCGGTCACGTCAGGGGGTCCGAGGCGAGGTACACGACGTCCGGAACCCCCCTGGCCACCACCACCTCCACGACCTCCACCGTGCGGAAGCGGCTCCGCAGCAGGGCCTCGAAGGAGGCCACGGCGTTGGCGCTCCAGAACGAGAGCACGCCGCCGGGGGCGAGCAGCCGGGTCAGCCGGGCGATCCCCGCCTCCTCGTACAGGCGGTTGTTGTTCTCGACCACCGTCCAGTCCGGGCCGTTGTCGGTGTCCAGGCAGATCACGTCGTAGCGGACGGGCCGATCGGCGGCGGAGGCCTCGGCCAGCCAGGTGACGATGTCGGCGTTGTGGACCCGGCAGCGGGGGTCGCGGTGGACGTGGTCGGCCGCCTCGCCCAGCTCGTCGTCGTGCCAGGCGATCACCTGCGGCTCGAGTTCCACCACGTCCACACGGGCGACCCGGGGGTGGTCCAGCGCCTCACGGGCCGAGAAGCCCACGCCCAGCCCCCCGACCAGCACACGGGCGTGCGAACGACCCTGCGGAAGCGCGGCCAGGCTCGCGCGCACCATCTCGCGTTCGGACGTGCCGTCGCGGGTGTCCATGAGGAACACCCCGTTACTGAAAATCTCATAATGCGCACCCACCCGGCGAAGTACCAGGTCACCGCCGGTCTCACCGGTCACCCGGGCCAGGGTGACGGTCTCCTCCTCGGTCGCGGACACGCGTGTTGGCTGGTTCATGCCCCACATTGTGCCCCGGAGACCGCGTCGTGTCCGGCGGGACCGCGGCTCCGCCCGGCGAACGGGCCCGGGCCGGTGCCGCCTCGCCCGCCGGTGGGTAGGTTGGTCACCGGCGCGCCACGAGAGGAGTGTGCACGACCATGGGTGAACGACTGGAGAGACTGCGCGGGGCCGCCCCGATCGCGCTGGGAGCGCTGTTCGTGGGATCGGGCCTGCTGCACTTCGCGGCCCCGGGACCGTTCGAGGCGATCATGCCGCGTCGGCTTCCGGCGCACCGCGCGTTCGTGTACGGCAGCGGCGCGGCCGAGCTGGTGTGCGGTGCGGGCCTGCTGACCCGTCGTCCGTGGGCCGGGACGGCCAGTGCCGCGCTGCTACTGGCGGTGTGGCCCGCCAACGTCCAGATGGCGCTGGACTCCGGTTCGGGGCGCCTTCCCCGCGTGGCCGACAACAGGGTCGTGGCCTGGAGCCGCGTCCCGTTGCAGATCCCCCTGGTCTGGGCCGCGCTCCAGGCCCGCCGCACCCCGCGCGGCGACGGCTGAGCGGTCCGGCCGGTCCGCTCCGAGCCGATCCCGGGGCGCGGGCACGTCGTGCCGGCCCGGGCACGGGTACGCGATGCCGGTCCCGGGACGCCAGCACGCGATGCCGACCCTCGGGACGCCAGCACGCGGTTCCGTCCCTCGGGACGCGGCGGCCCGGGCCGTCGGCCCCGGCCGCCGCGGGCCGGGCCGGGGCCCTCACCGGGCCCGGGCGTCCGCCGTCCGCAGGGCGCGCAGGGCCAGCGTGCGTGCCGCGAGCACCGCACCCGCGCCCAGCACACAGGCGGTCGCGAACCGGCCCGGGGTGTCCGCGCTGAGCGGCCAGGCCATCGGCCCCAGGAGCCACATCCAGGTCTGGGCGAGGACGTCCCCGCCGAAGGTCGCGCTCACCACGACCACGACCGACGTCGCCCCGAGCGCCCATCCCGGTCCGTGGCGGACGGTGAGCCACAGCGCCCCGAGTCCGCACGCGGTACCGAGGATCAGCCAGAGCGCACCGGCCCGCAGCACCTCCGGCGACACCGTGTGCGCGGCCGGTCCGCCGCTCAACACGGAAGGGATCAGGCAGAGGGCGAACACGAGCGCCGTCATGGCTCCCACGCACCGGATCAACCAGACCTGGACCGCCTCGGGCATTCCCGGGCGGCGCGGGACGAGCAGCCGCCACCCCGGTGCCAGCAGACCCCACAACAGGACCGCGGTGACGCTCGCCCCGATCGGCAGCAGCGCGAAGGTGTACAGCCCGAGCAGGTATCCGACGGGGTAGACGGCCGCCGTCACCAGGCACAGGGCCGCCGCGCCCAGGCACAGGGGCACGACGGGCCCCCCGCGCAGGGTCGCGCCGATCCCGGCGAGGGCCCCCTCCCGCGTGGAGCGGCGCCCCACCGGTCTGGGATCGCCGCTCCGTCCGGACCTCCCCGGAGCCGGGACCACCAGCCGCACGAACAGCACCACGACCATGAGCCCCACGGACAACGCGAGCGCCGGCATGGGCGACTCGTCGGCCAACGGATGCCCCGGGGCCAGGGGGACGGCGTTCAGATGGGCCCCGAGCACCGGAAGCATGGCACGCACCGCCCAGGTCGGTGGTACGAACACCCAGGCCGCCGATTCGGCCGCGAGGGTTCCGCACAGCTGCCAGACCCACGCGGCGAGGAACACCGGAACCGTCCCCCAGCGCTCGGTGGCGACGAAGGCCGCCGCCAGTACTCCCAGGGTCGCCGCCCAGCACACCGCTCCCGCCAGGAGGACACCGGCGGTGTCGACGGGCGCTCCGGCGAGCAGGGACACCGGCGCGACCGTCCAGAACGCCAGCGCGTGGAACAGCGCCGACAGGCAGGCGAGGACGGCGAACCTGGCGAGAACGACGGTGCCCGGGCGCACCGGCCGCCACGGGGTGCCCGCCTCACGGGCCTTCTCCTCGCGGGCGGTGGTGATCCCCGCGAGGAGGGTGAGCAGCCCCGCCGCCATGCCGGTGACGTAGAGCATCTGCCAGAGCAGGGCGGCCCGCTCCCCGCTCTGCGGGGTGATGAGCACGCCGGCGGAGCTGATCGCCGCGATGACCAGGCCCGCGACCGGGAACAGGGCGGCCGCCGACCCCCGGGTGCGCACGACCTCCGCGCTCAGTGTCCGCCACGTCGCCGTCACGGGGCACCGACCCGGGTCCCGGTCGGCAGGGTGAGGTCGAGGAAGGCCTGCTCCAACCGCTCCGGCGGAGCGAACCGCGCCAACGGCCCCCGGTACAGGCACCTGCCCCCGCCGAGGACGGAGATGTCGTCCGCGAGCTGCACCACCTCGCCGAGCTGGTGCGAGCTGACCAGGACCGTCCGTCCCTCGGCGGCGTAGGCGCGCAGCAGGGTGCGCAGTTCGACGATGCCCTGGGGGTCGAGGCCGTTCTGCGGCTCGTCCAGCACGAGCAGCTCGGGGCGGGTCAGGATGGCGACGCCCAACGCCAGTCGGCCCCTCATGCCGGTGGAGAAGGTCCTGGCCCGCTTGCGTCCGGTACCGGCCAGCCCGACGACGTCGAGCACCTCCTCGATCCGGCCGCGCGACGTGCCGGTGAGCCGGGCGTGCACGAGGAGGTTGTCGAACGCGCTGAGATGGTCGTAGACCGCCGGGCCGTCGATGCTGGCCCCCACCCGGGCCAGTACCCCGCGTCCGACACGGTCGGCCGGGTCCGCGCCCAGGACCTCCACCGTGCCCGAGTCCGGGCGTAGGAGCCCGAGGAGCATCCGGAAGGTCGTGGACTTGCCCGCGCCGTTGCGCCCCAGCAGCGCGTGGACCCGTCCCGGCTCGACGGTCAGGTCGAGACCGTCCAGGACGGTCGTTCCGCCCCGTTCCAGGCGCAGCCCGCGACAGCGGAGCACGGCGCGCTCACGGAGCCGTTCCGGGGGCGGAGCGGGGGTCGGGGGGTCGGTGGTCATCGTTTCTCCTTGGTCGAGGTCAGCGCCATGTAGCCGTCTTCGAGACCCGGCTCGACCGGGTGGGCTCCGGGCGGGGGCGTGTCGGTGACGATCCGGTACCTGGTGCCGGAGCCGACCGTGATCGCGTTGACGACCACGGCCCCCTCCGGCGGCGGGGCCGTGCCGTGGCCGGTGAGCCAGGTGCGCCCCCGGGCGGCGTCGACGAGTCCTTCGGTGGGCCCGTCGTAGAGTCCGCGCCCGGCGCCGAGCACGCACACGTACGGGCACGCCTGGGCGACGTCGTCGAGGATGTGGGTGGACAGCAGTACGGTGCGGTCCCGCCCCATTCCGGCCAGGAGGGTCCGGAACCGCGCCCGCTCGGCGGGGTCGAGCCCTGCCGTGGGTTCGTCCACGACCAACAGTGCGGGATCGCCCACCAGAGCCTGGGCGATGCCGACGCGGCGGAGCATGCCGCCGGAGAAGCCGCCCATGCGCCGGTGCCCGTCCTCGGCCAGTCCCACGTGTTCGAGGAGCCGCACCGCCTGGCGTCGGCGCTCCCGGGAGCCCCCGACGCCCTTGAGGACACCGACGTAGTCGAGGAACTCGACCGGGGTGAGGTTCGGGTAGGGCTCGATGTGCTGCGGCAGGTAGCCGAGCACCTTCTTGAGGGCGCGACGCGTCGCGCTCCCGGCGAGGTCCCGGCCGTCGACGAGTACACGCCCGCGGGTGGGTGCGATGAGGCCGCACAGGACCCGCATCAGGGTCGACTTGCCCGCGCCGTTGGCCCCCAGCAGACCGATCATCCCGGTCGGCAGGTCGAGGGTGAGGTTGTCGAGGGCGGCGGGGCGGCGCCGGAAGTCCTTGGAGACGCGGTCGAGGGAGATGTGCACGTCGTACCTTTCACCACGTCCGTGGGCGATGGGCCAGGGCGGACCCCGCCATGGTCAGAAGAATGACGAGGAGGGCCTGCCACAGCAGGGAGGCGGTGGCCGTCACGGGGGTGCCTTCGAGGCCGAGGGGGCCCGCCGGTGCGTACACGGGCGGCGATCCGAAGTAGCCGGAGGCGACCGGGTCCCCGACGACCCCCAGAACGGTGCCGTTGAGGTGCGGGATCGGCGCCAGCGGGGTGGAGAGGGTCAGGTAGAGCCAGGTCAGCACGGCCGCGACCCGGCCGAGCGCTCGGGGCAGGACCGACCCGAGCAGTCCGGAGAGCGTCATCGCGAGCAGTGCGGCCGGCACCACGATCGTCACCGTCACGCCCACGGCCGCCAGCAGGGACCACGGTCGGTCGGCGTTGGTCTGGACGGCGCCCAGGGCCGACAGCACGAGCAGGGGCGGGGTGACGGCCACCGCGCAGGTGCCGAGGAGCCGTGCCGCGCGCAGCCGTACCGGGGGGAGGGGGGCCGCGGCCTCCACCTCGCGCACACCGGACCGGCCGGGGGCGGCGAAGAGGCCGGTGAACGCGGCCGCGTAGGCGATGCCGCACAGGACGGCGACGACCTGCCCGGTGAAGGCCAGGTCAGCCGCTCCCCCGGCACCGGGGTTGCGCGGGGAGACGGTGGCGAGCAGCGTGGCGAACGCGGCGAGGGGGATCGCGGTGATCCACAGGGCCCACTGCCGACGGGCGATGGTGGCGTGTGTCCGGGCCAGCGCGAGGAGGGTCATGACACGGCCCCCGTCATGAGGCGTTCGGAGTCGCGGAGCCGTCGCCAGGTGACCACCGCGGGCACCAGCGCCACGGCGAGCGGGAGCCCGCGCTGGAGGTGGAGCGAAGGAACGTGCGGGTCCCACGCGACCGTCAGGAGCAACCAGGCGGCGACGACCGCGAGGGCGGTGGCCGCCGGTGTGCCGGACCACCCGCAGACGCAGAAGGCGACCGCCGTGAGGACGGCGACAGCACCGACCGTGGAGAGGAGCGCGGTCCACCCCTCCTCCCGGGGCCAGGGGCCGGACCCGTGCACCGCGAGGACGGCGCCGACGGCGGCTGCCGCGTTGACCAGACCGGCCCGCAGGAGCCGCACGGCCCGGAACGGGACGAGCGTCGACTCGTGCAGTTCGACGAGCCCGTCGTCGGTCATCGCGACCGCGACGCACAGGCCCGCGCAGAGGACGAGGACCGACACCAGCCAGGGGGCCAGGAGCGCCGCGGACCCGGCCGGAAGCACGAGCTCCGCGCCCCGGAGCGTACCGGCCACCACGATCCCCGCCAGGAGCGGCGGCGCGGTCGTCGCCGCACCGGTGGCGCGTACCTGCGCCCTGATCAGTGCTCCCGTCACGTGCTCCCCCTTCCTCGCATGGTGTTCACCGGGTGAGTAGCGTCCGGCGAGCTTCGGGTTCACGCCCGACCCCACCCGCCGCCGATCCCCGCCGCCCATTCCGCCGTCTCCACCCGCCATCCGTCACCCATCCGTCACCCATCCCCGCCACCCGTCACCCTCCGTCACCCATCCCGTCGTCCCCACCCGTCACCGCGAGGATCGGGGGCGGGCGAGCCTCGACGTCGGGTGTCAGGCCGTCGCTGTGGCGCCGCTGGCCAACGCCCGGTGCGAGGAGGCCGCCGCCGCCGCGAGCAACCCCGCTCCCAGCACCACCGCCGCGGTCGGTGTGGCGATCTCCCACAGCAGCCCGACCACCGTGGCCACCCCGGTCTCCACCTCGGGTCGCGGGCTGACGAACGGCACCAGGAGCAGGCCCGTGACGGCCCCGGCCCAGGGGGTGGTCCACAGCGCGACGCACGTCACCAGACCGGCCACCACCGCGAGCGGCACCGCCCACCCCGCGAGCACGGCGGCGAACCCGCCGCCCGCCCCCCACGACGCGACGGCCCATGACGCCAGGACCCCCGCGGACGCGTCGATGCCGAGGACCACCGTGACCCGGGCCATCACCACCACCGGTGGTCCCAGCGGAGTGCTCAGCGACAGTGCGTCGGGGCCAGCCGTGGACAGGGCCATCGTCACCGTCACCGCGACGCCGACCAGCATGAGGGAGGAGAACGCCGTGACCACCACGGAGGAGTCCTGGCCGACTCCGAGGACCCGCGCCGCCAGCGCCGCCAGGGCCGCCGTCAGCAGTGCCGCGGGCACCACCAGCCACGGCACGATCCGCAGCTGGGCGCGGGCCAGCGCCATGGCCAGCCGGAGGACGTGGACGACAGGCCACCGGGGGCGGTCCAGCGGGGAGGGCGCGGCGGCGATCCGGCGCAGGACCGCCGTGAACGGCGGGGCCTGGGGTCTGCGTTCCGCGTCCCACACCCGCAGGGCGTCCCGGAGGTTCCGGTCTTCGTGTCGGTCAGGCATCCTGCCTCCTCAGTACGGCGCGCAGCCTTCGCCGGGCCCGTGACACCCGGCTCTTCACGGTGCCGGTCGGAACTCCGACCAGCGCCGCGACCTCGTCGTAGGGCAGTTCGTGCAGCCAGGCCAGGGTCACGGTCTCCGCGAGGTCGGGAGGGAGCGCGTGGAGGATGTCGACCAGGGCGCGGGTGGCGTCCGCCGACACCACGAGGTCGGCCGGGCCGTCCTCGTGGGATGGGATCGTGTCGGTCTCCTCGTCGAGTGGGACCTGGGTCAGGCGGCGTCCTCTCGTGTGCGACCCCAACCGGCGTTTGGCGATGCCGAGCAGCCAGGTGAGCACCTGGCTGTCTCCCCGGAAGGCGGGCGCCGACCGCCAGCAGGCCAACCAGACGTCGGCGCCGACCTCCTCCGCGACTCCCCGGTCGGGGGCACGGGCCAGGACGAAGGCGAGCACCACGGAGGCGTATCGGGAGTAGAGCTGCCCGAGGGCCTGTTCGTCCCCCCGCCCCACCCGTTCCAGCAGCACGCTGTCGGGGGTGGTGTCCGAGTCCGACCGCTCCAACCCGTGCCTCCGCCCTGTTCCCCGCCCGGTTCTCCGCCCGGTTCCCCGCCCGGTTCCCCGCCCGGTTCTCCGCCCATGGGCGCGCCGGTGTCCCCGCCCTGGCTGGTCGGGGCACCGAGGCCCCTCCCTCAACCCGTTGGTAGCGAGCCGGGCCGACGAGGTTCACCTGTTCGGCGACAGACCGCAGTCGTTCTCGGGCGCGCGCCGAGCGGGCGTCTCCGCCCTGACTGGTCGGGGCACCGACACCCCTCCCTCAACCCGTTGGTAGCGAACCGGATCGAGAGGGTTCACGGGTGTGCGCGGGTGCGGGCGTCAAGCCGGTCGCGTCGGCGGACGCGGGGTGAACCGGTGGACCAGCGCCGCGGGCACCGCGCACGCCCAGCCCAGGCAGAGTGCCCACACCGTCCCGGTGAACGCTCCGGCGAGCGCGTAGGAGAACAGGGCCACCGGCCCGGCGCCCACGGCCAGGACGGCGGCGCTCGCGCGCAGGGCGTTGGCCAGGGCCAGGCCCAGCAGCACCCCGGCCCAGGCGGAGAGCAGGACGCGCCAGGAGTTGGCTCCGGGGCGGGCACGCGACGCCCGGTGGACCCACCAGCCCGTGACGGAGGCGAGAACGACGACGCCCAGGAGCTCGGTGGTCAGGTGCCAGTCGGGCTGGCCGACGACGGCGGAGAGGCCGAGCCGGGGGAAGGCGAAGGGCACGCCCAGGGAAGTGGGCAGTGTGAGCCAGGCGGCGCGGGACCCCAGCCAGGTGAGGAACGCGGGGTTGGCGAAGAGCAGGCAGGGAACGAGGGTCGCGATCCCGGCGGCGGCCGGGAGGACGAGGGGGCGGAGGGGGAAGGGCGGGGAGCTATTGCGAATATCATTCACCTTTTGCATGATAGTGATTCAGCTCTCATCATCACAGGGCGCTCTTCCCCGGAGTGACTCCTGCGCACCCCCTCCGAGCACTCGGCACACCTCCCCCAGGAGCGAGATTGCGGCGCACCGGCAAGCGCGGGCTCTCCACGGCCGTCCTGGCCGTGCTCGTACTGGTGGCCGGCGGCGTCGCCGCCACGGCCACCCGGCACGAACCCGGACCCACCCGCTACCTCACCGACGACCAGGGCCGGGCGCTCTTCCTCCACGGCCTCAACACCTCCGGCTCCGCCAAGGGCGCCCCCGACCGGCTGCCCTGGATCACCGAGGACGACGTCCAGGCCGAGTACGACGCCATGGGCACCAACGTCGTCCGCTTCCTCATCCAGTGGCAGGCCGTGGAACCGGAGGAGGGCGTCTACGACGAGGAGTACCTGGACGCCGTCGCCGAACGCGTCGAGTGGTACGCCGACCGGGGGTACCACGTGCTGATCGACATGCACCAGGACCTGTACGGCCGCTACACCAGCCCCGAGGAGCACTCCGGCAACGGCGCCCCCGAGTGGGCCACCCACAACGACGGGCTGCGGGTGGAGAGCCGGGAGATGTGGGAGCTGGTCTACCTGGAGCCCGGCGTCGTGCGCGCCTTCGACCACTTCTGGGGCACCACCGGCGAGCACCCCGGGTTGATGGACGCCTACGCCGACGCCTGGGGGCACGTGGCCGAGCGGTTCTCCGGGCACCCCGCCGTCCTCGGCTACGACCTCATGAACGAACCCTTCGGCGGTAGCCTCCAGGGCGCCGACTTCGAGGCGGGCCCCCTCGCCGAGCTCTACCGCCGGTCCATCGCGCGTGTCCGGGAGGCCGACCAGGACACGTGGATCTTCGTGGAGGGGCAGGCCGTGGGCGTGAACTGGGGTCTGCCCTCGTTCCTGCCGCACCTGGACGACCCCCGCGAGGGGGACCCCCGGATCGTGTACGCACCGCACATGTACGCCCTGCCCATGGACCTCGGCCAGCCGTACGAGGGGGAGGCCAGGAGACAGGTCGACGCCAGCGTCGACCTGTGGTCGCGCAACGTCCGGGTGGTGGGCGAGCGCCTGGAGGCGCCCGTCGTGCTGGGCGAGTTCGGCCTGGACATGTCCGGGGCGGGTGCCCCGGAGTTCGTGGCCCGGATGCTGGAGGAGACCGAGTCGATGGCGGCGGGGCGCGTCTACTGGTCCAACGACCACGACGGCTGGGGCCCCTGGGAGGACCGTGCCGAGGGGGAGGAACTCACCCCCGGGCCCCTGGCACACGTGATGAACCGCGCCTACCCCCGCGCGGTGGCGGGCCGACCCCGGGAGTGGGGGACCGACGGTGCCAGCGGCGCTCTGACGGTGCGCTACGAGGAGAGCGCCGAAGTGTCCGGGGCCACCGAGCTGTACCTGCCCGAAGACGCCTTCGGAGACGGTCCCGGAGAGGGGTTCGGGCTGACCGTGGACACCCCGGCCGGGGACGGCGGATGGACGTCGCGGTGGGACGCCGAACGCAGGGTCCTGCACGTCACCGTCACGGTCGCCGAGGACGGCGACGAGACCGTCCTGACCGTCGTGCCCGACTGAGCACCACCGGAGGCGGGGCTCCCGGCGACCCGCGCCGACCGCCAGGCGGACCCGGGCGGCCGGGGGCGGACGCCCCCGGCCGGGACGGTCAGAGTCGGCAGGCGTAGATGTCCGTGACCAGGATGGCGCGGGCGCCCAGCTGCCAGAGGTCGTCCATGATGCGCTGGGCCTCCTTGCGCGGCACCATCGAGCGGACCGCCACCCAGCCCTCACGGTGCAGCGGGGAGACCGTCGGCCCCTCCATGCCCGGAGTGAGCGCCACCGCCGCCTCCAGGTTCTCGGCGTGCACGTCGTAGTCCATCATCACGTAGTCGCGGGCCACGAGGACGCCGCGCAGACGGCGCAGCAGCTGGTCGATCTGCCGGTCCTCGGGGGCGTTGGTGGGGCGGATGACCACGGCCTCGGAGACCAGGATCGGGTCGCCGAAGGTCTCCATGCCCGCGTTGCGCAGGGTGGTGCCGGTGGAGACGACGTCGGCCACCGCGTCGGCCACGCCGAGCTGCACCGAGCTCTCCACCGCGCCATCGAGGTGGATGACGCGGGCGTCGATGCCGCGCTCCTCCAGGTAGGCGCGGAGCAGACCGTCGAAGGAGGTGGCGATCCGCTTGCCGTCGAGGTCGGAGACGTCCATCCCGCCGCCGTCGGGTGCGGCGAAGCGGAACGTGGAGCCGCCGAAGCCCAGCGGTAGGACCTCGTCCACCGGGGCGCCGGAGTCCAGCAGCATGTCGCGGCCGGTGATCCCGGCCTGGAGGATGCCCTCGCCCACGTAGACGGCGATGTCCTTGGGTCGCAGGAAGAAGAACTCGGTGTTGTTGTCGGGGTCGACCAGCACGAGGTCGCGGCTGCTCTTGCGCTGCCGGTACCCGGCCTCGCCCAGCATCTGGACGGCGGGTTCGGACAGCTGGCCCTTGTTGGGCACGGCGATACGGAGCATGTCGGGCATGACGGTTCCTTGGTTCGGCTCGGGTGTGGTTCGGGGACGTCCGGTGGGCCGGCGCGCCGGCGCCCGGTGAGGGGCGCGCGACACCGGCCTACAGATGCTTGTAGACGTCCTCGAGCCGCAGGCCGCGGGCCAGCATCAGGACCTGGAGGTGGTAGAGGAGCTGCGAGATCTCTTCGGCGGCGTCTTCGTCCGACTCGTACTCGGCGGCCATCCAGACCTCAGCGGCCTCCTCGACGACCTTCTTGCCGATGGCATGGACGCCGGCGTCGAGTTGGGCGACGGTCCCGGACCCCTCGGGGCGGGAGCGTGCCTTCTCGGACAGCTCGGCGAACAGCTCTTCGAAGGTCTTCATGGTCTCTTTCCTCGACCGACAGTGCGGTACCAGGGTAGGCGCAACCGACACCCGGTGACCAACCGGGGACCGAATGTCCCACATGGTGAGAGACCCTGGTCAGGCCATCCGGCGGGCGACGGCGCGGATCAGCGGGCGGGGCAGCAGCCGCAGGACGCCGTCCGCCAGCTTGTACTGGGCCCCGGGGACGACCGCCGGGCGCCCGGCGGACCAGGCGACCAGGGAGTCGCGCACGACCTGCTCCTTGGACACGAACGCGAACTCGGGCATGCCCTGTTCCTGCACGCCCCGGGTCATGTCGGTGCGCACGAAGCCGGGTTGCACCACGGTGACGTGGACGCCGTGCCTGCGTACCTCGGCGGCCACGCTCTCGCTCCACACGGTCAGGAACTTCTTGCCCGCGCCGTAGACGGAACCACCCGGGTTGGCGGGGACCTCCCCGGCCATCGAGGCGACGTTCACCACGCCGAGCGGTCCCTCGAATCCGTCGGCGCGGCGGGCGATCTGCACCGGTAGGACGGCGCGGGCCAGGTGCAGGGCGGCGCGGACGTTGAGGTCGATCATGGCGTCGATCTCACCGGGGTCCTGTTCGGCGAACGTGCCGCCGTCGCCGCGACCGGCGTTGTTGACGAGCAGGTCGACGGGGGCGGGGCCCCCGGTGCCGTCCTCGGACAGCCGGGCGGTGACGGCGGTGAGCCCCTCGGTGGTGCCGAGGTCGGCGGGCAGGACCTCGACGGTGCCCCCGTAGCGCGCCCGGACGTCGTCGGCGAGCTCGTCCAGGAGCGCGCGGCGGCGCGCGACCACGACGAGCCCGTATCCGCGCTGGGCCAGGCGGCGGGCGTACTCCTCGCCGATCCCGCTGGAGGCGCCGGTGACCAGCGCGGTCCTCGCGGGGGCGGCGGTCGCGGGTTCGGAGGCGGTGGAGTCGTCGCTCATGCCCCTCAGCGTAGGGCGTGCCGTCGCCGCGCCTCCGGACGGGCGGCCCCGCCGGGGGCGCTCGTGTCGCTGGTGCTGGGGCTGGCGGGTCGCGGGTTGTGGGCTGGGGAACGCGGTGCGAAGGTGGCGTATGGAGCGGGTGAGACGGGAGGGTTCCCGATCGACCGGTGGCGATGGACACGCGGTGTTTCCCCGACAAACGGCCGCGCGGACTCCCCTGGGGCGCGGTGAGGCGTTAGCGTTCAACCCATGTCCGAGACCCAGAGCCCCACCGGACCCCTGGCCGCCCTCCGGCTGGAGGAGCGTCTGCGTGACACCAGACTCTTCTTCAGCCAGGCGTTGCGCACCTTCCATGCGACGGGTTCCATCGTGCCCAGCAGCAGCGCCCTGGCCCACGCCATGGCCGAGCACATCCGCCACCGACCCGATCCCGACGAGCCGTTGCGCATCCTGGAGGCGGGTGCCGGGACCGGTGCGATCAGCCGCGGGATCGCCGCCGCGATGCGCCCCGGCGACACCGTGGACCTCGTGGAGGCCAACCCGGAGTTCGCGTCGTACGTCGAGCGCCTGTTGGAGACCGACCCGGTGATGTCGCGGATCGCCGACGCCGCCGAGGTGCACGCGTGCCTGGTGGACGAGATGGGCACCGACCGCACCTACGACGTGATCGTGTCCGGTCTGCCGTTCGCGAACTTCACCGCCGACACGGTGCGCGGCATCCTCGACTACTACTTCAGCGTGCTGCGCCCCGGGGGGACCCTCTCCTTCTACGGGTACCTGTACACGAAGGAGGTCAAGGCAGTGATCGCCCGCCGGGAGGACTACCTGCGCCAGGCGCGGACCAGCTGGGTGGTGCAGGACTGGCTGGACCGTTACGGAATCGGTTCGGAGAAGGTGTTCGCCAACATCCCGCCCGCGTGGGTGCACCACCTGCGCAAGCCGGAGTGGGAGTCGTCGAGCTCCTGACCCGGCGCTTCGCCGCCCCCACCTCCCCGTACCCGTATCCCCGCACCCCGTCCCCCGGCCGTGGACCCGTTTCCACGACCCGAGGGCGGGGTCCGTCTTGTATACGTATGGGCAGATTGAGTGGTCTACACCTCCACAAGCGCGTGCACGCGCACGTGCGAGGCGCGGGTAGTCTCGCGTTGACTTCTGAGGCACCTGATCTTTTACAGAACAGCACGGATGCCCTGTTTATCCGTTTGAATGCCAAATGTTCTTTAGGTCTGCTCCAAGGCCCGCGAAGTCCATCGCGTGCCCCGCGTTCCCGGGACTACGTTCTCCATGACAGAACCCTGTGATCCGGACGCGTGCGCGCGGAGTCCTACATCTCACCTATTTCCCAGGTCGGTAATGGACCGGTGGAGGAGGCAACGTGACGCTCACCCAGGTGGTCAAGGCGGCTCCGGCGGCCCCGCAGGGACCCACGGACACGACGCCGGAGGCCCTTCCCCTCGACGTCAGACAGCGGGTCTCCGCCCTCGCCCGCACCTCGCGCCTGCTCGTGGCCTGTGACTACGACGGCGCCCTGACCCCGGTCGACACCAACCAGCGGGGACCGCTCCCCGAGGCAGTCCGCGCCCTGCGCGACCTGGCCGACCTGCCCGGCACCGTGTGCGCGGTGGTCTCCGCACGCCCCCTGCGCGACCTGGCCGCGCTCTCCCGGCTGCCCGCCGAGGTCCGCCTGGTGGGCGCCTACGGGACCGAGTTCGACACCGACCTCACCATCGACCCCCACCACCCCGGGACCGGCCCCGACGCCCCGCCCGCCGACAAGTCCGCCGCCCTCGAACTCCTGCGCGAGCAGGTCGACGCCACCGCGATCCTCTACATCGGCGGCGGCGACGGAGAGGAGCCGGTGTTCGTCAACCTCAACACCGGCGCCGACGCGGGCGTGCGGGTCGGCGAGGAGAGCACGGCGGCCGCGCACAGCGTGCCCAGCACCCCCGCGGCGGCGACCCTGCTGTCCCTCCTGGCCACCGAGCGCCGCTCGTGGGTGTTCGGCGAGCGCCCGACCCCGATCGAGCGCATGTCGATGCTGTCCAACCAGGCGTCGGTGGCGCTCCTGGGTCCGGACGCGCGTCTGCTGTGGTTCTGCCACCCCGAACCGGACTCCAACGCCCTGTTCGCCGAGGTGTTGGGCGGCCGCCAGGCCGGGGTGTTCGCGATCGCGCCCGCCCACGGCGGCCTGCCCCTGGGCCAGCGCTACCTGCCGGGCACGATGACCGTACGCACCCGCTGGTCCCGCCTGGAGGTCACCGACTACCTCTCCCACGACACCGGGCCGGGCCGCACCGACCTGGTCCGGGTGATCGGCGGCGTCACCCCCGCCACGGTCGA
>NZ_JBIAGA010000029.1:0-37958 GCF_042869555.1 Nocardiopsis sp. NPDC006938 | reverse complement strand
GGACGCCGCCCAGGCGGATGCGGCCTCTGCTCGCGCTGACGCTGCGGCCGTGGCTGCCCGCGCCGAGGCGGCTGAGGCCGAGCGCGATCGGGCCACCACGCGCGCGGACGACGCGGTGGAGGCCCGTCGAACCGCCGAGCACGAACGTGACCAGGCCCTGGCCGCCCAGGCCACTGCCGAACGCGCTCAGGCCACGGCTGAGGCCGAGCGCGACCGGGCTCGGGACGAGACGGCCGCCGCCCACACCGCCACCGAGGCGGCCGAGACTGCCCGGGACCAGGCCCAGGAGAAGGTGAGCCACCAGGCCGAGGAGCTGACCCGGTTGCGCGAGGCCCTGGCCATGGTCGAACAGCAGGCCGCCGCCGCTGAGGCCGCCCGCGCGGCCCAGGCCGAGCGCGCTGAACGCCTCCAGGCCGAATGCAACCGCGAAGCCGCGCGCGCGACCCGCGCCGAACACCGCATCGAGCGCCTCGAAGAGCGCCTGGACGCCGCCCAGGCGGATGCGGCCTCTGCTCGCGCTGACGCTGCGGCCGTGGCTGCCCGCGCCGAGGCGGCTGAGGCCGAGCGCGATCGGGCCACCACGCGCGCGGACGACGCGGTGGAGGCCCGTCGAACCGCCGAGCACGAACGTGACCAGGCCCTGGCCGCCCAGGCCACTGCCGAACGCGCTCAGGCCACGGCTGAGGCCGAGCGCGACCGGGCTCGGGACGAGACGGCCGCCGCCCACACCGACCAGGAGCAGGAGTAGACATGAGCACCCCCCACACCGACGACGTCGACCAGGCCGACACCGAGAGCACACCGCCCACCGACGCGGCCGAGATCGAGGAGACCGCCGCTCCCACGGCGGCTTCTGCGCCGGACGTGGTCCCCGGAACGCCGCCGGAGAGCAACACCGGGTCGAGCCTGGTCGAGGCCGCAGCCGCCGACGCGGCCGTCGACTTGAGCAGGACCGACACCACCAACACCACGTTGTCCACCCTGGCGGGCGTGCTGCTGACGATCCTGGTCGCCGGGGCAGGGCTGACCACCGGCGACGGCTCCTACCCCACCGCCGCCCTGGTCGCGATGGGCGCGGCCTCCGCCTTGCTGGCCGCAGTCCTAGTCGTGCTCACCACCGCCATGTGGCCCCGCCGCGGCGGCACCGGAGGCGTGCCGCACTACGCCACCCTCACCCCCGCCCAGGTCGTCGACGAGCTGGCCACCACCGACTCGGCCCACTGGCACGCCGAGCGCGCCGTGGCCAAGGCGACGATCGCCTCGCGCAAGCACACCGCGCAGCGCCTCGCCGGGGCCTGCCTGGCCGCCGCCGGTGTCCTGTTGGCCGTGGCCACGATCTGGACCCTGGCCACGTGAGCAACGAGGAGGTCGAGTTCGACCTGTTCGGCGACCCGCTTCCGGCCCCCGAGCCGGGAGCGGCCACACGTGGCCGCCGTGGTGCCGTCCCCGCCGCCCAGTGGCAGCAGTGGGTGGACGATGCTGCACTGGTGGCCCGCTACCGCGCCGGCATCTACTGGCGTGGCGAGACCGCCTGCGCTTACTGGCTGTCCACGATCAGTTCGACGGGACACGCGAAGTTCCGGCTCGGCTCCCGCACGGACGACTCGCGCCGCGTAGTCACCGGCCATCTGCTGGGCTACCAGATCGCCCACGGCGTGCTCGCCGACGAGCTGGGCGACGTCGTCATCGGCCACCGCTGCGATGAACCGTCCTGCCAGCAGCCCGCGCACATGGAGGTCATCACCCGCGCGGAGAACGACGCCGACTACCGCCGCCGGAAGAACCAGTGGCCGCTGTCGGACATGCGCGGCGCCCGTGGCCGCGCGGTCGCGATCCGCGACGCCATCCTCGCCGCCCTGGCCGAGGAGCGGGATGTGGAGGCCGCCATCGCGGCGGCCGACGCCGCCGGCCGACCCGCCCCACCGGTCGGCACCCTGTTCTGAACGCTCCGATGTCCGTGGTGGATGAGGCCGCATCCACCACGGACAGCGGAGCGTCCGCAGTGGACGCGGGCGTGTCCGTCCTGGAATCGGGCCCGTCCGTGTCGGTCAGGCGGCCCGGATGGCCATGCCGCCTCAGGCGGACCGGTCGTCGAGGTGGGAGCGCAGTTTCGCGGCCAGAGCGGCCGCGTCCGGGTCGACCTGGCGGCCGGTCACGGCGGCGAGCGCGTCGACCTGGCCGAGGAGATCCAGCACGAGGGAGGCCTCCGTTGTGGTCAGAGCGATGAGCGGATCACCGCCGAGCAGCCGAGCCAACCCCGGCGCAGCACCATCGCCGACCCCGGCCGGGGCGGTTCGGCCCAGGCCCTGCGGTCGTCGAGGTCTGGCCCCCATCCGCCGGGGCCGGGGGATCGGCTGATCGTCCATGGAACCCCACTGTGGCAGCCCACCAGGTGCCGCACGGGGAGATCCGGCGAACACGAAGGGGGCGAGCCCGCAGGCTCGCCCCCTCTTCCGCGTGAGTGCGGTCAGCGTTGGACGTAGGGCGGGAACAGCTCCTCCGCCGCCGCGGCGATCCTGCTCTGGTCTGAGGAGGCCGCCCCGGCCTGGGAGGCCAGCCACCCCGGCACCTTCCTCGCGCTCATGATCCGCACGCCCTTGATCTCGATCCGCCTCCAGGCCGGGAACCGCGCCCGGTGCACCGCCAGGACCGAGCGCACCTGCACCGGGCCGACCAGGACCCGCAGTTGCTTGGCGATGAGATCGCTCTCGTACAGCGTGCTGGAGACGAGCTGGTAGCCGGAGGTCTTGCCGATCCTCAAGTAGTTGCGGCGTGCGTCGTAGCGGAGGGCACCCCGCCGCACCTTGCTGTCGATGTTCCACACGGTGCCGTCCGGGGCGATGGCGAGGTGGTCGACGTTGGCGAAGGTTCTGTTCATCGCCCGGTCGTGGAGCATGACCCACCCGCGCCGCTGGAGCCGGTTCAGGGCTCGGCCGGTGCGCCGTTCCCCGGCTGCTCCCATCCGCCAGCGTGCCGCCGCCCCGCGTCCGCGCTGCCACAGTCCGGCCGCCGTGGCGGCCGTGAGCGTGAGGACTAGGGCGAGGAGGAGGTGGCCGATCAGGAGCCCGACGAGGGCCCCGGCGGCCCCGCCGAGAAGGGCGGTGAGGAGAATTCGGGGTCGTTCGGCTCGGGCGATTTCGGCGGCCTTGGCGGCCGCTCCGGCTCCTGCGCGAGAAGGGGACAGAGTGCGGGTTTCAGCGGTGGTCACAGAGGTGGCCTTTCCAGCTGTGAGGGGAGGTTCCGAGTCCACGGTAGACGAGCAGGAGACGCTGGTACATGGGGTTTGGGAAACAGTCCGGCGGGTGGTGGGGGCGACGTTCCACGTCGCCCCCACCACCCGCCGGAGCACGCGGAAGCAAAAGGCGTCTGGGTAACAGTCCGAAAAATACAAGCGCCCCCGTTCCGCCGGGGGCGGAACGGGGGCGCGGGGGGTGTTCTGAGGTCGGGCGCGTCAGTCTAGCGCGGGACAGTAGGTCCGTACACCTTCTTCCTCTGCCCTGATCTTCCCGTGCCTCTTCCCTTCCCTGTCCAGTGATCGATCTGTCTCCTCCTTCCGCTCCTCGCTTCCTTCCTTGGTCTCACCTCCTGTTACTTCAAGCGACTACCCAACTGATCCACACGCCCGTGCATTCTCTAATGATCATGGTAGTCTCGGTGACGCTGGGTGTTGCCTAGCTTCGAACAGCTGTTCGACTGTGAGGGGGTGGGGGCGTGGCCGCGATCTTGACGTACGGCAAGGGCTACGACTCCGCATACCTCACCGACAGCGTCGGAAAGAACGCCGAGAACTACTATTTGTCCGCGATTCGCGAACACGGAGAACCGCCCGGGTATTGGTCCGGGAAGGGCGCGCAGGCGCTGGGTCTGGCTGAGGGTTCCGAGGTCGACTCCCTCGTCATGGAGAAGCTGTACGACGCTTTCTATGACATCCGGGATGCGGCGGTCTTCGATGACGAGATCCCCGACGCTGAGAAGAAGCGTCTTGGGTACAAACCGGCCCAGTATTCCTCGGTTGAGACCATCTACGCGAAGAAGATCGCGGCCGAGCCCGAGGCCACAGACGAGCGCAAAGAAGAGCTCCACATTCAGGCGAAGAAGGAGTCACGGCGGGCGCTCCAGTTCATGGACATGACCTTCAGCGCGCACAAATCTCTGACATTGACGCACGCCGGACTGCTCGCGCTCGCCCGCCGTGCCGAGGAGGCCGAGAACGTCGACCAGGCCCGCGCAGCGCGCGCGGCCGCCGACGAGATCCTCAGCGCCCTGAAGGAGGCCGCTGGGGTCGCCGTGGACGAGGTCCGCCAGGTGGCGTCCTCGACACGGGTGGGCTACCACGGCAAGAAGATCGCCGGTGTGGGCACCGGCCGGTGGGCGCCCGCCGGCGACTGGGTCGTGGCGAGTTTTCTCCAGCACACGTCCAGGAATGGCGACCCGCAGCTCCACATCCACCAGGCCGTCCTCAACCGCCAGCTGTGCGCGGACGGGAAGTGGCGGAGCCTGGACGGGCAGGCCGTCTACCGGGCCCGCGCGGCCGCGAGCGCGATCGCTGAGCGCACCCTCATGGAACGCCTCACCCGAACCCTGGGGCTGCGGTGGACCCCGAGCGCGGACGGCCAGAACTTCCAGGTCGAGGGCGTCTCTGCCGAGCAGATCACCGAGTTCAGCACGCGCCGCGTCGAGGTCCGGGGGCACCTGGCCGAGCTCGTGGCGGCCTACGAGCTCAAGCACGGCCGGACGCCGAACGCCCGCACCATCCACATCCTGGCGCAGCAGGCCACGAAGGCGACCAAGGCCTCCAAGACCAAGTTGGACAAGGTCCCGTCTGCGGACGAGGAGTTGGCTGCGTGGGAGGAACGCACCACCCGGGCGGAGATCGACTCGCTAGCCAGCATCCCGGGCCGGGCGCTGTTCCAGGTCGATGAGGCCGAGCGTGAGCGGGCATCCGCCAGCCTCGCGGACCTGGACATGGACCGCACGATCCAGATGGCCCTGGCCGACTGCCAGAAGGAGAAGTCCACCTTCTCCAGGTATGAGCTGACCAGGCACATCTCCCGTCACCTGCCCGCGTCCTTTGGCGGTTTGGAAACCTCGCAGGTGCGGGCGCTGTTGCACGAGATGACCGAGGAAGCCCTGAGTCCCCAGAAGGGCCGGGTGCTGCGCTACACCGTTCCTGACGTGGTCGCCCTCCCGCACGACCTCACCCACGACGGTCAGAGCGTGTTCCGCGACCCGTCCTACGAGCGGTTCTCGACGCCGGAGATGCTGGACACGGAGCAGCAGTTCTTGCGGTCGGCCGGTCAGCTGGACGCCGCCTGCGTGCCCGCTGAGATCGCGGCCGCCCGGCTCGGGTACACCCCCCCGAGCGCGGAGTCCGAGGCGGACCGGACGAAGTCCGGTCCGGACGAGACGGTGGAGCGTCAGATCCACTCTGGACACGAGGCCCCCACCGCCGTGTCCGGTCCGGACACCGGTTCGTCCGTGGCGGATGGGCCGGTTTCCACTCCGGAACACGAAGCTTCAGCGCGTGAATTCGCGTTTGGGTTGGGTGAGGATCAGGTCGCCGCGGTCTACGGGGTCCTCACCAGCGGCCGTCGCGTGGACGTCCTGGAAGGGTACGCGGGCACCGGCAAGAGCTACACCGTGTCCCGTCTGGCGGAGCTGTGGCGGGAGCTGACCGGCGGCCGCGTCGTCGGTCTGACCACGGCGCAGTCCGCCGCCCAGGTCCTCAAGGACGAGGGCCTGGACGACGCGCACAACATCGCCCGGTGGCTCCGTGACGGTGCCCGTCTGGCGCCCGGTCAGCTGGTCGTGCTTGACGAGTCCTCCATGGTCACCACCGACCACATGACCCGTATCCAGGCCGCGGCCGACCGGGTCGGCGCGAAAATCCTGCTCACCGGCGACAGCGAGCAGTTGGCCGCTCCGGGTGCGGGCGGCCTCATGCGTCAGCTGGTCGCCGAACGCGGAAGCCACCAGCTCTCCCGTGTGTTCCGGTTCAAGGCCGACTGGGAGAAGGCCGCCAGCGTGCGGCTGCGGGCCGGGTCCGAGGACGTCCTGGGTGTCTACGACCAGCACGGGCGCCTGCGGGGTGGTACCCGGGAGGAGATGGAGCAGGGCGCGGTTGACGCCTACGTCGCCGACCACCTGATCGGGCGCCAGTCCCTGCTGCTGACCAGCACCAACACCCGCGCCGCCGAACTCGCCGGTCGTGTCCGCGAGGCCCTGGTCAGCTACGGGCTGGTGGATGACAGGGTGACCACGCGGGTGCGGGGCGGTAACTCCGCGGGTGTGGGTGACCTGGTCACCGCCCGCCGTAACGACCGCGGCGTCCCCATCGTCGTTGAGGGTAGGCGGCGGTCGCTGACCAACCGGGACCGGCTGCGCGTGACCGCCGTCAGGTACGGGCGGATGCAGGCCCGTCTCCTGGACGAGGACGGTCGTCCCGGACCGCTGGTGGAGCTGGACGCCGACTACGTCGCTTCCGACATCGAGCTGGCCTACGCCGGAACCGCGCATGCCGGGCAGGGCCGCACCGTCGACACCGCCCACGCGCTTGTCGAGGAGGGGATGAGCCGACAGGCCCTGTACGTCGAAATGAGCCGCGGTCGGTGGGGGAACTGGGCCTGGGTGGTCACCGACACCGAGTCGGCTGACCTTCGCCCCGAGGACACCTCGTCCGCTTCGGACACCACGCCGTCCACGCTGGACGTCGAACAGACCGCCCTGGACATCCCGGTCGTCGAACAGGACGCCGTTCCCCTGTCGGGTGAGACCGGCTCGGCGCCGGAGCCGGGTCGGGAATCCGCTCCGGACACGGTGGTGTCCACCCCGGACACGGTCACGACCGAAACGGACCGGGACGCCATCGGCGTGCTCGCGCAGATCCTGGAGACCGACCAGGCGGACCTGACGGCGACCGAGACCATGCGCACCGAACTCGATCGGGTGACGAACCTGGCGCACCTGGGTGCCATGTGGCAGTCCCTGGTCAAGGACAACGTGGCCGACGAAACTACCCGGCAGCTCCAGGAGGTCCTGCCCGAGGACGTCAATTCCAGACTGGACAATGACTCTGCGCGCGGTTCGGTGCTCACCGCGGTGCGCCAGGCGGTCATGGCCGGTCACGACCTGCGCGAGGTCATCGCCCGCGCGACCGAGGAGTCCTGGGAGGGGGTGCGCAGCATCGGCCAGGCCCTGAGCGCGCGCGTGGAGCGGCTGGTCGGGACCGGGGACACGGTGCTCTCCTCCTGGTCTCAGGCCACCCCGAACCTGGGGAAGCACGCCGGGTTCGTGCGCGAGGTCGCCGAGCAGATGGATCAGCGCACCACCGCGCTCGGGGAGCGCGCGGCGGCCGCCCCGCCCCGGTACCTCCTGGACCGGCTCGGCGAGGTGCCGGAGGAGATTATGGCGCGCACCCAGTGGATTCAGCGGGCCGGACGTGTGGAGGCCTACCGGGAGCAGTACGGCAACACCCGTGACGAGCAGGTCGTGCTCGGTCCCGCGCCGGACCGCCACTCCCCCGAACAGCGCATGTCCTGGATGGCGGCCTCACGCGCCCTGGGTGAGGACGCCACCGAACAGGCCATCAGTTCGGCTCGGGATGGGGCGCTGTGGGTGGCCCGTGCCGCCTACGCCCGTGCCGCGCAGTGGGCGCCTCCGCACATGGGTGATGACCTGCGTGCGGCGACGACCGAGCGCGATGACCGTGACCGCGAGGCGATCCGGCTTCAGGCCCAGGCCGCCGTCGAGGCTGACGAGGCGGTGCGCGATTCTCTGCTGGCTCGGGCGGGTGGGGCTCAGACCCTGTCGATGGCCGCCGGGCGACGTCGGGACCAGCTCCAGCGTGTGCAGGACCAGCGCGAGGCGTGGGTCGCGGCGACCGAGACCATGCGCCACGAGGCGATGCTGGCCGACGCGGAGCTGCACCGGCGCCACGCCGGTCTGGACCTGCCGCCCCTGCACCGGCTCAGTGCGCAGGAGGAGCAGCAGCGCCAGGAACAGGAGCGTGCGGAGGAGCAGTCCATCGACCCCCGCGACCAGATCGAGGGCCAGGAGGCCCTGTTCGGTCTGGGTGAGGCGGGGCCGGTCCGGCGAGGGGGGCTCACCGAGCGCCCCGAGGCGGAGGCGGAGCCGGAGCCGGTGCGTCGTGAGGAGCACGTCCAGGAGGAGCTGGACCTGGGGCTGACCTACGAGGCTCCGGTGACCGCCGGGGATCGGATGCTGCGTCGCGCCCTGGAGCAGGCCAGCGCCGCGAAATCCTTCGTGGCTGGTTTGGTGCGCCGCCAGGCACGCCAGGCCGAGCGTGCCGAGGAGGCCGGTCGGGACCGGGGGCAGGAGCCCACGGTCGAGGAACGTCAACGTGAGGAGCGCTACCGTGACCACCTCAGCGACCGTGAGGAGGCCGAGCTGGCCCAGCGCCGAGAGAAGCTGCGGCGGCCGCCGCCCACGCCTGACCGTGGAGTTCCGCACCACCACCGTGGTCCGCACCATCACCGCGGCCCGGAGATCGGGGGACGGTCTTTGTAGGGTGACGCCATGACGCACCCGAAGCCTCCACGGCCGGCGTGGCTGACGCCGGTCTCCGAGCTGCTGGCGGCCCCGATGCCGCCCATGGAACCGCCCCTGACCACAGAGCAGGGCCTGGCCCTGGTGCGGATGCTCAACACCCCGGGTGGGGCGTCTCACGTGCTTTCCCCCTCCGAGCACGAGTTCGTGTGCGCTCAGCCCGCGATCCGGGACCACGTCCTGGTCCAACGCTTGGCCGAGGCCGTCATCGTGGAGGAGGACGGGTCGGCGTTCGTCGAAGGGGTGCGTAGGGCCGTGGCCTACGCCCAGGGGCGCGAGCGCCACGGGCCGCTCAGCGGACGTTCCCCCCGCACCGTGCTGCCGCTGTGCTCGGACCTGGACCTGGAGGCAGACCTGGCCGAGGAGACCCTGTCGGGCAGGGCCGACACCCCGCTGGCCCACCCCAGGGATCTACTCACGGGTGTGGAGCACACCTGCCTCTGGCTCACCTGCCGCACCGACGAACCACCCCTGCGCCTGCCCCAGTAGGAGAAACACGAAGGGGTGCCCCCAGCTTGCTGGGGGCACCCCTTCGTCGCGAACGCGGTCAGCCGATGGTCATGGAGTACACGACCTCGATGTCCTGCTCCGTGATGTGGTGCCGGTCCATCAGCGCCCGCCCCCGGTCGGTGAGCGGCCGTAGGGACGACAGATTCTGGTAGATCGTCGCGTACTTCTGGGCCAGGGGGCCGTAGCGTCCCCGCAGGACCGCGAACCGGGGATCGCCCACCTCGTGCAGCAGTACGAGGACCGCCTCCAGGTCCGGGCCGTGGCGTAGGTCCGTGGTGTCAATGACCTGGTAGGCGTCCAGGAGGTGAGCCGCGGCCTGGGCAGCACGCTGCCGGTCCGCCGCCCTCGCCGTGACGTCGGAGGCGACCGTGGCCAGCTCGGGCCAGGCCGTGATGGCCTGCGCCCGCATGTCCTCCACCCGCACCCCGTAGGTCTCCATGATCTGGGAGACACGGTCGGTGTCCCCCGCCTGATCGGCGTCGAACGCGGCCGCAGCCGCGACACCCCGTACATGTTGTTTGGCCAGAGCCCGATCCAACCTCGTCCGAGTCGAGGTGATGTGCTTCGTGGCGTCAGCGCAGTGGTACTTCCGCACCGCGGTGGTGATGTCGCCGAGCGTGTCGTCCAGCGTCCGCCGGAAATCGACCTCGTGGTGGACACGCCGCTGGGGATGTTCGTAGGCCTGTTGGTAGGAGACGAACAGCAGACTCAAAGCCCTGAGCATCTCGGGGTGCTTCATCCAGCACCCGGGCAGCGCCTCCGCCGTGGCGCGGGGCCACCAGCGGGACAGCCGCGTGTCGACCCACAGAGCCAGGGTCGCCACCGCGGTGAGCTCGCTCTCCCAGTCCATCCCCGCCCAGTCCCAGGGCTGCGGCGGAGGAGGTGGCGGCTCCGTCTTGCCGGACAGCTCCTGCACCGCCTGGTGCAGGTCGGTGACCGTCTCCTCCAGCTTGGCGAGCTGCGCCTGGAGGCCGGTGGCCTGCCGCACGTCCGCATCGAGGGCGCGCATCCGGGTCTGGACCGCGCCGAGGTCGGTGGAGAGCACCGACAGCGCCTGGAGCACAGCGGTGAGCGCACCCTCCTCGTCTGCTCCCTGACCCCCGGCGGGGCCGCCCTGACCGGTGGTCGAGGCGGCCCCGCCGAGGAGACGACGCATCTCCTCTGAGTCCATTGGTGCTACTCCTCCTCCCAGGGCATACGCGCGCCCCTCAGGTCATCGTCGGTGGGGTTGACCGGTTCCGACCGTGGCAGGTCCCACGGAGCCGGGTGGAGGTGCTCGGCCCCGGAGTGCTGCGGCGCCGGCTCCGAACGAGGCACCGGTGTGGGCCCCGTCTGACCACCACGGCCACGACCACGACCACGGGACTTGGGCGCGGCCTGCGGCTGGGGGTCAGTGGAACCGGTCGCGGCGGTGCGCCGGACGTAGTCACGCACAGCCCGCTCGGTGGGGGTCATCTGCTCGTCCACCGGGTCCACCGCACCGTCGGTGCCGGTGGCCACCACGCGCAACGGCTGGACCTGCTCCTGCACCTGCTCCTGGCGCTGTTCCACCCGCTCACGCAGACCGAGGTCGACCACCGGGATGGCGCGCTCGCGCGGGGCCACGACACAGTCCGGAGTCCTACCTCGCCACCGGCGCACGTCCCGGCGCTTCCAGGCCTTGGGTGTGGACACCAGCGCCGGAGCCACGTCCGAGGACAGCACCACAGCCCAGTGCCGCGGTAGACGCAGCTCGGAGGCCGAGATGACGTCCATGGTCTCGTAGCTCGGAGTCTTCTCCTTGACCCGCGCCCCCGACCAGTTCGTGGCGTTGTGCACCTGATCCCTACCGCGCACCTGCACGGTCCCAGCCAGGCGCCGCACCCGATCCAGCAGCTCGACCTCCTTCGTGCCGCCGTAGACGACGACCATGGACGCGCACGCCCACAGGCTGTCCGCCAGCTGCCCGAACCGGTCACGCAGCTGCGACCACGACTGGGCGTAGACCCGGATGCGTACGCCGCACCCGCCCATCCACGACGCCCACCGGTGCACCGGCACCGGGGCGACGTTGGCGATCTCGTCCAACTCCATATCCAGCGGCGGGTCCAGTCGTCCGCCGGGCATCTGAGCGGACCCGTGGCGGACGGTGTAGGCGATCTCCGCGATCACCGCCGCGAACAGCGGAGCGGTCACCCCGTCCTCGCCCGCCGAGATCAGGTACAGGGTGTCCTGGCCCCCACCGGTGACGAAGTTTTGGACGTCGAACCACGCAGGTGCACCGATCTCATCCGTGGAGTCGGTGCGGGGCGAGAGCATCGCGGCGATCGCGGGATCACGCATGAACTGCAGCGTCCGGCGCAGCGTCGTGGCCACCGACCCCCGCGTCCGCTCCGGCATGGCCTCCAGGAAGTTCGCCACGTCGTCGCGCTGCGCCGGGTTCGCGTTCTTCGCCTGCCGCAGCACCCGCACGGGGGTGTCGTCAGTACCCAGTGCCCAGGCGTAGACATCGTCCATGGAGTAGCCCGCCAGAGCGGCGGCGTGCAAAAGCCCACCCAAAGCGACGCTGGCCTGGTCGGACCAGAAGTCAGCGTCACTCAGTCCCGAGGCGCTCTGCCCCTGCACCATGTACCCCGCCTTGCGGATCGCCGTTTGGGCGTCCCCGCACCCGCTCACCGGGTTGTAGCGCAAGTTCGAGCCGTAGGAACCGACCCCCTCGGGATTCATGACGAAGACGGAGCCCTTCATCGAGCGGGGGCCGATGGTGTGCTTCACCGCGTCATCGCGGATGGAGGTGGCCAGCACCTTGCCCGGCGCGTCGATGATCCGGGCCGCCGAGGCCGCGGACTTACCTCGCCTGGGCCCCGCGAAGGTGAGTACGAGGTCTTCGGAGGTGGCTACCACCCGGCGGCGGATCACCCACCCCCAGGTGGTGCCGATGTGGGTAGCGTACTCACGCCACCCGAACGGGGTGTGGCGGTCCCACCACGACAGGGACGGGCGAGCGGCCACAGCCACCTTTCGGGCAGCGGGCAGACCGAGCGCCCGCCACCGCGCCCACCCACCGACCCACCCGGGGCCGGGGTGGATACGGAGCTTGGCACGCCAGCTCAGCGTGAGGACCGGCTTGCGGCGCGTGCCCGGGAGCCGCCGCCGCACCAGAGCGGCCACGGCGAACACGACCCCCACGACCACGACCGCGGCGACGACGTAGGGCCAGGACAGGACGTCCCCGGGCATGGTGGGCTGGATTTCGGGCACCTCGCCCGAGTCCGCGATGATCATGGTCGGCACTCCGGGGGCTGCGGGGGTCTGGGAGATGACCCTGCTCACAGGGCACCTCCCATACTGTCACCGGACCCACGGGTCACACTGGAATCAGCGAGACCGGATTCGGACATGATGATCTTGATGTAGTGGACGACCTTCGCCGGGGTGAGCGCGACCCCGTGGCGGTCGATGAACTCCTGAGCGACCTCAGCGACCCTGGTCTCGTCCCCGTGACGCGGGTCCCCCAGGCGCTCCAGACGGGTGTAGAGGTATTCGACCTGAGCGCGTCCGCTCAACCGGGCGAACAGCTCCTGTTGGTCCTGAGCCATCACCGCGGCCCGCTGCTCCACCCGCGTCCGGTTCTGCTGCTCCTGGACCAGCTGCTGCCTCGTGGCCTTCAGCTCACGCCCGTACTCGACGCCCTGCGTCGCCTCCGCCCGGACCCGAGACAGCTCCGTGCGCAGCCGCTCCTGATCCTGCTGCTGGGAGGTGACGGTGGACTCCAGTTCAGCGACCTGCCGGTCGTACTCGGTCCGCAGGGTCGTGAGCGCCTGGTCGCGTTTGGCCTCGAGCTGCGCCCGTTCGCTCAGGTGACCCTGCTCCAGCTTCTTCACATGGGAGGTCTGCTCAGCGATCGCGGTGTTGGCCCGTTCCCGCTCAGCCGTGATCGCGGCCGAGGCCCGCTCCCGCTCCGCGCGGATCCTCTCCTCCGCACGCTCCTTCTCCGCAGCCGTGACCCGGGTGACCTCAGCAGCAGCGCTCTCCTCTGCCTCGTTCGCCCGTCGGGCAAAGTCGGCCTTCGCCTCCGCGATCGCGGCAGCCGACTTGCGCTCAACCTCTTCAGCGAACCCCTGAGCCTGCGATGCCTGCTCCAAGGCCTTGCGTGCCTTGTCACTCTCCACGGTGCGCCCCGGCGCGTAGGCGACCTCAGCCAGGAACCACCTGCGGAACAGGGTGGAGGTCTCCTTCGGTGCGAAGATCAGCCTGACGAACCAGAGCAAGACGCCGAGGACGACCTGGGCGAGCAGGGCGATGAGGGACCACATGGAGGGCGTCTCCGTGGTCTTGCCGCGCCGCTGGAGGGCACGGCGCTGGATCTCCCAGACGATGATGTCGGTGCCGACGATGTACATCAGCGACGGGCCCATCCAGACCAGGATGTGACCGGCCACGACCAGGAGGCCAGGCTCCAACGGCAAGTCGATCCGGGCGCCGTTCATCAGCAGGGACGCTACCGCGCAGCCCAAGTTCGCGATCCGCGCGCGCACAGGGCTGTCGCCACGCATGGCGGTGGCGAGCGCGAGAACAGCGAACGACGCTGCTGCTACGTCCCAGGCAGCGGCACCGAGGCGTACCGCGAAGGACGGGTCGGCCTCCGGGCCCTGGTAGTCCTCGCCCTTGATCATCGCGGTGTAGATGAGCTGGGCCTCGTAGGAAACGTAGACCGTGATCGCGGTGACCGCGATGATTCCGGCGAACGCCAGGGTGATGGCGACGTTGTAGCCGCGATCGGTCGCCTTCTGGGACTGCTGGTCCTCCTCGGAGGACTTCAACGTCCTGGCCCGGCGCTTGGTCCGGAACGGGTTCCACGACACCAGCGTGAACCGACGAGGTTGTCTGTCCCCGTCGCGGACGGTCCCTGCGGTTTCAGGCATGGGCGCCTGGTCGGGTGGGGTGCTGCGTACCATAGACACTGCGGATCTCCTTGAGTGATTCCGTTTCCCGGTCGACGCTTGTTCTTGGCGGAAGGGGCGTCGATCGGGAGCTGGTGGCTAGAGGCCCCTCTTGTTGAGGTACTCCTCGAACGCGTCGATCTGAGCCTGCTGGACGCTCACGTCCGCATGTGCAGCCGCGATTTTCATCCGCTGCCGGAGCGCGCGGGACGCCCGGGTGCTGATCTGCACGATGTCGGTCCCGCTTTCGGTGGCCTGGGCCGTCGGCATGTCATGCCGCCCCTCCGTCTCGGACTCGTGGGACACCTGCTCGCCTCTCTGGTTGGTGAGTGCGTACACGAGCAAGTCTGCTACGAAATCAACTTTGGCCTAGCTGATAGCAAAGTTAAAGTGCTAGCATGTTGACAATGCTAGCAATGTTGATGCATGGTGTCAATGTGCGAACCCACCAGGGAGACACCGCTTGACCAGCGCCAACGGAGGAACCATGTCGTCTGCTCACCAGGCCGTCACCAGCGAGCGCTCCTACGAGATCGTCCAGATCACTCGACTCGACCAGCAGTCGATCCCCGCGCCGGACACGGCCGAGGCCGAGATGCTCGCCCCCCTGGGCGACCTCGTCAACCTCCAGGTGTGGGCCTAGGCCCACACCGCCCCAGACAGCACAAAGGCCCCGAAGCCACAACGACCAAGAAGCGCCTCCGGGGCCGCCAACCAACAGGAAGGCACCACCAGTATGTCTGACACCATCCGCCCCGTGGTCAACACCCCCACGGACCTCTTCGCAGACCCGCCCCGCTACACCCCCGGTGGCGCCCGCGCGATCCGCGCCCTCACCATCTGCTGGTACACGGTTATGAGCGTCACCTGCTCCCGCTGCAACTTGAAGTACAACAAGGCGGACCCGATGGACCGTGAATACCACGAGAAGCCCGGGGGCTGCCGGTAGGTGAACGTGACGGCCCCGACCAACCTGGTCGGGGCCGTCAGTATGGGAACCGCCGAGGCGGACCTCCAGAGAAACATCACCTCATGGCACGTCGAGGATCGCGGCGGCCAGCTCTTGCGCTCGCGCCATGCCGTACGCCGCCACGATTTTTTTGGCCGCCATGGTGGCCTCCCACTGCAGCTCCAGCGTCAGCTGAACCGGCTCAGCTGGTTGGAGGGGGTCGCTTTCATCAGCGTCTCGAATCAGCTTCTTCGGCCCGACTCCAGGTGTCTTCTCCTCCTCAGTCGAAGGCCCTGGAGCTTCGTCTTCAGACGGCGAGGGGTAAACCGGGTTTACGCCACCTTCGGAGTTCCGTTCGTCGTCTCCCGAAGGGGAGGGGTAAACCGGGTTTACGATTTTCTCCCACTCCGCCTGCTGGTCCTCAGGAGCGAGAGGACCCAATCGGCGTCCGTCCTTGATGCGCAGGGAACCTTGCCGTAGGGCGTCTTTCAAGACGGGAGTCAGGCCGAGCAGCGCCAACCGCTGACCCACCCACACCTTGGACTTGTTCAGCTGCCGCCCTACCTCAGCGTTCGACCCGTAGACGCTCACGAGTTCACGGACCGCTTCTGCCTCTTCGAGCGGGTCCATGTCCTTCCGGTGGATGTTTTCCACCAGAACGGCGATGCGTACGGCGCTGCTGTCCGCCAGTTCGATCACGTGCACGGCCAGCGTCGGTACCCCCGCCATCCGTGCGGCCGCCAGGCGGCGGTTCCCATTGATGACCACGAAGACGGCATCCTGGACCGTGGCCTTGTGCTGAGGGAACACAGAGCTGAAATCGTCGCTGGGGATCACACCGACTGGTTGCCGCAGTCCATGTTGAGTCAAGCTGTCTGCCAGCTCCTGGAGGTCCCCGAGATCACGCCGGTTCTCGGGGTTGCCGACCAGGTCCTCGATGGAGACGCTGGTTAGGTCTGCGGGAAACCCGCCAGCCGTCCGTGAGATGACCTGGCGTCGAGCGCTGGCCGCCTTGCCGAAGCTGGAGGACTCTTCGATCTTCCTGTTCCGGCTCACGTCAGGTTCCTAGCGATCTCGCGCATCACGTCAGCCTGGACAGACTGTGGAGCGTAAGCGAGGAGCCCTTCCTTCGCGCGAACCGCCTCCCTCTGCTCCTTGCGGTCTTGCAGGACACCGATCACACTCGGGTCTTCCATCGCCTGCCACTGCTTCAGCGACGACGTCGCGATGAATCCCCTCCTGCTGTCGTACTTGTTCACGACCAGTCCCAGATACTCGATGGTGAGCCTCATGTCCTGGCGCAGGGACTCGATCTGGCCGGTCAGTAGGGCGAAGGCGTCCGCGCTGGAGTCCTCCGCCTCCACAGGGATGAGTACGCCGGAAGCACCTGTCGCTTCCCCAGGCCGGTGTCGTCCGTAGTAGAGCGCGGTGTCCATCGCCAGCCCCAGGCTGGGAGGGCAGTCGATGATGATCACGTCGTAATCGGCCTCGATCGGTTCCAAGGCCTGCTGCAGCGTGGCCTCACGGACACGGATCGTGGGATCCGACACGAGCCCTACATCCAGCATGAAGCCATCCGCTGCAGCAGGGAGAAGGTGGAGCCGGTTCCCAAAACGCTCGCCCTCCACCTGGACGACCAGGTCCGCGATCAGCCCCTCCGGCTTCTTGGTCATGTGCTTGACCAGAGTGTCGCCGTTCATGGGCAGGGGCTCGAAACCGGCTTGGGCAGTGAGGTGGCCCTGCGGGTCGAAGTCGATCATGAGCACCCGCAGCCCGAATCCTTCGTACTCGGTGCCTTCGGCGTAGGCTTGGGCCAGGCCGGCCGACAGAGCTGTTTTGCCAACTCCACCCTTCTGGTTCGCGATGATCTTGCGTTGGGGTATGTGCTGCACGTGGAACTCCTGTCGTGTCGAATGCTGGTGAAGCCACAGGCGGACCGCCTGGGCCAGGCCTTGGATGATGGAGATGCCACGCCTCTGGCACTCGTCCCCGAACTCCGCCCACACGTGCGCCGGCACCCAGGTGCCGAAGGACGCGGCCCCGGCAGTTGCCACCGCCGGCTGAGGAGCCGCGTGACGCCAACGTGTGAGCGCTTCAGTGACCACGTCCTGAATGTCCTGATGCTGCGCTGCTGCCGCGACCTTCAGGTCTCGTCGTAGGTGCTCTGGCAGACGAGAGGCGATCTTCTCCCGGTCAGATGTCACCGCGCCAGCTTATTGGCACCAGAGTGCACCGTCGAGGCTTTCCGTAGGAGTACGCCGCCGACCACCGATGGGTAACCTGCTCGTGCAGCAGCCGAGCGCGTCCTACCCTGGACCCCGACGTTGGGAGCACCGCCATGGCCATGGACCAAGACCCGGAGAGCGTGAACCGCCGGATTGCCCGCCTACGGAAGCGCGCGAGTTTGACACAGCAGGAACTGGCGGATCGCACCCAGCTGCGAGGCGGCTACGGCTACAGCCGCAGCCACCTCGCCCAGGTCGAGCGCGGCCACAAGTTGGCCACCCCCGCGTTCGTCTCCAGCGTCGCGGCCGCTCTGGGCATCCAGGTCTCAGACCTTTACGGTCAGCCCTACCGCGACAAACTCACCGACGACGGGATCACCACGGTCGTCGGGGCCCTACGCGAGGCATTGGCCTACGTCGACGTCCCTCCCGAGCTCACCGCGCCACGCCCTCTAGAGGAGCTGGAGGCTGAGCTGGGCAGGGTCCACACCCTGTTGCAGCAGACCCGACACACCCGACTCGGCGCGCTGTTGCCGGCCTTGGTCGAGGAAACCACGGTGCACGCCCTGGAAGCCGGGAGCGAACGGGCCTGGCGCGCCTTGCACCAAGCCCAGGTCGCCACCATCCGCCTCACTCGCAAACTCGGGTTCGAGGACTTGGCCGAACTGGCCGCCGAGCGCGCCCGCTTCTCCGCAACGGCTGCGCAGGACCCGCACTTGGCCGTCATGGTCACCCAGCGCCGCACGCTGGTGATGATGGCCCGCGCCCAGTGGCGTCCCGCTCTGGCAGCACTCACGCACGCCGCCCAGCGCGTCGACCAGGGCCGAACCGACAGCAGCGAGATCCTCGGAGCCATCTACCTGCGCAGCGCTGTCCTGGCCGCACGCGCCGGAGACAGCACCGCAGCCGAGGGCTACCTCGCCCAGGCTGAGGAGATGGACGAGCGCGCCGAGCGGCTCAGCCATTCGCGAGACACCCACGCCACCACGTTCACACGCGGCAACGTGGCTGTGCACCGCGCGGCTGTGGCGGTCGAGGTCCGCGACTACGACGCCGCCCTGCGCCGCGATGCCCACGTCGTCGGAGAGGTGGCCGCCACCCTCATCCCCGAACGACACGCTCACCACCACATCGACATGGCCCGCGCCCTAATCGAGATCGGCAAGCCGCGCATCGCACTGCAACGGTTGGAACGTGCGGAGACCATCGCTCCGCAGTTGACCATGTACCACCCGCAGGCCCGGCTCGTTACTCAGCACCTGGTGGACGCTCAACGTTCGCTTCCGGAGCCGCTCCGGCGGTTGGCGAGTCGCATGCGTGTCCTGTGACCTGCGAAAAGACAACTGTCCAGCAATGTTCCAAACGATGGAACAATTCGCTGCTGCGGCGTCCGTAGCTTCGTGGCATGGACACCTCATCGCCCTGCTGGGGCGCCTTGTCGGAGCCCCAGCGACATCACTCTCTGTGCTCCACTGTGTGCTTTAAGGGAACTTGTGGGGGAGTGTCATGACCTCCCCTGCCTTGTCGAGTTGGTCAGCGGTCTCCTCTCACCTCGTGCACACCCTCCTGGCCACGGCCCGCACCTGCGGGTACGCACCCACCGTCCGTGACGGCGCCACCTACCCCACCATCCTGCTGACTCACGGCGTCCACACCGTACGCGTGTACCTGGCCGCGACCGGCGACCACCTGCGCTGGCACTGGGAGACCACCCGGACCCCACTCCAGGCCCCGGCCACCGACCCCACCCTGGTGCTCACCGAGATCACCCGCACCCTGGACGGTGAAGCCCGATGACCAACAGCGCCGTCTGGCCCGTCCACATCCCACAGGTCTCCAGCGCCCGCGTCTACAACTACCTCAGCAAGGGGAAGGACCACTTCAGGGCCGACCGATCCCTGGCCGAGCAGATGGTCGCCGCCAACACCACCCACATCGACCTGGCCCAGGAGAGCACCACGTTCGTCGACCAGGCCGTCGAGGAGTTGGTCGGTGACGGCGTCGAGCAGTTGGTCGTGCTCGGCTGCGGACTCCCCCACCCCTCCGCGCGCCCGGTCCACCTCACCGCCCAGGCCATCAGCCCGTCCGCCAGCGTGCTCTACCTGGACCGGGACCTGTCCTGTGTGGTCACCACCCGCGCCCATCACCACGCCGCCCGGGGCGTCACCGTCCTCGACGGCGACCTCACCGACCCGCTCCACTTGGTCGCGGACCCCGCCGTCCAGGCCGCTCTGGACCCGGACCGGCCCGTGGGGGTGGTGTGCGACCTGACGCTGCACCACCTGGTCGACGCCGACGTCGAGACGCTGGCCCTGACCCTGGCCACCGCCCTGCCCGCAGGGAGCCGCCTGGCCCTCACCCACCCCAGCGGGGACGAGGCCGCCCTGGCCGCCGACGTCTACCTCGCCGCGATCCGCGACGGTCGGGCTGCCGAGGACACCTACCTCGCTCGCACCGCCGAGGGCCTGGACCCGCTCCTCAAGGGATGGACGCTGAGTACCTGCGAAGTCAGCGAACACGGGCTGCTCACGGCGACCGCCCAGCTACCGTAGACCCATGCCGAGCACCCCCACCGCCCAGCCAGGACTCCTGTCCGTCCCCGGACCGGATGCGGATGTGCCGGTCCTCGCCCTGGACCTGGGTGCGGACAACGAGCACCTCCAGGCCCTGGGCGAGGACGGGCTCCGGCTGCTGCGCACCACGGCCCTGGACCAGCTCCGCACCCAGGGACTCCAGCCCGTGCCACCAGGCGCCTACGTCCCCGGACCGGGCGCCGGAAGCACCTGGAACGCTGAACTGACGCCGGGACGGCTCGTGCTGCGCTCCCCCAGCCACCTGGCCTACGACGGGACCCTCGCGGCCTGGCCCGCCTACACCCGCGCCATCGAGGCCACCGGCTGGCTGCTCCTCTACGTGGGACACATCCAGCTCGCGTTCGGAGCCGAGGTGATGCCGGCCGTCCGTGCGGCCGCAGACGCCGACGACGTGGTCGCAGGAATCGTCCCAGCCACCGTCATCAGCCAGCAGGCGCCAGGGCACGCTGGCTGAGCACCGGTAGTACCAGGGGGTCATGACGCCCTGGCGATGCGTGGGGGTGCCGTTGGCGTCAGAACCCCGCCCGGACCGGTAAGCCCAAGTTTTTATCGCCCAAAGCACCCAAAGGGTTACGGAACACCCACACTCCAGTGGTGCTAGCAATGTTCTATTGCTAGCATTGTTTTAAAGCGATCAAGGAGGCATGAATGAGCACCATCGAAGAGCTGGAGAAGCGTCTGCGGGACGCCCGTGCGGAGGCCGACCGAGCCACAGCCGCGCACCGCTCAGCTGAGGACCGGGCCGGAGGAGCCCGCACCGCTGCCGCCCAGCACGAAGAGCGCGCCGAGGCGGCCCGCCTGTTCGGCACCATCCCCACGCGCAAGAGCCGCCTCCACGAGCGCCTGGCCGCTGAGTGCCGGGAGGACATCAAGCGCGCCGAGCGCGCCGAGAAGCAGGCCGCCCCGGTCATGGAGGAGAAGCAGGCTGAGCTGCGCTCCGTGGACGAGGACCTGGTCAAGGCCCGCCGGGTGGAGATCGACCAGGAGGTCCAGCGGCAAGCTCGGATCGGGGAGGCCATCCACACCGACGTCACCACCGGAGACCTCACCTGGGAGGAGGCCTACGGCGACGGCGTCATCGCGTCCGTGGAGGTGCACGCCCGGTACGAGAAGGCCCTGGAGCGCGACGACGAGGTCGACGACGGTTTCTGGGGTACCGGCAGCGACGACTCCGCCGACGACGGGTACGCGGACGCGGCCGCCGAGTCCGTGGACGACCAGCTCCAGGTCATGTACCTGGACCGGTCCATCGACACGGGTGAGCGCACCTACGAGGAGGTCTACACCCCCGAGGGGCACATCCGCGCGGATCTGCTCCGGGACGAGGAGCCCGAGGAGCAGGAGGCGGCCGAGGCCACGTCCCCGGAGCCGGAGAGCAAGAAGGAGGAGCCGACCCGAGACCGCGGTTTCGAGCTCGACGAGCCCTTCTAACCCTCACGTCCGTGCCGACGCGGGGCCGGACACCGGTCCGGCCCCGCCACCCCAAGGAGAGAACCCGACATGCTGCGCAACCCGTGGGCCTCGCCCCTGAACCTGCTCACCCTGACCGGCGCCGACATCACCGACGTCACCACCATCGTCCAGCAGGTCTATAGGAACGCCAAGGTCGAGCGGGTGGCCGATCACCTGGCCATCGAGACCAACACCCGAGGCGCTCGCGATCTGATCGTGCGCAGGCTGCGCACGACCGGCTACGTCACCCGCTCCAGCGACCTGTACTTCTGCACCGTGCTCGGCCGCGACGCCGACCACCCCGTGGTGCGGTCCCTGTCCGCCGAGGACCTGGACGAGCGCATCGCGCACCTGACCGCCCTGCGCGAGCAGGCCACCACCACCCACCAGCAGTAGAGGAGCCACCCCATGGGACTGTTCACCCGCCGCCCCGAGCCCCAGCCGACTCCCGCCCCGGTCATGCCGCTGACCGGTACCGACATCGACCAGATCACCGCCAGCGTGCGCCGCGCCAGCGACAAGGCCACCATCGAGGTGTTGCACGGCCACCTCCAGGTCCGCGACCTCCTGGCCGGAATGATCTCCACCCGCTTGGCCGCCAACGGCTACAGCATCTCCGCGCCCGACCCGTATTCCTTCGTCGTGCTCGGCTGGCGCCCCACCCCCGGCCAGGCCCTCACCGTGACCGAGATCGACGAGCGCGTCGACCTCCTCCTGAAGATGCGCCAGCAGGCCGTGGACACCAACCACCTCACCCACGCCGAGTAGACGAGGAGCAGACGATGTCCTTCCACCCGCCTCAAGTCGAGGTCACCACCCTAGGCACCCGCCACAGCGCCCCGCCGCCCGGCGACGCCCTGGTCCTCGACCTCTCCCACCGCCTCCACAACCCCACCACCGACCCGGCCCTGCGCGGCCTCACCGGCCTGGACCCGGCCCTGCGCGCCCACGTGATGGCCACCCCCGAAGCCGAGGAGACCGTCCGCGCCACCGTCGACCAGGTCCTGGCCCTGCTCCCCCACACCCGCGGCCCGGTCCGCCTGCACGTCCAATGCCGCTGGGGCAAGCACCGCAGCGTCGCCGTAGCCGAAGAAGTCCTCGACCGACTGCGCGCCAAGGGCCTCACCGCCAGCGTGCACCACCGCGACATGGCCCTGCCCGCGCTCCGCCGAGCGGACGGGTGCGCGTTCTGCGACATCGCCCACGACGACCAGGACGCCGAGGTCATCGGCCGCTGGGACGGCGTCCTCGCGATCCGCCCCCGCAGCGGCGGCGTCAACCGTGGTCACGTCCTGTTCCTACCGGTCGACCACGTCGCGGACGCCACCGTCCACCCCGAGACCACGGCTCGGGTCATGGCGGCCGCCAGCGCGTACGCGGCCGAGATCGGCGGGGACCTGAACATCATCACCTCCAAGGGCGAAAACGCCACCCAGACCGTGGACCACCTGCACATCCACGTGGTCCCCCGCCGCCGCGGCGACCGCCTGCGCCTGCCCTGGACCCCCAGCTGGTTCGACCGCCTCCTCACCCTGCTCGGCGCCGTCCGGGCCCGGACGGCGCCGACTTCGACACGGCCGGAGGACCAGGACGAGGAGCCCCGCGACGGCTGCGTCGAGGAGCCGGTGCTCCCCCTCGGGATCGGCGGCCCCGAGGGATGGCTCGACGGCCTAGACCGCTTCGGGCGCGGCTACACCCCCGGCGCCGTCCAGGTCCGCACCAGCACCACCCCCTGGTCCCACACCGACACCGACACCGTCGCCACCTGCCCCCAGTGCGAGACCACCACCGGCCTGTCCCTGGTCTGGCCCGAAACCCGCCCCGACGTGGCGCACCTGATGTGCCCCTGGTGCCACGTCGCCTGGCCCGACCACGTCTGGACCGGCCCCGAGGCCATCCGCCACGTCCTGGACCAGACGCTCACCGACAGCTCCGTCCTCCGAGCGGACGACGACTCCGCCCCCGAGGTCGCCTACCTCGCCGAGTACCTGCGCCGCAAGGCCGGCAACACCAGGTAGCACGAACCCTGCCCGGGCCCCGGCCCCAGGGCCCCGCCCCGAGCCCGTGAACGAGTCGACGCCTCCCGGTTCGGACCGCTCCCGACCACCTGACATACAACAAGCTCCTCCCCACGCCGAACCGGCGCGGGGAGGAGCTTGTTGTATGTCAGCGTTCTGTGGCCAGCGCGGTCGCGGCCGCGAGCGCCAGGGTCGCTTGCGCCTGGGCCGCAGCGGCCAAGGCAGCCGCGCTCTCGTGTTGACCAGCACTGGCCTGGTCGGCGGCGTTGATCGACATGCGGTCAGCCAGGGTCATAGCGTCCTGGTACTGCGCGGCGTAGTCACTCATGGTCTTCCTTCCATCGAGGGGTAGAGATAGCCAGTGGAGACGGTGGCTACTCGTCGTCCACTTGTTCGCCCCTCAGACGTCGGAGCATCTTGCCCGCCCGGGAGGGCTCCTTGCCAGCTGCCTTGACGAACCTCATCGCGCTGTCGGCATGATCAAGCAACCGGCTCAGGTCACTTCGCTCAATGTCGAGATGGATGTCGGAGATGGCCCGGCGGTAGGCGGTACTGGCGTACTCCAAACGGAAGCTGCGAGTGCTGGTGTGCAGGAAGAACTCCTGCTCTCCATCCTCTTCGACCTTGAGCAGACCCTCCTTATCAAGAGCCAGCAGGACGCGAACGATCTCCTCCCGGGTCGTGCCCGGGAAGATCCGCCGCAGGTCCTCGTGCAGATGGTGAACGATGACCGCACGTTCGCCCGCGTTGTGCGACTCGCAGATCAGGTGGTGCAACAGCGCCACATGAGGCTGTTCGGGGGCGTCCTCCAGGCGCAGGACGCCGTTGAGGTCTTGGGTGATGGCCACCTGGTCTCCTTCATCTGGGGGTGGTGTCTCCAGGATGGCCCCTGACGAATCGTCGGGGCCGGGTTCAGCAGAACTGGTTCGCCGTGGTCGAGCCTGGGGAGGACCCTTCGGAACCGGACCCCGTATCGGCGTTCGGCACGAGGCCACTGTCATCCTCCAAGGCAAGGCGAATCTACGACGTAAAGGAACGGGCTACTGATTGTCGCTCCACCCAGCGCACACCTTGCCACGCAGATCAGCGTGCTTCACCGGGACGAACGCCTGAGTGATCTTCACCCACTGGTCGCAGGCCAGACATTTCATCCGGCCGTTGCGCCGCTGGTTGGCCACGGTCTTCGTGTGGTGGTACGGAACTGTCCCATCAGGTGAGGAACCGCGGCACTCCTTGAGCCGGTACCCCCAGCCCCAGCCTGAGCGCTCGTTGATGTAGTGCTTCTTGCGCAAGCCGTCCTTGCGCTTCCCGATCTTGCGATCGCAGTACGGACACAACCTGAGCCTCCGAATGCTGAGAGGAAGAGGGGAACGGGATCTGAGTACCACCCGGCAGTGACACTCCGCAGCGATTGGCCACAACAGGTCACCAGAGGCTGGAGGGTTGGCCGGTTCGTCCATGGCCCACACCACCGAGCCCACCCTGCGCTGCGTGCCCCTGGCCCTGTTGCTCACCGTCCCCCCCCCCCCGACGACGATGTGGCCCCACTCATCTCCCTGAGCTGACCAACAGACACAGCCGCCTCCGGCGGGGAACCCCCGACCACCAAAGCAGGGAGGGGGAGAGCCAGTCTCGCGCGGGTTCGTTGTGGGTCGGGGGAGGCCTCCCTCGCTCCGTCAACCGTCATCCAGTCCAGACCTAGCCCACGGTCCGGCGGCCAGACACACCCTCCAGCACCCCGGGAGCTGCGGCCTCCGCTCCTTCGTCGCTCCACCCGGTCACCCGGCGCACCTCCGGGCGCGAGCCTCGCTCCGCTCGGTGTCAGACCACCAGCCCGCGCGCTTGCGCTACGCGTGGATGACGGCCGCCGAAGCAGGGAGCCCGCCCCCTCAGTGGGCTTCCAGCCCACGCCCCGGACACCCCGGACATCAGGGCCCCAACCAGCGGGCGGACCACACCCGCCAACAGGCCAGGTAGAGATCCCCGAACCCTGCCCCCGTGTCCGCCCCGAACGGCATCCTGGACCTCCACCCCCCCCGTAGAGGAGAACCCGTATGGACACCGCCCCCCTGCGCCCGGTCGGCGCCGTCCGCACCGCCGCCGCGCTGGCCGAGCGCACCGGCTGGCCAGTGCGAGCCCGCGACGTCGACGTCCTCGTCGATCAAGGCCACCTGCACCCGGCCGGCCGTTACGAGGGACACACGCTCTACGACCGCGACCAGACCACCGAGATCCCCGACCACGTGATCGCTAGCCTCCCCGGGATGTCGCCGGTTCCGCCCGGCCCCTCGATTCACGACTTCGCGGTCTACCTGGAACAGGAGTACGACGTCGAGGTGACCGTCTCTTACCGGGCCCGAACGGGCCGCTGGCACCTGGACTGGGTCCCGCTCCCCTCCGGGGACCCCGATCCGGCCGGGTTGCGTGCCGACCTGGCCGCCCACCCCGCCAGCCGCCACCGCCGCCTGGTGGACATGGCCACCCCCGCCCACCGGGCCATCGCCGCCGCCCGCCGCGCCCTGACCCCCGATGCCGCAGCCGTGGTCGACGTCGAGACCACCGGCCTAGGTGCCGACGCCGCCATCGTCGAGATCGCCGTCGTCGAGACCCACAGCGGCGACGTCCTGCTCGACACCCTGGTCTCCCCCGACGGTGTCCCCATCGAACGCGGCGCGCAGCAGGTCCACGGGATCACCGAGGCCGACCTGGCCGGAGCGCCGACCTGGCCGGAGGTGTGGCCCCGTCTCCGCGAGGCCGTCCAGGGTCGAGTGCTGGTGGCGTACAACGCCGACTTCGACCGGCGCCTCCTCCGGCAGGCCTGCCGACGCTACGACCTGCGCCTCCCCCGGTGGGAATGGGCCTGCGCGATGGCCTGGCGTGGTGCGGCCGCCCGCACCAGCAGCCCCGGCGCGCTCGGCGGCAGACACCGGGCGCTCGGGGACGCCCTGGCCACGCGGGACGTGGTCCGCCGCGTCGCGAACACCGTCTACGTCGTCGAGGCCTGAGAGCTACCGGGCCCCGCGCCGCGCCGCCGGATCCCGCCCGTCCTGCCACGCCCCCAACCTCTCCGCGCTGATCCTGGCGTACTTCGCGACCGAGGAGACCGAGGTGTGGCCGGAGTAGGCCATCAGTATCGGCACCTGGGCGCCATCCTCGGCGGCGTGGGTGAGAGCGGAGTGCCGCAGCTGGTGGAGAGTTGATCCGCCGGAGGCCGCGACGAACTGTTCCTCCGCCCGCCGGTAGGACAGGCGCCCGCGGCCGTCCGGGGCCAGGTCCTGGACCGGCACCTGCCCGGTCGCCTGCCCCTTCGCCCGGCGATCGGTGAGGAACACCGGTCCCGTACGGCGGCCGTCGAGCAGTCGAGGCAGGAGTCGGGCGGTCGGTGTCTGCCAGGTGATGGTGTCGATGGCTCCGCCCTTGCGCCGAACCCTCGTCCGGCGGTTGGCGAGGTCGAGGTCCTCGACGTCCAGCTCCAGGACCTCGCTGGCGCGGGCGGCCGACTCGTACAGCAGCCGCCACAGCACCCGCTCCCGCAGTGCGACGCCGTCGCGGCCGAGCAGCTCTTGAACCACGGCGCGGGTCAGCGCTCGGGTGCGGTCTGGCGGAACCGGGCGAGAGGTGAGCCGTCGCAGCGGATCACCGGTGAGCCACCCCTGCTTCGACCACCAGGCGCACGCCGAGGAGAGCCCGCGCATCCGGGCGTTGACGGTGTTGGCCGACGCGCTCCCCCACCGGGAGGCGAACCAGTCCGCCACCCGATCGGCGCCCGCCTCGCCCTCCAGAACGTCGAGGGAGGCGTCCGCACCGAACTCCGCCTGGAGCGCGTCGAGCGCGGTCCGGTAGGCCCGCTTCGTGTTCGGGTTGCCGACCCCTTCGAGGAACTGCTCCGCCGCCGAGCGCAGCGTCCGCTCCGACCCGGTGCCGGGCAGCGCGAGGACCTCGCCCACACCCCCACCTCCCTATCGCAGATAATCACCAGGTGTCGCCCCCGACCGCCGGAGGCGTTCTCCCAGGTCGCCTCAGAGTCTATCGCGGATAATCAACCATTATCCGCGATAGAAGCACCGAACGTCACCACCGTGCGGTATCCCAGAACCATGACCAGCACACGCCCCCACGAAGCGCTACCCACCCGCGAAGACGCCTCCGGCCTCTGCCCCAACCCCGCGTGCGGCAAGTACGTCCAATTCGAGCGGCCGCACCTCCTGGACTCAGTGCAGCAGGAACAGACCATCTGGCCTCAGCTCCACGCCCGCATGGACGAAGGCCACGACTTGCGGATCGACCTCGGCCTTTGGCTCTGCCCGGCGTGTCAACAGAACTGCGTCGTCTTTCTTCGCCACCAGAAGGTCCGGTTCGTCGACGAGGACGGTAAGTCCAGCTGGCGCACCGCCCGGGTGCCCACGCTTGCCTGGCCAGCGCGCCGTCCTCGCGAGCTCGAGGAGGGTGTTCCCGAGAAGATCCGCGACCTGTTCGCCGAAGGTAGCGTCACCGAGCATGCTGGTGCTCTGCGCGCGGCGGCCGCTCTCTATCGCGCCACCGTGGAAGAGATCTGCGCCGAGCGCGGCGCTCAGGGGCGAAACCTCAAACAGAAGATCGAGGACCTCAAGAACCGGGGCGTGAGCGAAGGGACCGTCGATGACCTGCACGAAGTTCGCATGACAGGCAACTGGAGTCTGCACGAAGGGGAGCCGTTCGCCGCCGACGAGGTCGCCGATGTCGCCGACCTGATCGTGGAGGCGACCGTGGAACTCTACGTACAGCCGGCGGAGCGAGCACGGATGAGGGAAGCCCGCCGAGCGCGCCGAAACGGGAGCGGCGCCTGAAGTTGGCGTGATGGGGTTGCGCGAGTGTATTTAGTTTCGTACAGTCGATGTGTACGAAGTCTCATACAGACTGCATGGAGGGCATCGTGCCCCGCATCGACGACTTCATCGACGCCGACCCCACCCTCACCGAGGCCCTCACCCCCGAGGAGGTCAGTTTCCTCCGCGTGGACGCCCGCGGCCTGACCAACGACGCCGACATCCTCGCCATGGCCCTCATCGACATCCGCGCCGGCCGATGGGACCAGCGCGATGACACCGACCTCGGCGACCACACCATCCCCGGCGCTGGACAGCGCCAGCTCATGCAGAACGCCCTCCTGGCCGCCGACGAACTCCTCCCCCGCGCCGAGGCGCTCCGGGCATGGGCCCTGCGCGGCCTCCGCGAGCACCACGGCGCCAGCCACGAGGACATCGCCCAGATGCTCGGAGTCCCCCGCTCCACCGCCCAGTCCCGCTGGCGCCAGGTCGAGAAGAAGCGCCCGGAGAAGTGGGACTGGGCCCGCGGCACCGAACATGGCTCCGACATCTGCGACACCGAGTCGGTCGGCATCATCGTCGAGGACTCCGAAGGCCGGGTCCTGGTCATCGACCGCACCACCGCCCCCTGGGGTGCGGCCTGCCCCTCCGGGCACCCCGAAGGCCACGGCAGCCGCCACGGCTCGACGCCGGGGGTGCCCGACCAGCCGATCCACCGCGCGGCCGCCGTCGGTGAACTCTCCGAGGAGGTCGGCCTCCACGTCGCGGAGGAGGACCTGGAGCTCGCCGCGCACGGCTGGCGCGACAACCGGTGCCGCCGCGAGCTGCGCCCCGGAGCCCCCGCGGGACACTGGTGGACCATCTACCACGTCCGTACCTGGCGCGGCGAGGTGCGGGTGGACCCCGACGAGGTCACCAACGCCCGCTGGTGCACCCGCGACCAGCTCCAAGAGCTCGTCGAGATCACCATCGACCACGCCCACGGCCGCATCACGGAGACCGAGTTCCGGGCCCGGGGCGGCGCCGAGCCGGTGTGGGTGCGCTGGTGGCGCGACGCCGGGCTCGTGCGCGCCGCGTCCACCGACCTGGACGCCGTCGAGAAGCTCGCCTCCACCCCGCCGTCGCTCGCGGCCTGAGCCGAACACGCCGAAGGGTCCGTCCAAACGGACGGGCCCTTCGACGTGGGTGGTCAGCCGGTGCTGGGCAGATGCCCCGGACGGAGGGGCGTCCCGGCCACATCCACAGGACCAGCAGGTTCACGAGTCGACTGGGTACCGCCCTAGTGCGCCAGTTCGCCGCCGAGCGGAGCCCGCGACAACGCGGTCACGATCCCGAGCTGGGACCCGCCGCCTCGCTGGTCCGGCCGGGCAACGGCCCCCTGATCTTGGCCGCCGTTGCCGGTCCTGATCTCCATGAGCTCATCTTCGCCCACGGGTCCGATATCGAACGGAATCGTCCGGTGTTCACGCTGCTGTGTCGCCGAACCCACTACGAACTCGGACGGTAGGTGGCCACAGCTTCGGCCAACAGGCCTCGGACCCGTGTGGGAGAGAGGCCTCCCAACGACGCTGGCAGGTGGTTGTTGATCTGAAGCGCGATCCATCCCTGCTGCCGAATCGAGCTACGCACGGCGACTCCTAGAGCGGCAACTGCCTGCTGTGCCTTGCGAACATCACCGGAGGAGAGCTTCGTGGGGGTCCCGGGCTCCAACGTGGCGGCCGCGAGGTTAACCAAATCGGGCAGGCCCTCCTCTTCCAACCGCTGTTGCCACCAGCGCACCAGGTCACCCGGGATACGGTGCCTATGTTCCTGGTCGGCAGCCACGGAAGTCAGCATCGCGGGGATACGTGTGGTCCGCATTCGAGGGCCTTCCGCCTGTCCGGTAGCGGCCTCTTGGACCTGGGCGGCACGCACGCTGAACAGCTCCAGGACCGGCTCGGGGATGCCTTCAATCTCAAGGCTTCCCCCTTCGGTACGACGAACGAGTCCCAGCCCCAAGAGATCGACGAGTGCTTCACTCGTCGCTCGTTCTCCGACCGCGGCGCCCCAGGCCCGAGCCTTCATGATCAGGCTTGAGTCGAAGCTTCGCCACTTGCCGTCTGCGCGTTCGACGCGGTTCAGCACCAGGTTGCGTACGTAAAGGAACGGGTCGCGGGCCTGGTTCCAAGTACGGAGGAAACTGGCCACCACCCACCCTTTGGCTTCCATAGTGGTGGCGCCCTGTGCGCCTGCGCGGGCGGTGCCGGCCAGGTCCTGCATGACGTCGAGCATGGCCTCGTTGCCGACCAGGACCGCTTCTCGTACTGCGGCGGCCTTCTGGTGCCAGGTGAAGGCCTCTTCCAGTGCGCCGCGCTGGTTGGCTCCTTCGGCTGCGGCCTGAAAAGCGGCATGGGCCACGGCGGTGGACTTGGGCGGGGCGAAGGTCAGGTCCAGACACAGCAGTGGGGAGCGCGTCAGTTCGCGGGAACGGGCATTGAGTTGGCTGTCGGTCAGCTCGGGATGGTCTCGGCTGAGCCGTTCGCGGTGTTGCGCGGTGGTGATGTAGCGCCCGGGTTTGGGGCCCAGAAGCGGCCGCTCTGCGAAAGGTAGGTGTTGGAAGCGCGGGTCTCGGAAGCTGGTGTAGAGGTCCACCAGAGTGTCGATGTCAACCGGGGTGCCAGGGGTGAGTTCGAGGAGACGAGCGCCTGACCCCCACCATCGGCCTCCGGTGGCAGCGAGATCGCTGCGGACCTTCTTCTCCAAACCGTCGGCGGCGTGCAGCGGCACGGTGGTGAGCATGACTGGGTCTCCAGGGGTGTGTCCAGGGGCCCGTGCCCCCGTGCCTTGGTGATGAGCGGAGCTCCCCCTGCGCCGACCCCTTGAGGCTCGGCGCAGGGGGTTGTTTGATGGTGAAAGGTTTCGAGAGAGGGCTACTCTCCCCTATGTCGGTTCTCGCCCCTCAGCTGCCTGTCACTGCTCGACTACTCGGTTCCCATCGGGCGACGGCGCTCTTCTCGCTTCCGACGAGGATGATGTCGTCCTCGACCACGAGCTGCACGAGGGCGTTGGCGATGTGTTCGGCGCGGGTCAGCTCGAACCGGATGCTCGCGGGGCTGGAGTCGAGCGGGTCGACCTGGAGGCAGTCGGCGGCCTCGACCACCTCGCGCGGGTCAGCGGCAACACCGGCTTGATCAGCGGTTCTCAGTGCGCGTACGAGGCCCTCGTAGTTAGGGGTCACCGGTCTCCTCCTGGGGCGGGGATGGTGTGCCAGTGTGCCATTCGAACTGGCGCCACCTGACGGGGTCCACCCCGCCTAACCTGGACATATGACCGATCATCGGACGCCGGCGAACGGGTGGGGTAACCTTCCCTCCCCGGACGAGCCCGGGTGGTCCGGGTGGACCTGGCACTGGCTAGCCGTGAACAGCCCCACCGACCTGAACCAGCTCGCCGCCGAACAGCACCTCAGCCCACGTTCCCACGGTCGTCGCCTGTGGCGGCACCTGTGCGATCGACGTGCTGCCCTGGAGGAGGCCCTGGCTCAGGTGCAGGCGGACGGGGTGACTGATCGAGCGCTCCAGGTTCGTGAGGGCGAGCACCTCCAGGAGCTGGAGGAGACCCAAGCGGCGCTCAGCGTGCTGGAGCGGATCGGGCCGTTCCTGTCGGACCGAGGACGGTGAAGTCAGCAGTTCCTCCCCAAACCATGAAGGGCCCACCTGAACGGGTGGGCCCTTCGCCGTATGGCCGCAGAATGCCGGTCGGTTGTGGGTTTCCGGGTGATGTGCGGGGGGAGAACCGCTACGCTGTAAAAGCCGCACAGCACTTCTGATTCGAGGAGACGCAACGATCATGGAACTCGCTACCCCCCTGGCGAACGGCCTTCGCACCGACCACCCGATCCCGGGGCTGCCGTTCGTCGACGACTCCCACCTGCCGCTCACCGACCCCGAGGCCATCGAGGACATCGGCCGCAACACCGCCCAGGGCATGTGGGGACGCTGCGACGAACAGGACGAAGGCTGGCTGGCCTTCACCACCGACGCCTACCGCCACGACCTGGGCTGGGCCGTGCGCTACCACCCCGATCACGGGCGCACCGTGCTGCTCTACACCGACAGCGACGCCGCCGGAGTCCACACCGACTGGTGGAACGACACCCTGCTCTGGCGCGAGGGCGGCTACTGGTGGGACGGCACCACCTGGTTCCGACCCGCCATGCTCTGGGACCCCGCCCGCGAGGACTACCAGCGCCACCCGGTGCCAGCCGCCCTCACGGTCACGGCCGCCGACATGCTCGACGGCACCGGTGACCCGGGCCAGGCGACCGTCCGTAAGATCTCCACCCTCACCCAGGACGACACCACGGCTCCGGGCCGGTGGCTCAACCACCTGGCCCTGTGGGCCCAGCACCGCCCCCACGACGCCTTGCCTCTGGAGCAGTGCGTGGTGACCCTGACCGCCCCCGAGCTCAAGGCGAGCGAGCTCCTGAGCGTCACGGACATGGCCCAACTCGCCGGGATCGCCCCCTCGACGCTGCGCGGCTACATCTCCCGTGACGAAGCCGACGTCCCTGCCCCACAGGAGATCAGCGGCGGCCGCAGCGCGTGGTCGCGGCCCGTGGCCCAGGCCTGGGTGGAGCTGCGCCACCGCTCCCCCGAAAGCGTGGCCGAGGCCCTGGCCGACCGCACCAGCGACCAGCGGCTCAACATCGGAGAGGCCCTGGTCAAGAAGCGGTTCGCGAAGTCGTTCTTCTCCTACCTTTGGGAGCACCCGACCCGGCGCAAGATCTGGGCTCTGCGCCACCGCAACGAGGAGACCGTCCGCCAGACTGCTGACGCCCTGGCCTGGGAAGTCTCCAAGAGCCTGGACCAGATCATCCCCACCGACGCGCTCAGCGCGACCATCCGGCACGCCATCCTGGACGAACTCGGCCGCAGTCAGGAGCTTCGCAGTAGGAACGGCGGCACCGAGATCGTCAGTTCCCACGGCATCACCGTGCCGGTCGCCAAGATGCTGGACTGGCTCGTGCGCCACCACCCCACCCGAGCCCAACACACCATCGACCAGATCCTCGGTGACGCCCAACGCCGCCTGGACATCCCCCAGGACGTGACCACCCGCTCGCTGCGCACCGCCCTGTCCCTGGACAGCGAGATGGACGAGGACGTCCGCAACGAGTTCCTCGACCGCGTCCTGCCGCGGCCGAAGCGCTGAGGTCTCTACCTGCTGGCCTTTTCGAGTCGGGCCAGAAGGTAGAGACCTTTGGGCCCTGGATCCCTTACGGGCTAGGCATTTTGTGATTCCAGAGGCCCCAAAAGCGGACACTAGGCGTCAAAAAGCGCGTGGCCGGAATCGGTCACACAGGTGCGCCAGAGAGTGACGTAAGAAAAAGTTGGGACCCGTGAGGACACGCGCGCCGGTTTTGGTACCAGAAGGCGCTTGTGTGTGACAGGATGAAGACTATGAGTACGAAGGGTTCCCAGAGCGCGATTTCCCACCGAGAGCGAACCGGTGAGGCTCCCTCCAAGGGGTTTGTGCGTATGGGAACCCAGGTTCCACACGCGGTGAAGGAACACTACGTGACAGCCGCGCGCCAGCACGGAGTCTCACTCTCGGTGTACTTCGAGATGCTGGCGAAGGTGGACCCCCTGGCAGCCAAAGCTGCTCAAGGGGACTCAGAAAACACGTAGAGCCCGGCTAACGCCGGGCTGCTCTACGTCATCGGTCCTACGAATCAGGCTGCCAACCTGATGAGGACCGGCTTCGAAAAACTGAACTGAGTACTACACCGCCCGTCTTGCCAGCGGGCCCGAGAAGATCACCGGCGCCAACCGGTCCTTCTCTTCGAGTCACTTCGTCTCGCCAGACGAAGTCCTCGTATCGAAAACCACTGCCTAGTCACTGGAGGTGACAGCCAGCCCTACTCCTACTCGGAGACCTCGCGTTCCCGCAGCCAGCAGGCCCGCAGTGTCTCCCCGCCACCCGCGAGGGCGGCGTCATACCGACCTGGTCACACCTGAATCTCGTGACCAAGGCCCGCTTTCCGTAACCGGATGGGACCCATCATACGTGATGTCCACCCGGTCAGCCGAGTACGCCCCAAAAGTGGGACCGAGTCCGCACCGCGCACCGCGGCTCTGAGGCTGGCCGAAACCCCTGCAGCGCACTCCCCCGAGTGGACCGAGCTGGTCCGCTGGATCGCTCCGCGCCGTGTCGTGCGCGTGGATCCGGCGGCCGATCACTCCTACCCACGGGTCTCCCGTGTGGAGGCCGGGGAGCCGGAGTGCCCCTACGCCCTGCACCTGACCAACGCCGACCACGAGTACGAGTTCGTGGTGTTCGACTTGGACGTCAGCCGGGGCGGTCAGGCCGCGGTGTGGCGTGACGCCGACACCATCACTACCCTGCTGGCCGAGCACGGCCTGGAGCACTTGGTGTCCCGGTCCGGGCCCGGCGGCGGCATCCATGTGTGGGTTCCCGTCTCCGGCGACGGCCTGGAGGCCGACGTCGTTGCGCGACTGGCGCGCGCGGCCGCCCTTCGTCTGCCGACCCTGGACATCACCCCGCTGACCACTCCCAGCACCGGAGCCGTGCGCCCGCCCGGGGCCCCGCACCGCACCGGCGGCCGCGCGGAACTGCTTCACCCGGTCGACCTGGACGAGGCGCTGATGGTGTGCGACACCGACAGCAACACCCTGTCGCGGTTCGAGGCCCTGGCCGAGGCGTTCGGCGCCACGGAGCTGGACACCGAGGAGGCAGCGGCGGCCGCCGTCGCGGCCGAGCGCGTCGACCCGGTCGAGGTGCGGCTACACGGGCGCCGCTCCCCGATGCCGGACATGGTCCGCCACCTCCTGGACTCCGCCCCCGACGACCCGTCCGCGCACCTGGCGCGCATCCTGCCGCGTCTGGCCCTGGCCCGCTGGTCTCTCGCGGACGTGCGGCGCATGGTCGCCAACGACCCGACCGCCCCGGGGCTGGAGCACCTGCGCACCCGCAGCTTCGGTAGCCGCCGGGTGCGCCGTACCGAGAGCGACTTCACGGCGCGGCTGACGCGCAAGTGGCGCAAGGCCGTGGAGTTCGCCGCCCGGCTGGCGCCGGGGGTCGAGCGGGCCGAACGGGACCTGCTGGCCCTGCGTGGCATCGGCGCCGCTGTGCTGGAGGCCGTGGGCGAGCACCCCGAGCTGTGGACCGAGGAAGCCGGTCCGGCCGACCGCAGCACCCTGGTCGGTGTGCTGCACACCGCGCTGAAGGCGAGCGCGCAGGACGGCGAGGTCGACGTCGACATCCGCCGTCTGGCCCTGGCCACGGGGCTGGGCAAGTCCACCGTGGCCCGCGCCCTCCAGCGGCTACGCCGAGATGGGCGGCTGGTCCAGACGGCCGAGGCCGAGGGCACCCTGGCCGCCCGGTGGCGCCTGGTGCACCCCGACCACTGGGCCGGTGTTGCTGCTGGTGAGACGGGTGGGACACAAGGGAACCCCGCCCCACCTGTACACCCGGCCCCCGGGGTTCATCTGGAGTCGGTGGAGGACCTGCTCCACCGCACCACCAGCTACCTGGAGGCGGTCGCCCACGAGGTGTTCGCGGAGCACTCCCCCACCCACCCCCGGGGCCTGGGTCGCCACGTCGCACGCACCTACGCGGCCCTGGTGGAAACAGCTCCCCACCTGTACACCGTAGATACACAGGCCCTGGCCCACCGGACCGGTCACAGCGAGGCCCGAACCGCACGTCACCTGCGCATCCTGGCCGAACACGGGCTGATCGACTCCCACACCGGGCTGCCCACCGACACCGCCGCCCTGGACGCGGCCGCCGCCCATCTGGGCACCACCGGCGTCCACGCCGCCCGTGAGCGCCGCTATGAGGCTGAACGCGCCGCACACGCCGCGTGGCAGGCCGAGATGGCCCGTCTGCGAGCTCCGGTGGCCCTGCGTCCCTGTACACGTTCTGCGGACCGCTACGCCCGTACCTCCGACCGGAGGCCCGACCACGGCGCCCAGATCGCCCGCCACCTGGCCGCAGCCGCGTAACCACCCCTGGAGGAGAGCACCGTGACCACCCCGGACCTGCACGCCCACCCCGAGGTGCGCCGAGCTCGACGCGGTATCACCGAGCACCTGGAGCGGCTGGCCACGAGGACGGGCGAGGACACCGCCGACCGGCGCCGGATCCTCCAGGCCCTGGCCGAGCAGCTGGAGAGCGACCCGACCCTGGCCGTGCGCGGTGAAGGCCTGCGCTGGCTGGACCTGATCGGCGAGCTGGTTCGCCAGCTTGGGCCCCTGGGACGCCAGGCCGCCCTGGTGGCCGAGCGCGACCGGCTGGAGGCCGACGCCACGCTCACCGACACCGAGCGGCGCAGGGCCGTGAACCGGTTGGGCAAGCTCAACACGCTCGCGCCAGCCGAGTACGCCGCCCTGCGCGGCCGCGCGGACGAGCTGCTGCAGGAGCTGGCAGCCCTGGCCCGCTCCGACTGGCACACCCGCGAGCGGCGCCGCGCCCTGGCCCTGGAGATGATGCCGCGCACGAACAGCGGGACCCGGCCGCTGGCCGAGATCGCCGACCAGCTCCGCCGAAGCGTGGCCGACGCCGTGGCGATCGACCCCGACCTGCCCGAAGCCCACCGCCTGCTGGACCTGGCCGAGGAGATCGAGGCCGCCGGACAGCCGCGCGCCTGCGCGGCACCCGGCTGCACCGAGCCGCTGCCGCCGGCCGAGCCCGGCCGGGAGCGCCGCTACTGTTCACCACCGTGTCGACGCCGCGCCCGGCGCGCTGTGTCCACGAATCGCTGACAGGACACGGTCGTGCACGGTAGGGTGTCGCGCAGGGCACCGGCCCACCCGGACCGGCACCCCGGAGAGCCCGCGGCCACCACGACGGCGGCCCCCGGCACCCGAACCACGAGAGCCACCACGGTGGTCACGACGATGAAGAGGAGGAGCACCCCACACCGACCCCGCCGCCCACCCGGCCGAGCCGACACCACACAGGCACCGCCGGGCACACCAACCGTGAGGGCGACGCAGATGCCGCCAGCACGCGGTTTTTTCTTTGTCGGAATTTCTGGATTACTAGAAACAGTAATCCAGTATTTGCTAAGCTTGATCCGGCGGACCCGCCATCGGCTCTCAGCCGATCTGTCGATTCGCCATATCCGATGAGAACAATCTGCTTGGAGTCGCTCCGTGACCGACGCCCCGCCTCCGACCGCCGCCGAGACGCGCGACCCCGAGCACGGCTGGTGGCCGCACCGCTGCGCCTACTGCTCCGGGCGCATCGAGCGCACCCGCCCCGAGGGCGCCGGCCGCCCGCCCACCTACTGCTCCACCCGCTGCCAGAACGACGCCAAGGCCGCCCGCAGCAGGGACAGGAACAGCCCCGGGCTGCTGGGCGCGGTCGCCCGCGCCGAGGAGGTCATGGACCGCCTGGACCAGATCGGCGAGGGCATCCGCAACGAACTCTTCGAGCTGAAGTCCCCGGCCGGGCTGGAGGCACAGATCTCCGCTGCCCGCGCCGAAGCCCAGACCCAGGTCGCCCAGGCCGCCTCATTGGCCGAGCAGGCCCAGCGCGATGCGGCCACCCAGCAGGCCGAGGCCGAGACCGCCCGCGCGGCCCAGGCCGCCGCCGAGGAGGCCGCCGACGCGGCCGAGGACGTCGCCGAGCGCGCCCTGACCGCCTGTACCGAAGCCCAAGCCGCCCAGGAGGCGGCCGAGTCCGAGCGGGACCAGGCCCGCACTGACGCCGAGACCGCCCGCGCGGCCCAGGAAGCGGCCGAACGCGACGCCGAGCGCGACCGCCAGGCCGCGGCCACCGCCCGCACCGAGGCCGACCGGGCCCGGGACGAACGGGACGCCGCCCAGGCGGATGCGGCCTCTGCTCGCGCTGACGCTGCGGCCGTGGCTGCCCGCGCCGAGGCGGCTGAGGCCGAGCGCGATCGGGCCA
>NZ_JBIAGA010000028.1:976-44918 GCF_042869555.1 Nocardiopsis sp. NPDC006938 | reverse complement strand
TTGATCTAGACAATCCACACCTATGTCGGAGGCCCTCTCTTGCTGTCAAATCACTGCCGGGCTGTACTCAACCTCCATGGTCAGTACACCTAGGGGCCGGTTCTCAGTATCTCGCACGAGAACGGTTCTCCCCTCCGCCACCTCCACACAGCTGCCGTTGGCAGTGCTGTAGCTGCTCTTGTGCCAATCACGCTGTGGATGCTCTGTACTACTCATCTAGCTCTTCCTTGACCTTCCTGATGAACTCTGCGGACTGCCTCGGGGACAGGGCCTCCGCCTGGACAGCGGTGAACACCGCCAGGCAGGCCTGGACTCTGCGGCTGTCGTCCATCTGAATCTCGCCCTGCTGATGCTCTGCCGACGCCATCATCGGCTTGTCCGGGAAGGAATATACGCGGAACGGTCCTGCCGCTCCGGGGTGAGTCCCCGGGTTTGGGGGCACCACCTGTACTCGTACTACCCGGTTTTCCATGAGCGACAGCACACGATCGAGCTGCTGAGAGAGGATTCGGCGGCTCCCGATCACTCTGGTTACAGCAGTCGCTGCCAGGACCATGTAGATCAACGGTGGGTTGCGAGTGTCTCCATGAACCCATAGCTGCCCTCGACGGACAACGCTGCTGCCTGGAGGCGATCAAACACCAGCGTATAGCGATTGAATTTCTCCGGTTCCTCCATGTACAGGCCGTCCTGGTCGGTCTCGATGTAGGCAACCACGCGGATGAGCCGGGTACTCGTGAGGGTTCAGCGCCCGCCGCGCTTCTCAACCCTGGTCTGAGGTGCGCGGATCGGAGCTGACGTCTTTGGTCCTAGGTTTAGACCCGTCGCCGCCGGTACGCTGACAACGTGCGCACGCAACCGGCCCCCGCCAACTCGGATGGCGGGGGCCGGTTCGCGCGTCGACCTACTTAGAAGTCAGCGTGCCGAGAAGCGCAGACCACTCTCCTGCCACGAAGGTGAGGTGGCCAGCCTCGCGGTTCTGGGTGTCACGCATGATCGTCTTGGCGCCTTCAGCCACCTCAACGCAGTTCTGCGACCCGTTGCTGTACTTGCTCTTGTGCCACTCAGGCTGAACGAGCTGATCGTCCATACTTCTCACTCCACTCTTTCAACAGTGCCACCGACGAGCCCGGCGACCGAGCGTTTGCCTGCAACCTACTGAACAACACGCCGAATCGCCTCACCGACAGCGGGTCATCAGTAGTCTGCCCACCATAGATGGACTCGACGTGCACCAGGTCAGGTGCCCCCGCCGACATCAGGATTGAGTAGGGGCCATCAAGCCCGGGGTTCGGCAACTGGTCCCACCCGTGCAACTGCAACATGATGCGGCCGGATTCGGCGAGTTCGATCGTGGCATCGATCTGGTCCTTCATGATCCCGGGACATGCGACTGGCCTGTGAAGAACGATGTCATCCATGACCACGTGATATTCAGGACCACCAGCGCCTAACACGACGGCTGATCGCTCAAGTCGTAGCTTAACGCTGTCCGCAACTTCTTCTGCGCTCAGCCACGAGGAACCCGACTTGAATACCGCCTCTGCGTAACCGGCTCTCTGCACAACACCGGGGAAGATGCTGTTGTGGTACTCGCGGATCACGTCAGCTTCGGCCTGAAGCTCGTGAAGTTGGCCGAGCCAGTCGACGTTCTCCGGTTCGTACAGGTCACCGTATACGCGGATGAGACGCCCACCGGCTCCTAGAAAGTCGTCAACCTTCGAGACATCGGCTTCGCTGAGGGGACGTCGGCCATTCTCCACATGGGAAATATGTCCGCTTGAGCATGATATGTGCCCAGCTAGGGCTTCTTGAGTCCTCCCTGCCCGCCTTCGCTGACGAAACAGAGCTTGACCAAAGCGTACATCCGGAGCTTTTCGCTCATCAGACTCCTCCATACCCCCATGAAACCAAGAGTGCGACCGAATGTCTACACAAACCTGCGAGATCCTGCGTCGATATATACAGGAGTGGCGATCTATTTCAATGCCCTTTTCAAGCTGCCCTAGTCGTGGAATCTTGAGGACAGCCGACAGGGGGCCGGTCAGGCTCTCTGTCGGATCAAGGCTGCGACTCACCGAGGACTCGGGAGCTCGCCACCACACCCACGCTTAGCCAGGTGGGAGCAACGTCGGTCCGTCCCCAGCCGGGAGGCAGGGGCGGGCCGACCTCCGGACCACAGAAAACCCCGGTGACGGATGTCGAAGGCGACCGCCCAGGGTTGAGACCCACGCCGATGTGACCGAGGTGAGACATATGCAGGCCAACCAGGAGACACCGGTGCCGCCGGTTGTTCCCGGGCGGTTCCCCCGCGTCCTCCGGTTCTCTGAGCCCGCCCGTCACGGCATCCTGCTCGGCCCCAGCCGTGAGTACCGGGCCCTGTCGTCCTGGTGTCGGAACGCGCTCCCCGCCCAGGGCACCCGGTTGGCTCGTATCGCGCGCATCCTGGTCACCAACTCCCATCAGCACTCCCGGTCGGGTCTGCCCGGCGGAACCGTCCGCGTCGTCCTGGACCAGAGCCACCCCAAGCTCCCGTGCTTGTACGTGACCGACCAGGGGCCACGCACAACCACTGCTCCCGAGCACCCCCGGTTGAACCCCGGGACGCAGGTGTCTGGGCTCGCGGTCCTGGACCGCCTCGCCTTCTCCTGGTCCCCGTCCTGGACTTGGGACGGCGACCGCGTCCAACAGACCACTGTCGAAGCCGTCCTCGACCTCAACTAGCCCACACACCGCGCTTCCCTCAGAACACACAGATACAGAGCCCCAAGCCCGAGCACCCGGCGCAACGCCCACCGCCCAGGGCTGACTCAGTCAACCCAATAAACACCTCCGAGAAAGCAGAACCATGAACCCCGACCACCTGAGGCCCCCGCCCGAATGGCCCACCCAAGCGCCCCACACCTCCCACGGCCACCTGCGAGGACCCGTCATCCCCTCGCCTCGCAGGCCCGTCGAAACCGTCCCGGTAGAGGTCCTGCGCAACGTCCTGGCCGGACTGCGACGCCTGGAGGTCACCCCATGAGGCCCGCACCCCCGTTCTCCCCCGAACTCGCCCACCGCGAAGTGGTAGCCCCCGTGGCGAGCTTCATCAAGCCCTTCCACTCCCACTACTTCTCCCGCACCGTCGGACCCCCCTACCGCAAACGGCAGTACTCCTTCGCCGGGCTCCCCGGCCTGATGCCGCTGGTGCGGGCGTTCCTGGACACCAGCGCCGCCGAACGGTGCGAGGAGTACCAGTTCCTGTTCACCCTGCTCGGATCGGAGTTGGCGAACAATGCCATCGCCCACAGCCGGTCCAGCGAACGAGGAAGCACCTACACCTTGACGGTGGATCGGGGTGCGAAGGGGATGACGTTGATCTGCCGCGACCAGGGCAGCCGTCTCCCGCAGGAGAAGGGCACCTTCACCGCCGCCACGTTCGCCGACATCGAAGCCGGAACCGCCACCGGCCGGGGGTTGGCGCTGATCGACGCGCTCGCGGACCGGTGGGGCGACAACGGGGACCCCAAATTCCGGCAGGTGTGGTTCTTCCTGGCCTACGACCTCACCGACAATCCGTGGAACCAGATCGGCACCGAAGACCTTCAGAACCCCGAGGGCCCCGGGAACGCCAGGAACACCGAGAACATCCTCAAGAACGAGGTGGAGTGCTGATGTTGGACATCGACACCAGGGACCTGCTCGAAAGCGCCGAAAACGCACTCACCGCACCCAGGCACCTGACGCCCGCGCAGGAGGACGTGTGGCACAACCACACCCTGCGCAACCGCATCCCCATGATCCAAGAGGCGCTGCGTATCGCCCGCGAAGAAGGCGACGCCGAACGGGCCATGCAGCTCATCGACCAGGCCGTACACGACTACCCCGCACCCACCCGGGTCCCTGGCAACAGGCCGGTACCGGGGTCCCGGCTTCTCTCCCAGCGTCACCGTACCGACCACGACGACCCGGAACCCCCGACCGCCGACTGAAGGCGTTCATGAAAAAGGCTCTGGCGGGTGCTGACACACCCCCAGAGCAGGCCGACAACCCACACCCCGTTGAAGAGAAAGCAGATTGCCGACATGGCCATTGTGCCGCACACCCCTGCCCTGAACCACACGAACAACCCTCCCAGTGGTGGGCTGCGGTGGGAGTGCCGGGTCTACCCCGGACAGCTCTCCCACACCAGCCAGGTCCGCGCCGACCTGAACTCCGACCTCACCCGCCTGCTCTCCCTCCCGGGCGAGGTGCGGGAGGAGATGGTGTTGTGTGCCAGCGAGATGTTCGCCAACGCCTGCGAGCACTCCCGCTCGGGTCAGGACCCCGATGGCAGGGTGGTCCGCACGCTGGAAGCACCGGTCCCGGGCCTGGTGAGGGTGTCGATCATCGATGACGGCACCAGGACGGACACCATGGTGGACTCCATCCCGAGGGTTCCGCGCAGGCGCACCCGCAAGGACTGGGAGCAGGCCGAACGCGGACGGGGCCTGCTCATGGTCGGCCACCTCGCGTCCCGGTGGGGATTCCGGCCGGTGCTGGACTTCCCCTTCTGCGAAGGACTGGGCACCGTCATCTGGGCCGAGTTCACCCTCCCCCGGACGACCAACCACGGAACCGTCGCGGACGGGGGCACCCGGTGACCAGTCACCAGGTCAGCCCCGGGGTGCGGTCGGTCCTGACCGCACCCCAAGGCCAACGCTTCCACCGCCCCGCCGCACACCCACGACGCAGGTCCACCCCTTCCCGGAGCGTTCCAGTTTCGTCGAAGGCGCCTCGGGCGAAGATGTCCCTGGAGGAGATGCCCTGGGAGGAAACCCACCAGGCCCGACAGGAACGCCTGCTCCGTCAGATGCGCGGCAACCCCCGGGTCGCGTACATGCTCCTGCACGGGCCCGTCCCGCACTGGGTCAAGGTCGCCCGCCAACACCGCGACCAGAAGGCCCGCGAAGCCCGACAGGCCGCCACCGACGCCCGAACCGAGCTGACCGAGACGGAACCGCAGCCCACCGTGCGCACTCGGGGCCGCCACAGGGCACCCCGCCGCTGGTGGGGCTGGCCCGCCAACGCCCTCGGAGCCACCCTCCTCCTCGGGCTGAAGACGCTGGGAATCCTGGGAGCGAGCCCGACCCCCGACATGGGTAGCCCGACCTGACCCGACGAAGAGACGGGGCCGACGACTCCCGTCACCGGGCCCCGCACCACCCCCGGCGCGTGGGGTCCACCTCACCCGAGCCCGAGCCGCCCACGCCACCCACGAACCCACCCCGCGTCCACGCCCCACAGGCGAACGGCCCCCGCCACGCGGTCCGTGATCTCCGCTCGGCCGCGGCCCGGCACCGTGCACCCACGCACCGCTCAGATCGCCTCGCGCCGCTGTAGGTAGCTGAAGGCCGCCCACCCCGGCAGGACCGGGAACCAGAAGGTCAGCACCCGGAACAACAGCACGGCGGGCAGCGCCACGTCGGCGGGTAGCGCGGCGACGGTGGTCAACCCCCCGATCAGGGCGGCCTCGACCGCCCCGAGCCCGCCCGGGGTGGGGGCCGCCGAACCGATCGCGTTACCCGCGAGGAACACCACCGCCACCGCCACGAGGCTCACCTCCACCCCCGGTCCCGCGAACGCCAGGACCGAGAAGTGCAGGCACAGCACGAAGGCCACGGTCAACAACAGTGACCCGCCCACCCCCAGAACCAGGCTGGCGGGGCGCTGGAACAGGTCCAGGAGCTGCGGCAGCACACCCCTGAGGTACGGGCGCAGCCGCGAGGTGACGGCGCGGCGCAGCCTCGGATGCATGAGCACCGCCCCCACGCCGACGGTCGCGACGATGGCGATGACGGTCACGGTCGGAGACGGGGTGAAGCCGGTCCAGTAGGAGGTACCGGTGAGGTACGCGCACACCAGCAGCAGCGGCACGTGGATCAGGAACCCCACGAGCTGGGTGAGGCCCACCGCGGACAGGGACAACGACACCGGCACGCCCGCCTTGATCACGAACCGGCTGTTGACCGCGATCGAACCCAGCCCGGCCGGTGCGGCGATGCGCACGAACGACCCCGCGTACTGGGCCAGGACCGTGCGCCACCAGGGCAGGGGCGCGGGGACGAAGCCGACCAGCACCATGGCGGCGGCGAACATGCAGCCGGTGCCCATGGTCAGCGCGGCCAGCGTCCACCCCGGGTCCGCGTAGCGGATGGCCCCCAGCTCGACCCCGGACAGCTGGTAGACGAGCACGAGCCCGACCAGCGTGACCACCACGAAACTGACGATGGTGCGGGGGCGCATCCTCTCCAGGCGGGCCGGTTCGCTGGGGGCCTCGGGGGCGACCGCGGCGATGTGCCGTCTCAGGTCCGCCATCAGGCCCTTGTCGGCCCGGCCCAGCTCGGCGCGGAGCGCGTGGGGCAGTCCCGGGGGTTGCAGCAGGGGGAGGACGGCGGCGGTCGCGGACACCCCCAGGGCGCGCACGGCCGAGGCCACTGCCCGTTCGGCCCCCACACGCAGCGCCATCAGGGTGACCATGGCGGCGGTGTCGAGGGCGGTGCGGATCTGCGGCGCGGCCACCGCCCCCCGGTCGAAGCCGGTGAGGGCGGCGGTGACGGGGTGCGGCGCTCCGGTGTGCGGGTGGTCGAGGACACCGACCGTGGTGGCGTTGAGGTCGCCGTGGGCGATCCGGTGCCGGTGCAGTATGCCGAGCTGGCGCCACAGGTCGTCGAGCAGGGTGTCGCCGACGTGCTCCGGATCGAGGGTGTCCAGGCTCCGCAACCGGGAGCGTTCGCGGGCGAGGACGAGGGTGCCGGGGGCGATCTCGCCCAGCGCCCACACGCGGGGGGCGTCCACTCCGGCCTCGCGGGCGGCGGCACTCATGAGCACGGCGTGTTCGGCGCGGCGGCGTGCGCCGTAGAGCATCCGGGGGGCGACGGGCCCCCGCAACAGGAGCAGGTCCCGCAGTCGCGACCAGAACCCGCTGGTGTTCTCGGTGGTGAGGACGGACAGTTCGACCTGGCGTCCGTCGGCGAGGTCGGCCAGGTACAGGGCGTCGCCGTCGCGACCGGTCCCGGCGGGGGTGATGCGGTCGGCGCGCAGGCCGAAGCGGTCGAGTTCGGCGTGGATGCGTCCGGTGGCGGGCGGCGGCACGCTGGTGCCGACCGCGTAGCGTCCCAGCGCGGCGCAGGTGAGGCCGACCAGGATGGTGAAGAGGACGGCGAGGATGCTGGTGACCCCCGCCATGACCGAGGTGACGGCGATCGCGGCGTTGGTGCCCCACAGCAGGGAGCGCACCCGCGGGTGCCCGCTGGGCATACTGCGCGCGAACGCGATCCCGGCGGCGACGTAGCCGAGGGTGGCCGCGGTCAGGACGTCGTCGGGGAGGCCGGGCAGTGGACCGGCGCCGTAGGTGGCGTTCTCCAGGACGGCGTTGACGTAGGAGGCCATGGCGTAGGCCGTCACGGCGGCGACGACGGCCCGGGTCAGGTCACGGAGTTCACCGACGAGGAGCGTGCGCAGGACGACGTAGGCGATCAGGACGATGAGCAGCAGGTTGGCGCCGAGGGCGGCGGCGAAGAGGAGCCAGGACGGGATCACCGCGCGGAGCTGGCTGGCGTCGTCGGTGGGCGCGCCCTCGGAGATGGCGTCGCTCACCAGCAGCAGGACCACGAGGACCAGGAGCAGTCCGGCGACCCCGACGAGGAGGTCGACGGGGCTGCGTGGCGCCCTCGCGGCTGCCCGGCCGGGGGTTGGGGCCGGTGTGTCGGTCGGGGTTGATCTCACGGGTCCAAGCCTGCCCGACCCCCGCGGATTCGGACGTCAGGGACGAGGGTGTTTCGTCCTGTCCCCTCCCCGGACACGACGGCGCCGCCGGGAGGGGTCCCGGCGGCGCCGTGGGCGGTCAGCCGCGCTGGTAGCGCCGCTGGAAGCGTTCCACCCGGCCCGCGGTGTCCACCACGCGGGCGTTACCGGTGTAGAAGGGGTGGCTGGCGCTGGAGATCTCGACGTCGACCACCGGATAGGTGTTGCCGTCCTCCCACACCACGGTGGTGTCGCTGCCACGGGTGGATCGGGTGAGGAAGGCGAAGTCGGCTGCCTTGTCGCGGAAGACGACGCGGCCGTAGCCGGGGTGGGTGTTCTTCTGCATGGGGTCCTCCGTTGGGTTTCGGTCCTCGCGCCAGCGGTCCTGGGGGGTGCTCCCCGGGTCAGCGTTCCTCGCGGAACTCCGTGTGGCGGCGGAGCCTGGGGTCGTACTTGTTCAGGACCAGGCGGTCGGGGGTGTTGCGGCGGTTCTTGCGGGTCACGTAGGCGGTTCCGGTGCCTGCCGTCGACCTGAGCCGGGTGACGGGCCGGGCGTCGTCTCGTGCCATGGGCTCCTCCTCTGCCGGGTGTCAGGCCTTCCAACCAATCGATAATCGTTTTCATTCCCAGCCAAACCCCACCCCCGACCAAACGAAGAACGGGTGCGTCACACACCACCACAACCAGCAAAAACTACTTATCGTAATGACTTGACAGCAAAGAGTGGAGACCGGTGCGACCCCGCACCAGGCCGGAGGAGAACCACATGGCGCCAGAACACGGACCCAACCGACGCCAGGTCCTGCGCGGCGGAGCGGCACTGGGAGCCCTGACCACGGCCGCCCTGTTCGGCGACACCCTCCGCCCCGCCCTGGCCGCCCCCGACACCGGATCGTCACCCGGCTTCACCGGCGTACCCGTCGCCCGGGCCGACGCCGTCACCGTCCCGCCCGGCTACACCGCCAGGGTCCTGCTCCCGTGGGGCGCCCCCCTGCGCCGGAACACCCCCCGGTGGCGCCCCGACGCCTCCGACACCGCGACGAACGCCGCCCGGCAGGTGGGCACCGGCCACAGCGGGCTGCGCTACCTCCCCCTCCACCCCGGCCACGAGGGCGGACGGCGCGGACTCCTCGTACTCAACCACTCCTGGGCCGACCCCGTCCTGCTCCACGCGGACGGTGGCGGCGCCGCCACCGCCGACCGCACCGGCAAGGAGATGGCCTCCCTCGGGGTGACCGTGGCCCGGATCGAACTCACGGACGGGCGCTGGCGCGTGATCGACGACGAACTCAACCGGCGGCTCACCGCCACCTCACCCACCCGACTGTCGGGACCGCTCGCCGACCAGCCGACCCTGGACACCGGCACCGAACCGGCCGGGGTCATCGGCGGCACCGCCCACGCCACCACCCCCTGGGGGACCTACCTGACCGGCGAGGACACCCTCGCCGACGTCTTCGGAACCTCCTCCGGGGAGTGGTCGGCCACCGACAGCCAACGCCGCTACGGGCTGTCGTCGGGAGAGGCCTCCTACGGGTGGCACACCCATGAGAGCCGCTTCGACCTGGCACTCACCCCCCACGAGGCCCACCGGTTCGGCTGGACGGTGGAGATCGACCCCCTCGACCCCTCGTCGACACCGGTCAAACACACCGCGATGGGCCGGGTGGCGCACGGCGGCGCGACCGTCACCGAGTCACGCGGACGCGCGGTGGTCTACATGAGCGACCGCACCCACCTGTACAAGTTCGTGGCCGAACGGCCCTGGCGTTCGGCACGCGACCGGGGCCCCGGCCCCTTGGACGAGGGCGTCCTGTACGCCGCGCGCCTGGACTCCGACGGGCTGGGCACATGGCTCCCCCTGACCCACGGCCGCACCGGACTGACCGCGCGCGAGGGGTTCGCCGACCAGGCGGACGTGCTCCTGCGAGCACGTGAGGCCGCCGACGCGGTGGGGGCCACCCAGCTCCAAGGACCGGGAACCCCGGCGGTGCACCCGTCGACCGGGACGGTGTACTGCACCGAGGCCGAAGGGGAGGCCGGTGGCCGTGTGCTGGCCTGGACCGAGGGGGCCGCGGACCACGGGGCCACCCTCTTCTCCTGGAACGAGTTCGCCCGGGCCGGAACAGCGTCCGACCAGGCCCGGGGGACGGTGTTCGCCGCCCCGGGCGGAGTGCACTGCGGTGACGACGGCCGACTGTGGATCAGGACCGACGTGGCACGGCTCGGCGACCCCTTGGCACACTCCCGAGAACAGGTGGGCAACAGCGCGCTGCTGTGCGCCGACCCCGAGAGCGGAGAGCTACGGCGGTTCCTGACCGGACCGCGCGGCTGCGGGATCGCCGGGACGGCCACCAGCCCCGACCAGCGCGCCCTGTTCGTGACGGTGCAGGGGCCGGGGTCGGCGGCGCAGCGGTGGGGGGCGCCCACGGTGGAGGACCCCCGCGCGGTGAGCAACTGGCCGGGGTTCGATCCGGCGGGCCGCCCACGGTCGGCGGTCGTGGTGGTGCGCAAGGACGACGGCGGGATCATCGGGACCTGACCCGACCGGGGCGGGTGGGGAGCGGGCGGGGTGGCCAGCCCAGGCGGAGACGGGCGGGGTGACGGGCCCGGGCGGAGAGGGGCAGGGTGACGGCCCAAGCGAAGGCGGAACGCGGAACACCACGACCGCACCCCGGGTGGGGCAGGCACGTAGCCGGAGGGTGGAGTGTCCGGTCTGGGTACCGCCGCCCCGCTCCCGTAGGTTGGCCCCGTGAGCGAGCACACCGACGCCCCGGGACCCGAGGGGGCCGCTCCCCCGCCGACCACCCCGCGGAAGGACTCCCCCGGACCGCACCCCGCGCACCACGGCGACCCGCGCCGGACACGAGCGCCCCGCACCCCGTTCGAGGCGCTGCGCCGCCTCCGCTTCCCCCTCTCGTCCTGGCCCTGGCGGAGCCTGGGGTACCTGGCCTCCACCGTCCTCGTCGGCACGGTGCTCGCGGCCCTGATCGTGCCGATCACCTTCCCCCTCCTCGCCCTGGGCACGGCCGTGGAGGAGATCGCCCTGGGTCGGGAACACCCCACCTGGCTGCTGATCGCCCTGCTGGCCACCGGGCTCGCGCTCCTGCTGGCGCTCGGGCCCCTGGTGGCCGTGCCCGTCGCCCACCTGGAACGGTGGCGGCTACGGATGGTCCACCCCCGGATCGCGAGCGGGTACCGGCCCACGGGCCACGGCCCGCTCTCCTGGGTCCGGGCCCGCTACACCGAACCCGCGACCTGGCGGGCGTTCGCGTACCTCCTCCTGCTGGTGACCGTGCTGGACGCCGTCAGCTGGAGCGTGCTGTACCTGTTCCCGGTCATGGGCGCCTACCTGACCGCCCTGCCCTTCGTCACCGCCCTGGGAAGGCCCGTCACCCTCTTCGAGTGGACGGTGGACGACCCCCGACTCTCCCTCCCCCTGGCCTTCGCCGGGGTGCTCCTCCTCCTGGTCACGCCCTACGTCGCCGCCCTCACCGCGCACGGGCACGCCGCCCTGGCCCATCTCCTGCTGGAGGACCGGGGAACCGACGATCTGCGCTCGGAACTGGTGGAGGTCACCCGCTCCCGCGCGCGTCTGGTGGACGCCTTCGAGGCCGAGCGCCGACGCATCGAACGCGACCTGCACGACGGCGCCCAGCAACGACTCATCTCCCTGGCCGTGCAGATCGGGCTGGCCCGCATGGACGCCCCGCCCGGAAGCGACATGGAGCGCGCGCTCGCCACCGCGCACGACCAGGCCAAGGAGGCCATCGGGTCCCTACGCGAGATCGTGAACGGCATCCACCCCAAGGTCCTCAGCGACCGGGGACTGCCCGCGGCACTGCCCGAGCTGGCCGACCGCACCTCCGTTCCCGTGCGCGTGCGCGTGGACCTGCCCCGACGGCTACCGGCCCACCTGGAGAGCACCGCCTACTACGTGGCCGCCGAGGCCCTGGGCAACGTCGCCAAACACGCCGGGGCGACCGAGGTCCGGTTGAACGCCTCCCTGGACGGTGACATGTTGGTGCTGGAGGCCGTGGACGACGGCCGGGGCGGGGCCAACCCCGCGCGCGGCACCGGGTTGACCGGCCTGGCCGACCGCGTGGCCGTGGTGGGCGGACGTGTCCTGCTGTCCAGCCCCCACGGCGGACCGACACGGCTGAGAGCGGAGATCCCTTGTCTTCCATCCGGGTAGTGCTGGCCGAGGACGGCGCCCTCCTGCGCGAGGGGCTGGCGGGCCTGTTGCGGCGCTTCGGGTTCGAGGTCTCGGCCGCGGTCGGCGACGCCGACGCCCTGGCCGAGGCGGTGGCCGCGCACGGCCCCGACCTCGTGGTCACCGACATCCGCATGCCCCCGGACTTCGGTGACGAGGGGCTGCGCGCGGCGGTCCGGCTGCGCGTCGACCATCCGGGGCTGCCCGTCGTGGCGCTCAGCCAGTACGTGGAGTCGAGCTACGCGGCGGAGCTGCTCGACTCCCACGAGGGCAGGGGCATCGGCTACGTCCTCAAGGAGAGGGTGGTGGACGTCGCCGACTTCGCCGACACGCTCCGGCGCGTGCACGCCGGTGGAACGGTCATCGACCCCGCCGTCGTACGCCAGCTGGTCCGGCGTCGCAGCACACCCCTGGAACGCCTGTCCGAACGCGAACGCGAGGTGCTGTCGCTGCTGGCCGAGGGGCGTTCGAACGCGCGCATCGCCCGCGACCTCCTGGTGTCCGAGCCCACCGTGGGCAAGCACATCGGCAACATCCTCGCCAAACTGGACCTGCCACCGGAGGGCACCGACGTCGACCGTCGCGTCATGGCCGTCCTCACCTACCTGAGGGAGCGGCCCGAGTAGGCGCCCCCGGGGGTGGTCAGGGCGTGAGCGCGTGCTCGGCGAACCGGCCGCACGTACGGAACCCCAGACGGCGGTAGACCGGTTCACCGTCCTCGGAGGCCTGGAGGACCGCGACCGGCCAACCCTCGGACCGGGCCGTGTGGAGCGCGGCCAGGGTCATGGCGCCGCCGTAGCCGCGTCGGCGGTGGGCGGCCAGGGTGGAGACGTTGTAGAGCCCGGCGACCCCCGCGTGGAGGAACACCTCGGCCGACCCCACCGGGCGGCCGTCGACGTAACCGACCAGGTAGCGGGCCGGGGACCCCGGGGCCAGGGCCTGTTCGGCGGCCCGGGCGAGGAAGCGCGGGACGGTCTCCGAGGGCGGGGACCAGTTCGCGGCCAGGACGGCGGCGTGGTCGGCGAGCTGTTGGGGGGTGTGGGCCACCCGGATCTCCAGCCCCGGGGCGTCGGGGTGGGGCAGGGTGTCGTCGAGTTCCGCCCACAGGGCCGTCTCGTGCTCGGAGACGGGCGCCCCGGCCCGTGTCAGGCGGTCCGAGAGGTCGGTCGGCAGAGTGGCCGGACCCACCCACCAGGAGAAGGGGCGTCCGGTGCGGGCCAGGGCGCGAACGGTCTCGGCGATCCGCTCCTCCGCGGCCGAGGGCGCCAGGCGCGCGGCGGCGACGATGTTGAAGGTGTCGTCGTCCAGGCCGCTGTCGGCGACCACGAGGTCGGAGGCCTCGGTGACGGTGGCTCCGTCCAGACCCCGGTGCAGGTGGCAGGCGTGCTCGGCCAGGTTCCGTTCCATCCGGTCGGCGAGGTCGGAGAAGTCGGAGAGATCGGCGTCATCGCGAAAGGAGCTGCTCATGGGGGACGATCCCACCACATCCGGGCGTGCGCCGCACCCCGATTCCCCCGGTCGTCCCCCAGGCGCCCGGGCCTCGGCCAGGACACCCGGATCAGCCACATGCCACCAACATGCGAAACAGGGGCCTCAGGCCCGCACCAGGGCCTGCGGGGTGGGCGGGGCGGCGAGCAGCTCCTCGGGAGCGGTCAGGCGCCAGGCCTCCAGGGTGAGTTCACTGAGTTCGTCCAGCTCGATCCCGTCCAGGTGGACCACCACCCAGCCGAACCCTCCGGCCGTGAACTGCTCCTCGAACACCTCGGGGCGTTCGGCGACCAGTGCCGCCTGTTCGATCAGGGTCTGCTTCAACCCCACCGTGGCGGTGCGCGGCCACAGGTACCCGAGGGGACGGCCTCGCACCCGGAACGTCGTGTAGCGCTCGGAGTCCTGGTCCTCGCACTCCGGAAGCGCGCGCACCAACCGCAGGAACCGCTCGATCTCAACACCCATGGCAAGAGCCAACCACACGCCACCGACATCGGCGCGTCCGCCCGCGAGCGCACGGGCCCCGAACGCGCCACCGGCCGACCACCGCCCCGCCCCGCCGCTGACCGGGCCGACGGCCACACACCGCGTTCCGGCCCCCGGCGGTACGGCGGACACACGTGCGCCCCGGCCCGTGGACAGGCACGGACCGGGACGGGAGGCTGCTCAGACGACCCTCATCAACGGATGTTGACGTCGACGCAGGCGTAGAAGGCGTTGCCGGTGTCAGCCACGTTCCAGCGGGCCAGGACCGTCTGCCGACCGCTGTAGCCGGAGAGGTTGACGTTGTGGCTGAAGTTCGACGGCGGCCGGGCGCCGTTGTCGTTGAAGCTGGCGATGCGGTTGCCGTTGATGAAGTACTCCCACGTGGAGGTGGAGTGCGCGGCGGTGATCGTCCAGTTGAAGGTCGCGTTCGTGCCGACGTCCGCGACCCGCCAGCCGTAGTTGTTGTCGTCGAGCTCGGCGAAGCGGGAGTTGCCGCCGGAACAGCTCATCAGGCCCTTGGGGCCCTCGACGCTCTGGGGCTCCCACTGGATCTGCCCACACGAGACCACACCGGCGGCGCACTGCGCCTGGCGGCTCTGGGGGTTGGAGATGTAGCCGTGGGCGTTGGCCGTCCCGGCCGGCATGAGGGTGAAGAGGAGGGCGGCGGCAGCGGCCACCGCGGCGGAGGAGCGGAGCTTGCGGAACTTCATGAGGTCTCGCCCTTCTGGGGGTCACGAACACCCGGAACGCGCCGGGGTCGTAGCGGGGGACCCGGACCTGCGTCCGGCCCAGGACGGCTCGGTTCGCGTCCATGGGGGTCGAACAATTCCCTGTGTTCGCGAGATCGGCGCCGACAGGAATTCGGAAATTCTCGGTCTTTCCTCAACCTGTTGACGAGCAGCGTAGACAGCGCCCAATTCGTCCGTCAAGACCGGTTTCCACCTTGGAACCACGTTCCATATTGGGACTCCATGACTGGTACTGCCAGCGGATCGGCACCACGACCCCCCAAACTGGAAAGACTCTTATCAGATCCTGGACTGGTCTACTGAAACAGCTCCGGTATTCTCTTGTCGGAAGTCCTTCGGCAACAGCACAAACTGTCCTCGAAGACAGATTCCCTTCCCTTCACCGGAAGCGTCCGACCACGACTCCTCCGGCCCCGGACGGCCCACGGGGCACCACCGCCCCCGGCCCGCCCCTCCCGCGGCCCCCTCGACGGGCCGCGCGTGCGCACCCCACCTCGCGCGTGACGGACACCCCGCGCGGACAGCCATCCCCCGCGTCGGGTGCCCGCGTTCCACGGCACGTCGCGAACGAGAGAAGGAACGCCGCATGTCCGCACCCACGCCCCCCGGGGGTCGACGCCTCCACCCCGCCCAGCCCTCTTCGTCCTGCTCGCCGCGCTCTCGGTACTGCCCGTGACGGCCCACCTGCCAGCGCTGGCCGACATCGCCGACACCTACGGAACCGGTGCCGCCACCGTCAATCTCTCCATCGCCGGATACGCGGTCGCCGCCGTCGCGGCCGAGGCGACCTCGGGAGCGCTCGCCGACCGGTACGGCCGCCGCCGCGTCGTCCTGGTCTCCATCACGGTCTTGGTCGCGGCTCACGGCTGGGGCCTGGGCCGCAGCACCAGCGGACAGGCGTCCCCCACCAGCCGACACACCAGGACCAGGGAGGCCGCCACGACCGCCACCACCACGACGACCTGACCCAAGGGCGCGGGCAACTCCTGGGTGAGCACGAAGACCCCCATGACCAGCACGAAGATCCCGAAACCCCGACGCAGGACCGTCTCCGGCACCAGATCAGTCAACCGTGCTCCGAGGAGCGAGCCGACCACCGCGACGGCGGTGACCGCAGCGACCAACCCCCAGTCCAGACTCACCGTGGTCAGGTACCCGGTGAGACCGGCGAAGGACTTCATCGTGATCACCAGCAGGGAGGTGCCCACCGCCACGGGCATGGCGAGCCCTCCGAGCAGGACGAGGGCGGGCACGACGAGGAACCCCCCGCCCGCACCCACCAGACCGGTGACCGCGCCGACCACCAGGCCGTCCACCACGATCCGCCGCAGCGGCAGCGGACCGGGCTCGCTGCCGCCATCCCGGGGCGTCCTCCTCCCCCGGATCATGGTGACGGCGGTCGCCACCATCATGAGCGCGAAGGCGACCATCAGCAGGGTCCCCGGCAGGTGGCCGCCCACCAGCCCTCCCCCCAGGGCACCCGCCATACCCGCCGCCCCGAAGACCAGCCCCGTCCGCCAGCGCACGTTCCCCCGGCGCGCGTGGGCCACGACGCTGACAAGCGAGGTGACCCCCACGACGAACAGGGACGCCGCGATGGCCTCCTTCGGCTCCATGCCCGCGACGTAGGTCAGCAGCGGAACCATGAGGATGGAACCACCGCCTCCGAGCAGGCCGAGCGCAAGCCCCACCACGACGGCGAGGCCCGGGACGAGGACGATCGAGAACTCCATGGTGACTCTTCTTCCGTGCGTCGGCGCCCGTGGGCGCGGCGGCCCGGTGCGGTCCGCGCTGTCGCGGACCGCACCGGCCTGAACCCCGGCCGGGGCCGGACCGGGTGGCGGTCGACCCCGAACCGGTCAGACCTCGGACCGGCGGCCGTCGGCCCAGCGCGCCCACTCCCCGTATCCGCGGTCGAGTTCGACCACGTCGTAGCCGGCGCGCCGCAGGGCGGAGGAGGCCACCGAGCTACGGGCGCCGGACTGGCAGTAGCTGACGATCGGGGCACCCTCGGGCAACGCGTCCAGGTTCCACAGCACGCGGCCCGCGCTGAGCTGGTGCGCGCCGGGGACGTGGCCGTCCGCGTACTCGCCCCGGTTGCGCACGTCCAGCAGGTAGACGCCCTCGGAGGCGTCGAGCTCCTCGGGGGTGAGGCGCGGCGGAACGCTCTCCGGCAGACCCGCCCGGGAGGTGGTGTAGCCGATCACCCCGTCGACGCCGACCCGCAGCAGGTGGTCGCGCACCCGGCGCGCGGTGTCCCCGTCCGGGGTGAGCAGGACCAGGGGACGGGTCTCGGACTCGGGGTCGAGGGCCCAGGCGCCGAAGGTCGCCGCCTTGGCCGGACCGGGAACGTTGAGGGCCCCGGTGACGGTGCCCCGGTGCACGTCGGTGTGGGATCGGGTGTCCACGAACACCACCGAGTCCGCCTCCAGGGAACGCGCGACCTCCGCGTTGGACACCGGAGGCGGTGAGGACAGCGTGCCCAGGACCCGGGGGCCCTCCCGGTTCTGGCGCTTCATCCGCGCGAAGTAGGCGTGGGCGTCGGGCTGGCCGTCGAGCAGTTCCTCGACGAACCCCGCCATGTCGTCCTCACGCAGGTAACCGGACCACCAGGCGTTGAGCCGTTCGTACCCGACGGTCGTGCCCGGGAGAGCGCCGAGGGCCTTGCCGCAGGCACTGCCCGCGCCGTGGCCCGGCAGGACCTGGACGTGGTCGGGCAGGGTCAGGAACACGTCGCGCAGACTGGTGAACAGCTGGCGGGCGCCCTCGAAGCGGGTGCCGCTGCCCCCCGCCGCCTCGTCGAGCAGGTCGGGGCGGCCCAGGTCTCCGGCGAAGACGAAGTCACCGGTGATCACGTACCCCGGGTCGGCGCTGAAGGCTCCGTCGGTGACCAGGAACGACAGGTGCTCCGGGGTGTGGCCGGGAGTGTGCCGGGCCTGGACCGTGATGTTGCCGAGGGTGACGGTGTCGCCGTCCCGCAGCCGCTCGGCGGCGAAGCCGTACTGCCAGTCGTGCCCTCCCTCACCGGAGACGTAGACCGTGGCCCCGGTGGCCGCGGCGAGCTCGCGGGTTCCCGAGAGGTAGTCCGCGTGGATGTGCGTCTCGGTCACGGCCACGATCCGCATGCCGTGGTCGCGGGCCAGGTCCAGGTAGTCGCCGATGTCCCGGCGGGGGTCGACCACGATCGCCTCCCCCCGGGCCTGGCAACCGACGAAGTAGCTGGCTTGGGCGAGGTCGTGGTCGTAGAGGCGTTCCAGCAACATGTTCTGCTCCTTGGTGGATGGTGCGCCCACCGTCCCGGATACTCCGGGGAGTATCCGGGAATCAGAGGACTGCGGTGAGGACGGGCGCGAGGGTGGCGGGACGGGCCGTGGTCGGCGCCGGTCGCGGATCAGCCCCGGTCAGCCCCGCGCGCCGATCCGGGCGAGGGAGTCCTCGATGTCGACGTGGTTGCGCGGCTGGTTGTAGGGCAGGCGGGTCAGGGCCATGCCCATGGCGCAGGTGTCGGTGACGGCCGCGAAGACCAGACCCGCCCCCACCAGACCGGCGACCGCCACGGCGGGCGGCCAGACCAGGGAGGCGAGCACCGAGGTCAGCACGAGGCCTCCGGCCACCAACCGGACCTGGCGCTCAAGGGCCCAGCGCCGAGGCCCCCGTTCGAGCGGCGCCCCCGACGCCTCCCAGGCGTTCATGCCGCCGTTCATGACCACCGTGTCGGTGAGCCCGGCGGCGGCCAGCTTGTCGCGGCACTGGGTCGCCCGGCCGCCCGACTGGCAGATCAGGACGAGGCGGCCCCCCGCCTCGGCCACGATGCGTTCCAGGTGGGCGTCCACCCGCCCCAGGGGCAGGTTGACGGCTCCGGCGATGTGCGCGTTCTCGAACTCCGCGGGTGTGCGTACGTCGACGAGCAGGGCGCGGGACTCGCGCCCGGTCAGTTCGCGGACGGCTCCGACGTCGATGCCGTGGTCGTTCATGGGTCTCCTCAGGGTGTCGGGTGTGGTGAGGGTGGGTTCGGGTGTGCGCGCCCCGAGGGCGCGCACAGGCGTGGATACTCCGGGGAGTATCGGGACGCCGCTCTGCGGCGCGGGTTCGGTCGGGCTCGGTCCCGGTCTCCGACGGACGCGCCAACCTCTGGGAGCGGGGCCGCCTCGACCTGACCGCGCAGGCATTGGTGTTGCGCACGAACTTCTCACCCCTGTTCACAGAGGAGGAGCTGGGCCGGGGGCGCACACGCCTGGAGTGGTTCGGGCACCGTTTCCCGGAGGACTGACGAGGTCGCCTGGGCCCCAAGTTCCCAAGGGCCCACACGTCCGGCCGGTAGTGAATTGCCCCGAGTCCAGGGACCAAGGTCCCGCCCGCGCCAAGAAACGCTCCCCTTCGCCATTTCGTTCCGGTGACTGCGGGCGCAGGGGCGAAATCACGGTGCTCTCACACTTCGGTCACACGGCACCCGTGAGGAGTGAAATCGAGGACGGGGACGATTCCCTCGGAAACAAGCTCTGACCAGAGGTGACGTACCGTTCGTCGCGAACCGGAAAGAGAACTTCTACCCAAGGGAGTATCGCAGAGGAAACACCCCGAACGCCCGGCGGCGAAGACCCGAATCCCCTCCACCACCTCAAGGTCACCCCGCACGAGCAGGGAGAACACACGGACCACCCTCGCCTCCTGAGCGGCGGGGCCGCCCCTTGTTCGCGGAGAACACCCATCGAATGACGACAACCGCGCGCCATTACGGGAACCCGATACCGATCGCGAATCCGATATACGTGTCAGTGATACCTTGACGAATCGATGCACCAGGCATCACGTGACACATCTCCGAGGAGCGCACCATGAATCCGCCAGGGCAGCGCGATCCCGCCAGCTATTCCGCGCAGGAACTGGCTGACCCGCGCGTCGACGCGACGACCCTGCGGCACGTCGCCGCCGCGCGTCCGGACCTTTGGCAGTCGATCCTGAACCACCCGAACTGCGACGCGGAGCTCGCCGCGTACCTCCGGCAGAACACCCGCCCGGCCACGCCCCCTCTCGGAGGCCACCCGCAGGGCCCGCCGCACGCCCAGGGCCCCCAGACGCACCCGGGCGCCGCGCCGCAGCAGGGGCCTCCCCCGCAGTACGGCCCCCAGCCTCCCGCTGGCCCCCCGCCCCAGGGGGCGCCCCAGACAGGGGGGCAGCCGTCTCAGGCCTCCCAGGGCGCGCAGCAGATGGCCGCCGGTGCCAAGGACCTGGCGAACGGGGCGAAGGCCTACTTCACCAACACCGTCGCGCCCGCCGCCGTGAGCGCCGCGCAGACGGTCAGCCAGCGCTCCGGTCAGGCGCCCGGCCCGCTGCATTGGTCGATCTGGTGCCGGTTCGCGATCCCCGCGCTCGCGCTGGTCGGGATCATCTCGCTGCTCCTGCCTCTCGGCTCGGTCTCCTACGGGGGGAGGACGGAGCACTTCAACTACTTCTCGCCGGACGCACCCGGCGAGGAGGGCGTTCTCATGCTCACCTTCTACATCTTCGTGATCGTCTTCGGAGTGGTGTCGCTCCTGACAGGGCAGCGGTGGGCGCTGATCACCGTGGCGGTCATGGGCATCGTCACGGGCGTGTTCGGGATGCTCAACGGCTTCGGCAACGCGTCGAGGATCAGCTCGGAGGCGTACGCCTCCGCTGGCTTCGGAGCGATCCTGTTGGGAATCTCGGGCCTCGCGCTCATCGTCGCGGCGGTGATCACCCTGCTGCCCCAGCAGAAGCTCGGAGCCCCCGCTCCCCCTCCTCAGGGCTGAGACGCGACGCGCCCTCGGACCGCCTGAGGGTGAACGGACCGATGTGCCCTCCGGCGTGGCCGGAGGGCACATCGTCGTTCCGGGGGCTCAACTCGCGGACCGGAGGAAGGGCGGACTGAGCAGGGGTGCCTTTCCTCTTCGGTAGAGGGCCGCCGGTCTGCCCGCGGCCTGTGGCCGGTGCTCCCCCGTCGCCTCCAGGAATCCCTCGGCCCGGGTGGCCCGGCGCCGGAAGTTACTGGCATCCAGGTCACGTCCCCACACGATCTCGTAAACGCGACGGAGTTCCGGAAGGGTGAACGGTTCGGAGCAGAAGGTCGTGGCCACGGTGGTGTACTCCAGGGTCCTCCTCGTGCGCTCCAGCGCGTCCGCGACGATGCGTACGTGGTCGAAGGCCAACGCGGCAGGGTCACCGAGGACGTCGGACACCGGGGTCCAGTAGGCGCGGGCCGCGTCGGTTCCCCCCTCGGGGACGGGCAGCCGGGACCCCAGCGCGAGGTAGGCGACGGTGACGACCCTCCCTCTCGGGTCCCGACCCGGGTCTCCGTAGGCGCCGAGTTGCTCCAGGTGGAGTCGGCCTCCGTCGATGGCGGTCTCCTCCAGAAGCTCACGGTGGGCGGCCTCGTGGAGGGTCTCGTCCGTACGCACCCTGCCGCCGGGTAGGGCCGCACGACCCTGGAAGGGCGCGTTCGCCCTCTCCACGAGCAGCACCGCCAGCTGATCCTCCCTGATGGTGAAGATGTTCAGGTCCACGGTCACCAGGGACAGCTCGACCCCCGTGGAGCCCCTCAACCTGCCGTCCGCCGCGCCCTCATTAAAGGTCATCTTGACTTTAACCAGCCCTTCCATTTAAGGTCACTGTGACCATTATCCCCCAGAGGCAGGGACCCGCATGACCGCAGTCCACGCAGAACCCGACCGGGCCACACCCGCGCGACCAGCCACCGGAGCCACCCGTCATCTCTGTAGCGGCGTCTACGTCGACGAGGGGTTTCGCGAGCTCGTCATCGACGAGGTCTGCACCGCACCCGAACGCCGTGTGGCCCCTTCCTACGGCTTCGACCACGTGCCCGTCATGCGCCACGCCTGGTGGGCCACCCATCTGCACGCGTTCCTGCGGCTGACCATGTTGGCGTCTGTCATCGCCCCCCACCTGCTCGGCCACACCGTGGCGTCCGTGCTCACGACGGGCGGGCTCGTGGTCCTCTTCCTGCTCGACCGCGCGGCGCACCTGTACACCGTGATCACCAGGGAGGACGACCCCCTGAGCTCCCCGCGCGAGCAGAGGAACAAGAAGAAGCAGAGGCGGCGGCTCTTCCCTCTCCCCGGCACACTTGACGTCCGTACCCGGGACGAGGCTAGGCGCCTCAAGACGACCGGTCTGCAGGTGCTGGCGGTCGTGGGTGCCATGGCCCTGCTCTGCGTAAGCCAACCCGCTCAGGCACTGGTCGCGGCCTACGCGGGCGGCGGGGTACTACTGGTCAGTGTCCTCGTGGGCGTCATCGGTCAGCTGCGCGTCAACCGTGTCTACGTCCCGGGATCGATACTGCGACCGGAGCGCCTCTCCGCACGGGAGAAGGTCGTCGACCATCAGCAGACGCATCCCTGCGTCGTCTACCAGCGCCCAGTCCACAAGGGGAACGAGGAGGACAAGGACGACGCGCTGTTCACGCTCTTCGGTAAGGACTCGCCCTTCGTCGGCGCGGGCGAACTCGTCTACCAGTGGAACCCTCCCATGAGCGTGCAGCTCCTGCGCCCGGGCGGTAACGACGAACCGCTCCACGAGCGGGAACACCGCTACCCGCCGTTCCGGACCGACGAGCTCGTCGAGCACCTGCGTGAGGCGGTCGACCAACTGTGCGGTGACGACGAGGACGTGCGACTGCCGGTCAGCGTACGGGACCGGATCTACGTCGCGGCCTCCGATATCTCGGGGGACCGTTCTCTGACCAGGGGCTCCATCGGCCCCGGAGCCATGCGCCGTGTGATCAACGAACAGCGCTCCGGGCACTTCCACTTCCTGGAGGTGAGCGTGCCGGACGCGGACTCCGAACTGGTGGCCACGGTTTTGCTCCATGTGGTCCTCAGGGGACGCACCCTGAGTCTCTTCTTCGCCGCCTGTGCCCTGACCCGCACCCCCGACAGGTTCCGCAGGGCCGAGGAGTTCGGCCAGCACGGAAAGCGAGCGGTGGCGGCGGCGGGGTTCCGCGCCCTGCGCGATCTCCCCCACGAGGTCACCGGCCTCTGGCGTGTGGTCCGCTACCCGTGGGTCCTGGCCAAGGCCCTGCTGTACCGGCGTGACCTCACCACGACCCCCATCCGCAATCTCTCCATCGGCAGCCGTGTCAGCGTCCGCCAGGAAATCGCGCAGAAGTGGAGCAAGGTCCAGCTCGACAAGACCCGCGTCCTCAGTCACATGAAAACCGTCGAGCAACGGCTCCTCAAGGCCACCAGCGACTTCCTGCACTCGCGCGGGGTCGACATCTCCGAGTTCGACGACCGCGCGACGCAGATCATCAACAGCGGCATCGTCAACCTCGGCGGAACCAACGACATCAGCAACAACAACCTCGGCAACGGCACCCAGACCAACAACCACGGGCCTCAGCAGACCTCCCAGAACGGGGACCAGACATGAACCACCTCCCGAACAACAGCGGCATCGTCAACCTCGGCGGAACCAACGACATCAGCAACAACAACCTCGGCAACGGCACCCAGACCAACAACCACGGGACCCCGCCCTCCACACCCGATCCCTCGACCACGGAAGTCGAGGTCACGGGCGCCCCTGAGGAGAGTCGGCGGAACTGGGATGTCGGCGTGGTGACCATCCTGCCCAAGGAGATGCGAGCCGTCACCGAGGGTCTCGGGTTGGAGGCCAGGCGCAAGGTCGACGGGTTGTTCTTCTCCACGGGGGAGGTGAGTACCGACGCCGGTTCCGTCTCCGTGGTCGCCACACAGACCCACAGTCCGGGCCAACGATCCGTGATGTCCGCACTCGACCACCTGCGGCGTCACTTCTCCCCCCGCCTGTGGATACTCGTCGGCATCGGCGGAGGACTGCATCGCGAGCACGCCCGGATCGGGAACGTCATCGTCTCCACCCGGGTCGTCTACTACGACTCGCGCAAGATCAGGGCCGGCGGCGACGTCCAGCCCCGGGGTGAGGAACGCCAGGCTCCGGCACGGGTCGTCCACGCGGTCAACGTGTACTTCACCGACCGAGGGGAACCAGCGATGATCCGCGGCCAGAGGGACGGGCACCGGAAACGGACCTTCGAGGTGCACCCGGGGCTCATCGGCTCCGGTGAGGCGGTGGTCGCGGACGGCGACAGCGACGTCCACCGCTTCCTGAAGGGATACAACGACAAGGTCCTGGCGGTCGACATGGAGTCCGGGGGCCTCAGTCAGTACTGGCAGGAGAACTCCGTGGGCGGGGAGCCCAACCCCGACTGGGTGGTGGTGCGTGGTATCTCCGACAACGCCGACGAGGAGAAGAACGACGACAGCCACGACCTGGCGGCGGGGAACGCCGCCCACGTGGTGAGGGAGCTCCTCCCCTATCTGTGCTGAGCCGGTGGCACACGTCGACCCGGCCCACCCCGCGACGAAGGGAGTTCACCTTGACCGCCTTCCTGCTCGGAGTCCTCAGTTCGCTGTTGGCCACCGCATTGGTGTTCGTCGCGGGGTGGCTGCGCTCGGGCACTCCCCGGTGGTGGCTGGTCGGCCTGTTGTCCCGGCTCACCGGGACCGGCGTCACGCGGATGTACCGCCAGCAGGCGACCTCCGAGGCGGACCTGGCCCGGGACCTGGGCCGAGCCAGGTGGGTGAAAGCACTGATGGGTCGGGGCAACGTACTCACGCGTGACGCCTTCGCCCCCCTGTGGTCGGGTTCCGCCGCGCCCGTCCAGGTGCTGCTTCCCGCCCCAGACCACGGTGGGGGCACCTGGCTGTCCCACCGGGGGGCCGACCTGGAACGCACCGACCCCGGGTTCGGCCCGGAGCTGTTGGAGGCGCAGGTGAAAGCGAACACGGACTACGTGGAGAGGATCAGTCACCACCACCCCGCGATGGAGATACGGCTGTTCAACCTGCCCCACACCTTCAGAATCGTGGCCACGGACGCGGCGGCCTACCTCACCTTCTATGGCAGGCACGAGCACGGGCGCCACTCCCCCTGCCTCCGTCTGGCCCCCACGGGGGCGTTGTACGACGCGGTCCTCGGGCTGTTCGAGTTCGCCTGGGCCAACAGCGCACAGCGGAGGGACGAGGGCGAAGACCGGTGAGGAAGCCCCGAGACCCGTCGGGCGGGACGGGTACCGGGGTGGCGGGGTCCTTGGGCGGAGTCGTCTCCTGCGGGTTGAAACCCTGGAAACGTCCCTTTCTCACGGAGCCACCTCCGAATCCGTCTCCCCAGAGTGCTTGGTTATCAGGGTTCGGAGACGGTTCCGACTTTCTTCAGGATCGGGGTCCGAAACCCTTGGGGTACTCCAACCACGGGAGTCCTTGCGATTCTCGGGGAAGTCCCAGCCTTCGCGCCGCCTCCAGCGACGCGGGGGGTTGGGACGCGCGGGACGCCTGTTGGCTCGGGGGTCCCGCGGGGCCCCGAGCCAGGCGGGGCCCGTCCGGTCCTTGAGCCCCGAGTTTCTCCCGCAGATTCCCGTGTTGGCACCCCCGTCGCCCCGCGACGGGGGTCAGCGGTGTCCAGGGGTGGAGGGGCGGGTGGCCATCAGGCACGGCCGCAGCGCGGAGGCCTGCGCGGCCGAGGTACGCGACGACGGCCCGAGCATGTGAAGAGCACGCCGACGCTCGGCGGGTTCGGAGGCGGTGCGCACGCGACGAGACGTTCGGTGAACTGGGCTGGGGTCGACAGCAGGGCGAGCACGAGCAGGCCGGAACAGGGGGCGAAGTGTCGCATGGGATCAGCCTCGCAGTCGCCGCGTACCGACACGGCTCCTTCGGGTCACGAACCGTGTCCGCTTCAGGCCAGGTCCACCAGGTGTGGAAACGGCGCTTCGATGGAACCAACAGCCACCCTGACGTGCGCCTTTGCGCACGATCCGACCAGAATCGGGATGATTCTCCGCCGCCCCCTAGGCGAACAGCTCCAGCAGGAGGACGACCAGTCCGATGGCGAGCATGGCGACCAGCATGAAGACGCAGCCCACGTTTGCCGTGGGTCCGGGGTCGCGGGTGGGTCCCCTGCGGATGTCGTTCCTGCCGCGCCCGGGTCGGCGCTTCCTCTTGCGGGCGGCCACGTGTGTTCCGTCCTCGGCGTGGGGGATGTCGGAGGCCGAGCCTGTCACGCGTGCCGGGAACCGTGCAAGCCCCGCCGGTCAGGCGGGTTCGCGCTCCGGAGCGTCCTCGGGGGCGTGCCGGGCCCAGTAGGTCGCCACCGCCGCACCGGACAGGTTGTGCCAGACCGAGAACAGGGCCCCCGGCAGGGCGGCGACGGGTTCGAAGTGGGTGGTGGCCAGGCTCGCGGCCAGGCCGGAGTTCTGCATCCCCACCTCCACGCTGACCGCGCGGCGGGCGGAGTCGGGCAGGCGTCCGAAGTATCCGACGAGGTAGCCCAGGAGCAGCCCGAGGGAGTTGTGCAGGATCACCGCCAGGGCCAGGAGCAGGCCGGTGGTCAGCACCGCGTCGGCGTTGGCGCCTACCACGCCGGAGACCACCAGGACGATCCCGGTGACCGAGACCAGCGGCATCAGGGGCAGGAGCGCGACCACGTAGCGGTCGGCGAACAGGCGCAGCAGGAGGCCGCCGACGACGGGGAGCAGCACCACCTGGAGGATGGACAGGAACAGGTCGCCTGCGGAGACGGGCAGGGTCGACCCGGCCAGGCCGAGCACGATCAGCGGTGTGAGGAAGGGCGCCAGCATGGTGGAGACGGACGTCATCGCGACCGACAGGGCCACGTCTCCTCGGGCGAGGTAGACGATCACGTTGGAGGCGGTACCGCCGGGCGCGGCTCCGACCAGGATCATGCCGACCACCAGCAGGGGAGGCAGCCCGAACGCGTGGGCGATACCCCATCCGAGCAGCGGCATGACGGTGAACTGGGCGGCAACGCCGAGCAGGACCGCCCTGGGGTGCTGGGCGACGACCGCGAAGTCCCGGGGGCGCATGGTGAGCCCCATACAGAACATGATCACGCCGAGCAGCAGGGCCACGTGAGGGGTGATGAGCGCGGTGCGTTCCGGAACGAGAAGCCCGGCCACGGCTCCGAGGAGCACCAGGACCGCGAACCACCTGCCGACGACGTCGGCGACCTGTCTGACGACCCTCATCGTGCCTTCTCCCCCGTGTTCGCGCACGTCACGCGCGCGATGTCGGAACCCTACTCCCCCGCGCCGCCCGGACCGCCCACCGGGGTCTCCCCCGGTTCCAGGTCTTTGAGCAGGTCGGCGACCACGGACTCCTCGTACACCACGGTGCCCCGCTCGCGCATGGCCTCGGCGAGGGCGGGGTCCCAGGGGGTGGCGCGTTCCGTCCCCCGGAGTTCGGGCGCCCCGGCGGGACGGTGGGCGAGGTAGTCAGCGGCGGACATGCGCCAGGGCTCCGCGCCGTACCGGCCGATCACCCTGTGCGCCATGAGGGCGCCGGGCCAGTCGAAGTCGCCGTGGTAACGCAGGCGGGCCCCGGCCGCCACGGCGGCGGAGGCCAGGCGGTGGAAGGCGGCGGAGGGCCAGCCCTCCGTGCAGACCAGCGGCGCGGACCTCGCTCCGAGCCGCTCGGCCGCCCGCCGCAGGACCGCCGGGTTCTCGCACACGTGGACCACCGACGGGGCGGGGACCGGAGGGAACCGGACGAGCTGGTGCAGAGTCACCTGGAGCGGGACCCCGTGGTCGGCCGCCTCGGTCAGCCACCCTCCCAGCACGGGCCCGTCGGCGGGCAGGTTGAGGACCAGGACCCGGCTGGCGAGGTCGTCCTGGACGACGTCGTACTCCTCCCACAGGGCACGGCACTCCTGCGCGTCCTGGTCGTCGGGGCGGGGCGTACCGCGTCGTGCCGCCAAGGCGGAGAGCACGAGCCGGGAGAGCGCCGTCCGGTTGTCGAGCGCCTTGGTGTCCCCGGTCGCGCCCACGGCCAGGTCCTGGAGCAGCAGAACCGGCGCGCCCGCCTGCGGGGCGTGGTCGCCGTGGTGGCCGACCACGGCCTCCAGGACCCTCGTCGCGTCCGCGAGGTCCTGGAGATCATCGGCCTCGTCCCGTCTCATGACGGCGTTGACCCGTCGTGTGACGGCGGCCCGGGTGTCCCGGTGGTCGAGCCAGTCGCGGAACCACGACCGCTCGTACAGCGGGCTGGCCAGGGCCGGTGCGAGGACCCGTCCGCGGAGTTCCTCCTCCGTGCGACGCAGATCGCTCCGGTGGCGGAGCGGACCGCCCAGCTCCTCGCAGAGCTGGTTCAGCGTCCGGCCGTAGCCGCGGCGCACGACCCGGTCGAGGTGTTCCAGCTGGATGGTCGCCCGGTCGGGGCGCGCACCGGGCTCCTTGCCGAGGAAGCCGTGCACGTCGCGGACCTCCCGTTCGCTGAGGCCGGTGAGCGTGAACCTCCCGGAGAGCGCGCCGTCGCGCTTCTCCAGTTCCTCGCGCGTTCTGGCCACCAGCTTCGCGAGGTCGGGGCGCCCGAACGCGGCCAGATCGTCCCGGCCGCTCACGTCGCCTCCTCCAAGAGGGTGCCCTCCACGGACTGCGGGACGTAGCGGGTGGGGGTGATGCCGAGGAGTTCGGCGGCGAGCTGTTCGTTTCCGGCGAACCCGGCGTCCGCGTCCAGGGTCTGTTCTCCGTCCCAGAGCATGAGGAGCGCCGAGACGGTGTGCAGCGCCTTGTCGTGGTGCATGTCGTAGTGGGCCGCCATGGGCACGGTGTCGTAGTGCACCCAGAGGTCGTGGCCGGTCATGAACATGTCGAGGTCGAAAGTGACGGTCAGGCCCATGAGTTCGGGCTTGTACCGGTCGTCGATGCCCGCGAAGGCCTCGTCCAGGGCGACCACGCGGGGACAGGTGGGCGCCGCCGACGAGTAGAGGGCGTTGGCCGCCGCGAACAGGGGCAGGTGGATGGCGGCGGACTTCTCGCCGCCGGACATCTGCTCGTGCTTGTTCTTGGTGAGGGTGACCTCGTCCTTGCCCGGTTCGGCCAGGCGCAGTTCGAACCGGAACCAGTCGCGGTAGTCGAGGACCGCCGCGAGCACCTGCTTGTGGCTGGCCCGGGGGTGGGTGGCGTGGTAGTCGCGGATCATCCGGCGCAGCACGGCGCGGAGTTCGCCCAGCCCCCGGGGGCCGAGCCCGGCACCGTCGTGCCGGACGAGCTCGGTGGCGCGCCGCTGGTGTTCGGTGAGTCCGTCCGAGCGCGACCAGCGGATGCCCACCCGGGTGCCGGACGACATGGGCCGGGCGCGGGTGTCGCGGTCCATGGCGCGCACCAGCCGTTTGGCGGCGTCGACACGGTCGTGGACCTGCTGGGCGATGCCGCTGAGGAGTTCGTCCTCCAACACCCTCTGCTCCTCCTCGCGCAGGAGGGCGCCCTGTTCCTCGACGCGGTCGGCGACCGTCCGGGCGAAGGCGGAGACGGGGTTGCGGCCGTTCTCGTCGTTGACGTGCACGGTCACCAGGCCGCTGGGGCCGACCTCGTGGTCGACCCGATAGCCCTCGGCGTCGCCGCCAAGGGCCTCCTGGAAGGTGCGCAGCGCCTGCGACATGCGGTTTCCTGCGGCCCTGAGGTCGGAGTCCGCGACCTGACGGGTACCGACCACCTCGGTGAACGCGTCCAGCAGGTCGGCGGCGGCGCCGGGCAGCACCTCGCGGACGGCGGTTCCGGGTGCGGTGAGGAGCCGGTGCGCGGCCTCCTCGGGGTCGGGCCACTGGTCGGGCGGGGGCCAGGCACCGGTGGCCCGGACCCCGACGACGGCGCGTACGGCGGGCTGGGTGAGTCCGGCGAAGGCGGCGGCGTGTTCGAAGAGGGTGCCCAGGGCCTGGGCGAGCGCGGTGCGGCCGCTGTCGCGCAGGGTCTCCGAGCGCACGGCCCGGTCGTGTTCCTCGGCGGCGGTCCTCGCGTACCCGTCCCGGTCGGCGTTGACCTCGAGTAGTTCGGTCGCGGCCCGTTCCAGCTGGTCGAGGAGTTCGCGTGCGGGGGCGTCGATGGACGCCTCCAGGGTGGCGAGTTCCTCGGCCTCGCGCTGGTGGTCGTCGCCGCTGCGGTCCAGTTCGGCGCGGTCGCGTTCGAGCGTCTCGGTGAGCCGGTCGACGGTGTCCCGCCGTTGGGTGAGGTCGCCCTCGTACTCGGCGATGTCGGCGCGGGTGGCGTGCAGCCCCCGGGCGGTCTCCTGGAAGTCCTCGGCCGCGACGGCGACGGCGTCGACGTCCTCTCTGCGGGTGGGCATGGCGCGTTCGGAGGCGGCGGCGCGGACCTGGCGGCGTTCGGCGTCGACCTGGGCGACGGCCGCGTCGAGTTCGCGGCGGGCCTCCGCCTGGGCGGCGCGGGCCGACTTCAGGAGGGTGGAGTGGTGTTCGAGGGTGCGCAGCGCCCGGGCCACCCCGGTGGCGTCGGGCAGGTCGGCGCGGGCCCGGTCGAAGTCCTTGAGCAGTTCCCGGGCTCGGGCCAGTCGTTCCCCCAGCTCGCCGTGGCGGGTGGCGAGTTCGGCGATGCGGGCGTCCTGGGCGGCCAGGCGTTCGCGGCGGCGCTGGGCTCGGTTGGTGGCGCCGATGAACTCGGCGGCGGCCTTGGGGTGGGACCCGGTGAGCGGGCCCAGGCGGAAGCGGGCGCCGGTGTCCACCACGGTGTCGGCGGCCGGGTCGCTCATGCGGTCGGCGTCGCCGTCGCCGAGGGGGATCGACGCCAGCACCCGAACGATGGTGTCGGCGGGGACGTGGTCCTGGGTCTCGGGGACCAGGACGTCGGCGAGGGTGGCCGTGCCGCCGGAGACCGCGTCGGCGGGGGCGTCGGCGGCCGGGCCGGTTCCACCTCCGGTGCCCCCGGCGGCGGGCAGCAGGTAGGCGTCGGCCTCGCCCCGCTCCAGGGCCGCGCGGGTCTGCTCGGGGTCGGGGTGAATCCAGGCGGTGAGCAGACCGGAGGCGTGCAGGGCTCCCTCGACGGCGGCGGCGCGCTCGTCGGACAGGTCCTCGGCGAAACGGACGAGACGCCAGAGCGGCGCTCCGGGGCGCTCGTCGCGCGGCGCCGGGCGCAGGGGTTCGGCGGGCGGCGCGTCGTCGCGTTCGGCGGCGATGTGGTCGCGTTCGCGTCGGGCCGAGGCCAGGTCCCGGCCGAGCGCGGCCTGCTCGGTGTCCAGGGCGTTGGCGCGGGCGGCCGCGTCCAGCTGCTGGTCGTGGAGGTGTTCGTTGAACACCTGGGCGAGCGTGGGGGTGCCCGCCTCGCCGTAGGCCCCGACGGTGTCCCGCAGGGCGGCCAGGGTGTCCGGACCGGTGATCTCCCAGCGTTCGGACCACGTTCCCAGGGCCTCGCCGACAGCGCGGCGGAGCGCGGACAGCTCCTCCTCGGCCTCGGCGCAGGCCCGTTCGTGTCCGAGCAGGGCGTCCCCGGCCCGGCCGCTCGCGGTCTCGGCGCGGGCGCGGCCGTCCTCAGCACGGTCCAGGGCGTCGAACCGTTCGCGGACGGCGCGCACGTCGTCGAGCCGGGCACTGGCCCGGGCCCGCGCGGACTCGGGCAGGTCGTCTCCGGTGTCGGCCCCGCCCTCGGCGTCGTGGGCGATCCCGGACCGTTCGGCGGCGTCCGCGAGCGCGGCGCCCAGCTCCTCGGCGCGGGCGCGCTCGCGCCCGACCCGTCCGGCGACGCGGTCGGCCTCGTCGTTCAGGCGGGTGAGCTCCTCCTCCTGGGCCGCCACCCGCACCCGGCCGGTGGCGATCTGTCGGGCGAGCTTGTCGTTGCCCTCCTTGCGCACCTGGAGGGCCTGTTGGTCGCGCAGGGTCTCGTGCTGGCGCAGCGCGGCGCACCGGGCCTCCAGACGCCCGGCCCGCTCGGACAGCTCGTCGGCGCTCGCGCGGGCCGCATCGCTCGCGGCGGTGGCGCGGTCGAGTTCGACGGCCGCCCCGGCCACGGTCCGCGCGTGTTCGTCGGCCTGTTCGGTGGCCGCGCGGACCCGGGAGAGCCGGTGCCGGGCGTTGGCGGTCAGGTAGTCGGAGTAGACCCCGGTGAAGGCGCGGGCGGCCTCGTGTGCGGCGGTGGCGCTGGCGAAGCGGCTCTGGACGGCGGCGAGGTTGGCGAAGTCGCGGGCCGCCTGGTCCACGAGGGCGTCGTCGAGGGGGCTGAGCCCGCCGGTGAGGGTGTGGGAGACCTTCTCCGGGTCCAGGTCCTTGGCCAGCAGGGGGCGGCGCAGGGCGAGGAGGAGGTCCAGGAGCTGGACGTAGCGGTCGCCCAGTCCGAACAGGCGGGCGTCCACGGCCCGGCGGTAGTCGGCGGCCGTGGAGTGGTGGGCGTCCTCGCCGAGGGCCGCCTTGAGCTGGCGTTCGGTGAGCGGCCGGTCGTCCGCCGAGAGCAGTCCGAAGTCGACGCCCAGGCGCTGGTCGGTGACGAAGAAGGAGGGGCTGACGCCGTCTCGGTGGCGGTGCGCGCGCATGCCGATGACGAGGGTGACCGTCTCGGTGACCGCCGGCGCGCCGTCGTCGCCGTCCGCCCCGGGGGCGTCGGTTTGGCGGGCGAACTCCATCCACACGTAGCCGTGCGCGGACTCCGCTCCCCGGTAGAGCAGGTTCGACTTCATCGTGCGGTTCTGGCCGCTGAAGGGGTCGAGCCTGCGGGCGTCGGTGTAGCCGTCCAGGACGAAGGGGAACAGCACCTCCAGGGCCTTGGTCTTGCCCGAGCCGTTGTGGCCGCGCAGGACGAGGCGGCCGTCGGCGAAGGCGAACTCCTCGTCGACGTAGTCCCAGACGTTGACGACTCCGGCCCGGTTGGGCCGGAAGCGGTCGCTCCTGCGGGTCATGGCGCGGTGTCCTCGGTTCCTTCGGTCGTGGTCGGTGCGGGGGCCGAGTGCCCGGGGTCGGGCGCTTCGGCGTCGTCAGGGGCGGGCGCGTCGAGCGGGCCGAACGGCAGCAGCCCGGTGTCGGGGCGCTCGGGCAGGGCGCCCCGGATGTTGCGGTAGCGCAGCGCGGCGGGGGTCACCAGGACCCCGCCCGGCAGCGGGCGGACCAGTGCCAGGTCGGTGAGCAGGGCCAGGGCGGCGTCGAGCAGCCCGTGCGGGTCCTGCTGCCAGGTGGCGGTGAAGGACGCGGGACCGAACTCCTCGAAGAGGTCGGCCACCATGGTCTCCAGGCGCTCGCGCTCCACCAGGGGCAGTTCGGCGGGCTCCGCCACCGCCGGCGCGTCGGCCGTCTCGGCCCAGGCCAGTTCGGTGACGATGCCCTCCCGAGGCAACCCCGCGTCGATCCGCGCGGCCAGCTCGGGGTGCTCGTGCAGGGGACCGGGGGCGGACAGCCGGGCCAGCCCCGCCCACGACTCCTCGAAGTGGGTGGCGATCTGCGCCAGCAGCAGTCCGGCGGTGCGGGTGACGGCGCCGCCGCGCCCGGGGAAGGCGCGGTCGGTGAAGGTCCCCGCGGAGTCCGCGAGCAGGACGCCCTCCGCACGGCGCTCCAGGCGGGTGCCGGTGAGGCGGGCCACCTCCTCGGCGGGGCCCCTAGCGCGCAGGGCCGCGGCCACCTCGGGCTCGACGTCCGCGTAGTACACCACGGGGAACTCCACCAGCAGGCGGCGGGCGCGCTGGGCGGCGCGTTCGCGCGGGGCGTCCGGGCCGAGGGGGTCGCCGAGCAGACCGGTGGCGCTGTTGAGGTGCTGGAGGGGCCGGGTGGGCCGGAAGAGGACCTCGCACACCTCGTGGTCGATGTCGAAGAGGGCGTCGCCCTGGTCACCGCCGCGCGCCCACGCCTCGACCGAGCCGTCCGACAGGTGCAGGGCGCCCCGCTCCAGCAGCCAGTGGGCGACGTCCACCAGGGCGGCCTTGTGGGTGGAGTCGGTGGGGTCGTAGCCCAGCCCGGCGATCTCGTTGGCGGAGGGGGTGAAGCCGCGGACCAGGTCGCCGAGGCTGATCTCGACCTGCGCCCGCTGGAACGCGGCCAACAGCAGGCACAGGTAGGCGAGGCGGCGGCGGTCGAAGGGCCTGCCCCGGCGCGCGAAGGTCTGGCGCTGGCTGGGGTCGAGCAGGTCGAGTTCACGGACCAGGCGCACGTGGTCGGTGGTGGCCACGAGCGTGTACCCGAACAGGGCGCGCAGGTCCTCGGTCATCTGGTCGGCCCAGTACAGCACCTGGTCGAGCACGCCGGGGCGCGGCCGCGTCGCGGTGATGACGTCGCAGGTGAGGACCTTGCGTACGGCCTGCTGGTAGGAGCCCAGGTCGACGCTCTCGACACGGGGCCGGGTGCGTTGGGTCAACGGTCGCCCTTCCTTGTGCTCGTGCGGGCGCCGCGGGAGGCCAGCTCCACCCTGAAACCGGGCAGGTGGATGCTGCCGCGCGAGGTCCGCACGGTGCTGCCGCGCTCGTCGGGCAGCAGCCGGATCACGGTGCCCGCGTCGTCGGCGGTGGCGGACTTCAGCAGGCCGACCAGGGCGGGAGAGGAGCCCCTCTTCGCGTACGTCACCGACCGCGACTCCAGGGCCTTGGTGACCAGCCGCAGGAGCACCCTGGTGTCGCTCTCGTCGAGAACCCGGCCGTGGGCGCCCTCCAGGGTCAGGCGCGCGGCGGAGGCGCGCTCGGCCTCGCGGCCCTCGGTCTGGCGTCGGCGCAGTTCGGAGCGGGCTCCGGTGTCCCTGCGGACCGGTTTGGGCGCCCCGGGGTTGGGGGCCCGGTCGCTGCGGAACAGGGTCACCGACACCTCCACCCCGGCGGCGTCGTGCCAGGAGTCGGTGGGGGCGAACTCGTCGCCGTCCTCGTGGGCCACGCCCAGGTGGCGGGCGGAACGGGTGTTGAACGCCGCCCCCATCAGGGCGTGCGCGGCGCCGTCGTCGGGGGTGTCGAACACCCACGCGGCCAGGTGGCGCAGCTGGGTGGAGCGGTTGACGCCTCCCCGCTGGGCCTCGGTGATCTGGCGCAGCAGGGCGACGACCCCGGAGACCGCGGAGCGGGTGGCCTGGCCGAGTTCGGCGGCGCGGGTGGGGGCTCCGCTCTCGGAGGCGAACCAGGCGCGCACCGCCCGCCAGCGGCGGGACCAGTCCTCCAGGCGTTCGATGCGGTCCATGAAGAGGCGTTCGTCGGTCTCGGCGGCGCGGGAGAGGAGGGTGGTCAGACCGGTGGCCTCGACCTCGTGGACGGCCCGGTCCAGGCGGGGCAGGTACCGGTCGAGTTCGGCCATGAAGTCCGACATGTGGACCAGCAGGGCGTTCTTGTGCCGCAGGAACACCTCGGAGGAGGCCTCGGTGGAGCGCAGGATCTCCCCGAGGGTCACGTGGAACTGGGCGGAGCGGCGCCCCATGTCCTCCATCACCGCGTCCAGGCGGGACAGGCGGCGGTAGACGTCCTCGACGCGGCCGGTGCGGTTGGCCTCGGCCAGCGCGCGCAGGTCCTCCAGGACGTCGGAGAAGACCAGGCGGGAGAGGTTGACGTCCTCGACCCGGGCGCCGAGCAGGTTCTCGACCGCGTGGTAGGCCCGGTAGCCGAGTTCGCTGAACTGGTAGACGGACTGCCGGTTGCGGTAGCTGGCCAGGGTGCCCGCGCGGGAGGCGTCGTCGAAGCGGTGCAGGACGCCGTCGGAGGCGAGTTCGTCCAGCCGGTGGCGCAGCCCCTGGGCGGGGACCTCGGGCGCCTCGGTGTGGGCCGAGGTGAGGGAGACCAGGGCGGCCTCGACCTCGTCCGCGCCGACCTGGACCTGGTGGACCTCGCGCAGGCGGTCCACGGCGCGCAGAATCCACAGGTAGGTGACGTGGTCGTCGCGCCGGGTGAAGTTGAACAGCCGGAAGCGGTCGCTGACCGCGAGCGCGTCCAGATCCAGAGCCCTGCGCTCGGCCACCGCCGCACCCCCGTGTCCTCGTGGTCGGCCGCGCACCCCCGTGTGCGCGACCGCGACTGGGACATTGTCGCAGCGACCGGGGACCGTCCGGTCCGGGGTCCTCGGAGCGGGCGGCCGGGAGGGGTCACCGTGTGGAGGAGGACGGTCACCGCGTGCCATGATGTGCCCCGGTATGTCCCCCACCCCCAGGGAGAAGCGTGAGCGTGCGGCAGCGGCAGCGTGTACGACGGCGGTGGACGCGGCGGCTGCGGGGGTCCCTGCCGCTGGCGGCGGTGGTGCTCCTGCTGGGGTTCGGGTGGCTGTTCGACAACGCCGACCGCCCGGGGCTGTGGCTCGGCGGCGGCCTGGCAGCCCTGGCCGGGGCCGCCGCGCTGGGCTGGTGGGCGTGGTCGCGGGCGCGCCTGGCCAGGGAGCGGTGGATCGTCGGGCGCACGGGGATCGCGGCGGTCGACACCATGACCGGAACGGAGTTTGAGCACCACGTGGCCCGGCTCCTGCGCACCCACGGATACACGCGGGTGACGGTGGTGGGCGGGGCCTCGGACGGCGGTGTGGACCTGCGGGCGCAGACCCCGGACGGGCGCCCGCTGGCCGTGCAGTGCAAACGCTGGCGCAGGCCGGTACCGCCCAACGAGGTGCGGGCCTTCCTGGGAGCGCTGGCCGGAGGCCACCGCGGGTACCTGGGGATGTTCGTGGCCGCGAACGGGTTCACCCGGGAGGCCGTGCGCGAGGCCGGAGACGGAATGGTGCTGGTGGACCGGCACGCCCTGGGCCTGTGGATGGCCGGGGAGCGCGTCCCCGAACCTCCCCCTCGCTGAGGGCACCCCGACTGTCAGGCACCGAGTCGGGACGGCGAGTGGTCCGGCAGTCCGGCACGAGCCCGGACAGGGAGTGGGGCCCGACGGTCCGGCACGAATCGGCGCAGGGAGCGGGCCCCGGCGGGTCCGGTCCCCGCCCCGGACGCGAAGGGCCCCGCGGTGGGAATGGCCGCGGGGCCCGGCGCCGCCGTGGCGCCCTCGTGGGCGGATCGTGTGGAGCACCGCGCGGGCGGCTACTTGCCGGAGCCCGCGAACACCCCCTGGACGAAGTGGCGCTGGAAGGCGAAGAAGACCAGCAGCGGAACCAGCATGGACAGGAAGGCACCCGAGGCCAGCACGTCGATGTTGGTACCGAACTGGCGCAGCTGCGAGCGCAGCGCCACCGTCAGCGGGGCCGAGTCGGGGCTCGTGAACACCAACGCGACGAGCATGTCGTTCCACACCCACAGGAACTGGAAGACCGCGAGCGAGGCCAGAGCCGGACGCGCCACCGGCAGCACGACCCTGCGGAAGATCCGCCACTCACTGGCGCCGTCCATCCGGGCGGCCTCCAGGAGGTCACGCGGGATGTTCACGAAGAAGTTGCGCAGCAGGAACACCGCGAACGGCAGCCCGAACGCCACGTGGAACAGGATCGCGCCGGTGATGGAGCCGAAGATGCCCAGGGCACCGTACAGCTGCGAGATGGGAATGAGCGCCGCCTGGATGGGCAGCACCAGCAACCCGACCACGCCCACCATGATCCAGTCGCGGCCGGGGAAGTCCATCCACACCAGCGCGTAGGCGGCCAGCGCTCCGATCCCCACGACCAGCAGGGTCGAGGGAACCGAGATGTAGACGGTGTTCAGGAACGACTGCACGAGGACGTCGTTGTCGACCAACGACCGGTAGTTGTCCAGCGTGAGCTCGGTCGGCTTGAGCAGCGCCGTCCACCAGCCGCTGTTGGTGTTGTCGGCCTCCGAGCGGAGCGACACCAGCAGCAGGCCGATGACCGGCACCATCCAGAACAGCGCGACGAGGGTCAGCACCACCTGGAGGGTGCCCGAACCCAGCTTGGAGACCAGGCGCGAGGCCAGGCCCCGGCGCGGGGCGCCGGACACCGACACCTCGACGACGGAGGGCGACTTCTGGGGCGTGGCGGTCACGAGCGCTCCCGTCGGAATCGGCGGATGTTGAAGTACATGATCGGCAGGACCAGCACCAGCAGCAGGACCACGAGGGCGCTGCCCAGCCCCTGGTTGCCGCCCGCGCCGAAGGACACCTGCCACATCTGGAGGGCGATCACGCTGGCGTTGGACTGCACCGACCCCGGGGCGATCACGAACACGAGGTCGAAGATCTTCAGGACGTTGATCATCAGGGTCACGAACACCACGAGCAGCAGCGGACCGAGGAGCGGGATGGTGATCTTGCGGAACACCTGCCACTCGGTGGCGCCGTCCACCCGGGCCGCCTCCAGGGCGTCCCTGGGGATGGCGGCCAGCCCCGCGGCGATGAACGTGATCGCGAAACCGGTCATGATCCACACCCACGAGGAGATGATCACGGGGGTGATCAGGGTCGGCCCCAGCCAAGTCAGGCCGCGGAAGGACTCGGTGAAGTTGTCCGCCGCCAGGTGGATCTCGTACTCCCCCGCCTCCAGCCCGGTGAGGGTGAACCGGCCGTCGTCACCGGCGGTGGTGCTGGCCACCACCTGACCGTCACGCAGGGCGTCGACCGTCATCAGGGGCAGACCGTTCTCACCGTCGTCGATGACCCCCGACTCGCCGCCGAGGGCCACGTCGAGCCAGACCACGCCCTCGATGGTGTCGCCCGAGGGGTCGGGCTCGGTGGCCGGGGAGGCCTGTTCGGGCACCTCGCCGGGCCGGATACCGACCATCGGCAGTGCCACGGTGTCACCCGGGGCGTAGGAACTCGTGGTGGTGAAGCCGCCCAGCGCCGGGTCCGCGTCGAGCTCCTCGCCGCGCGGCCGCGCCCCCGGGTACTCCGAAGGCGAGGCGAACGTGTCGTGCACGGTCACCACGGCCGCGTTGACGACGCCCCGGTCGGGGTTCTCGTCGTAGACCAGCCGGAAGATGATGCCGGAGGCGAACAGGGAGATCGCCATCGGCATGAACAGCAGGATGCGGAAGGCGGTGGCCCAGCGGACGCGTTCGGTCAGCACCGCGAAGACCAGACCCAATCCGGTGACCAGGGCCGGGGCGACCAGCACCCAGATACCGGTGTTGCGGATCGCGGTCAGCGTACGGTCGTCGGTGAACATCCGACCGTAGTTGTCGAGGCCGACGAACTGGCTTCCGGAGGCGTCGAAGAAGCTGCGCACCACGGAGTAGACGGCCGGGTAGGCCAGGAACACCGTGAGGAACAGCAGGGCGGGCAGCAGGAACAGCGTGGCCGGGCCGAACAGGCGCCGCCAGCCGGGGCGGGCGCCGTCACGCGGGCCGCCGGAGGGCCGCCCGCCCGGCGGGGTGGCGGGGGCGGCCCCGGCACGGGCCGCCCCGGTGTCGTTGGAGGTCATGGCGTGGGGCTCCGTCTACTCGCCGTAGGCGCGGGCGGCCTCGGACTCCAGGCGCTCCATGGTGCCCTCCACGTCGGAGGGGTCGGCCAGGAAGTCCTGGAGCGTCTGCCACATGCCGTCGCCGACGGTGGCGCCGAACGCGGCGGGCTGGAGGTCGGAGAGGTCGAAGCGGACACTGTCGCCCGCGAGGATGATCTGCTCGGCGACCTGTCCGAGGACCGGGTCGGCGTAGTCGTCGGCGGTCAGGTTCTTGTTCGGGGAGATGAACCCGCCGATGGAGGCCCACTCGGCGGCGGCCTCCTCCGAGGCGAGGAAGCGCAGCAGCTCCATGGTGGCCTCGCTGTCGTTCATGGCGACGGCGGCGTCACCGGCCACGACGACGGCGTCGCCCTCACCGGCGATGCTGGGGAAGGGGAACACCTGGGCGGTGTCGCCCACGGCGGCGTTGGTGCTGGCGGTCACGACCCCGCCGATGAAGTCGGCCCCCACCACCATGGCGGCGTCGGGGTCGTCGCTGTAGACGTTCACGACGGAGGTCGGGAAGTCGGTCTGGAGGCTGCCGCCGCTCCCGCCCAGCATCAGCTGCTCCTGGCCCCACACCTCGGCGAGGGTCTCCAGGGCGACCTCGACGCTGGGGTCGGTCCACGGGATCTCGTGCGCGGCGAGCTGGTCGTACATCTGCGGACCGGCCGTCTGGAGGTAGACGTTCTCGAACCAGTCGGTCAGCACCCAGCCGTCCGCACCGGCCACCGACAGCGGGCTGATGCCGACGTCGGAGAGGTTCTCGGAGAGTTCCACGAACTCGTCCCAGTTCTCCGGGACCGTGGCGCCCGACTCGGCGAAGAGCTCGTCGTTGTACCAGACCAGGGACTTGTTGGCGGCCTTGAGGTAGACGCCGTACGGGGTGCCGTCGACCGAGCCGATGTCCGCCCACGCACCGGCCATGTTCTCGTCGAGGGCGGCCACGACGTCGTCGCCGAGCGGCACCAGGACGTCCTCGTTGACGAAGTGCTCGATCAGCCCCGCCTGCGGGATGAGCGCCACATCCGGCTGGTCCCCGCCCTGGATACGGGTCTGGAGGACGGTCTGGAGGTCGTCGCCCGCACCGCTGTAGGAGATGGTCGCGCCCGTCTCCTCCTCGAAGATCGCGAGGACCTGCTCGAAGGCGACCTGCTCGTCACCGGCCCAGGGGCCGACGATCTCCAGGGTCTGACCGTCCAGGTCGGCGTCGGAGACCGACGAGCCCGAGCCGCCGCAGGCGGTGGCGACCAGGGTCAGGCCGAGCGCGGCGGCGGCACCGCCGAGGACTCTGCCGCGTCGGGAGGCGGCACGGCGGGAGATGGGTGCTGACATGGGGGACGCTCCTCAGGAGTCGTGGATCGCTGTACCGGTGGCGGGGTCGAAGAACTGGAGGCGTTCGGTGTCCACCGCCACGGTGATGGTCTGGCCCTCGTACACGTGGGTACGGGGGCTGAAACGGCCGACGAGGACCACGCCGTCGTCGGTCGCGGGGAGGGTCTCGTCGGTTCCCGCGTCGCGGGCGAGCTCACGGGTGTCCTCGGTCACGACGGGTGCGGCGTCAAGCGGGAAGTGCACGAGGACGTCCGAACCCATGGCCTCGACCAGGTCGGCGACCGAGGTGAGCGTGGCCCCCTCGGTACCGCCGACGATCCCGGCGTCCTCCATGTCCTCGGGGCGGATGCCCACGACGACCTTGGCCCCCGCGTAGCCGCTCAGGGCGGGGCGCCGGTGCAGGAGGCTGTCGGGCAGGTCCAGGTGCTGGTCGCCGATCCGGACACGGAACCGGCCGCCCTCCTCGTGGAGTTCGACGCAGATCAGGTTCATGCCGGGCGAACCGACGAACCCGGCGACGAACAGGTTGCGGGGATGGTCGTACAGCTCCTGCGGCGGGCCGACCTGCTGGAGGACGCCCCGCTTCATCACGGCCACGCGGTCGCCCAGGGTCATCGCCTCGGTCTGGTCGTGGGTGACGTAGACCGTGGTGACGCCCAGGTCGCGCTGGATACGGGCGATCTGGGCGCGCATCTGCACCCGGAGCTTCGCGTCCAGGTTGGACAGGGGTTCGTCCATCAGGAACGCCCGGGGTTCGCGGACGATCGCCCGGCCCATGGCCACCCGCTGGCGCTGACCACCGGAGAGGTTGCCCGGCTTGCGGGTCAGGTGCTCCTCCAGTTCGAGGACGCGGGCGACCTCGCGCACACGCCGGTCGATCTCCGCCTTGGGCAGCTTGCGCAGCCGCAGCCCGAACGCGATGTTCTCGAAGATGTTCAGGTGCGGGTACAGGGCGTAGGACTGGAAGACCATCGCCACGTCGCGGTCGCGGGCGGGGACGTCGTTCACGACCTGATCGCCGATCCGGACGGAGCCCTCGCTGATCGCCTCCAACCCCGCGACCATCCGCAGGGCGGTGGTCTTGCCGCAGCCGGACGGCCCGACCAGCACCAGGAACTCGCCGTCCTGGATGTCCAGGGAGAGGTCGTCGACCGCGCGGGTTCCGTCCTGGTAGACCTTACCCAGGCCGTCGATCACGATTTCGGCCACGACACCTCCGGGAGCGGGCACACGGGTACCCGCCGACCGATCGGGCCGGTGGGAACGGCCGCGTCCCTGTGACGCGCGCCACCACCGGCGATGTGTGACGACAGTAGTGTCGGGCTCCCTAAGGAAGCCTTAACGCAGCGTCTCTTTCGACTTAAGCCGCACCACCGCCGCGCCCGCGGTCACAGCGGTGAACCGCCTGACCACGGGCCGCATCCGGACTCGTGCACGGCCGCGACGTTGGTTAACGTGTGCGCATGGCAACGGTCTTGCTGGTCGAGGACGACCAGATGGTGCGGGGCGCCCTGGTACGCGCGCTGAGCGGTCTCGGGCACGTGGTGCTGCCCGTGGGCACCGCCCTGGACGCCCTACGGGAGGCCGCCCGGCACGAACCCGACCTGGTCATCCTCGACCTCGGCCTGCCCGACCTGGACGGCGCCGCCGCGCTGCGGATGCTCCGCGGGCACAGTGACGTCCCCGTCATCGTGGCGACGGCGCGCGGCGACGAGCAGTCCATCGTGCGCCTGCTCAACGACGGCGCCGACGACTACGTCGTCAAACCCTTCTCCAGCACCCAGCTCGCCGCCCGGATGAACGCGCTCCTACGCAGATCCGGCCGGGCCACCACGGGTGGGCCCGACCCCGGAGAACTCACCGTGGGAGAGCTGTCGATCAGCCTGACACGCCGACAGGCGACCCTGGCCGGCACCCCCCTGGAACTGTCCCGCCGCGAGTTCGACCTGCTGGCCTACCTGGCCGAACACGCCGGACGCGTGGTCAGCCGCCGCGAACTCGTGGAAGCGGTCTGGCACCAGCACCCGTTCGTGGGCCACGACCAGACCATCGACGTCCACATGTCCTGGCTGCGCCGCAAACTCGGTGAGAGCGCGAGCCGACCCCGCTACCTGCACACCGTGCGGGGCGTGGGACTCAAACTGGTGGAACCGGTGTGAGGAGGCTGCTGGCACGCGCCGTCACCCTCGCCACCGTCATGGTCGCCGTGGTGATGATCGGCGTCACCGGCGCCTGGGCCCTCCGAGAGGCCGACCAGCGCGCCGAAGCGGCGGTCTGGGCCCAGGCCGGCGCGGTGGCCTCGGTTGTGGGAGTCGACACGGACCCCGCGCTCCTACGGCGAGTGGTGTCCTCCACCGCCGCAGGGGCCAGAGGGCACCTGGCCGTCCACCTCCCCGACGGGACGACCGTAGGAGCCAGCCGCGCCCACGACACCGAACTCACCCGGGCCCGGCGCACCGGCGCGGGTACCAGAACCCAGACCCCCGTCGAAGGCGGCACCTCCTACCTCCTCGTCGCGGTCGCCCCGCAACTCCCCGAAGCACCCGAAGGATCGGGCGGCGTGACCGTGGTGGAGGTGTACCAGCCCCGCGGCGAAGCGCTCAGCGGAGTCGGGCCCGTCCTCGGCTGGCTGGCGGCCGCCGCCGCACTGGTCGTGACCGGCGCCGTCCTGATCACCGACCGCCTGAGCCGCCCCGCCCGGCGCGCCCTACGCGCCCTCGCCGACACCGCCGTGGACATCGGCGAAGGACGACTCAACGCCCGCATCCGCGTACACGGCCCCCGCGACCTGGTGGTGCTCGGAGAGTCCATCAACGCCATCGGCGAACGCGTACAAGGCCTGCTGACCAAGGAACGGGAAATGGCCGCCGACGTCTCACACCGGCTCCGCACCCCACTGACCGCCCTACGACTCGACGCCGAACCCCTCCCCGGCCCCGAAGGAGAGCGCATCAGAGGAGCGATCGCCGCCCTGGAACGGGACGTCGACGCCATCATCCGCGACGTGCGCCCCCAGGCCGTCGAATCGGACACCACACGCGTATGCGACCTGTCCGCGGCCGTGGTCAACCGGATGGGGTTCTGGACCATGCTCGCCGACGACCAAGGACGCGAAGTCGACCTCGACGTACCCGACACCCCCTGCCGGGTCGCGCTGTCCACCGAAGAGTGCGCGGCCGTCCTCGACTCACTCGTCGGCAACGTGTTCCGATACACCCCGTCCGACCGGCCGTTCGCCGTCGCGGTCGTCGAACACGCCGGATGGGTGACCCTGATCGTCGAAGACGCCGGACCCGGATTCGCCGACCCCACGACAGCCCTGCGGCGCGGCACCAGCGGCGGCGGGTCGACCGGACTGGGACTCGACATCGTCCGGCACGCGGTCGAAGCCACCGGAGGCACCATCCACCTGGAGCGGGGCAGACTGGGCGGAGCCCGCGTACGGGCCCGGTTCGCCCAACAGGACGTACCCCACGAGGAGGAACAACCCCGCGCCTGGAGACTACGCCGATCCGGCTGAGGTGGGGGCGGAGGGGGTTGTGGTTGCTGTTTGGAGCGGGCGCTGCGGTCTGTGGTTGGTGTGGGCTGGGGGTACGGGGGCTGTAGTTGGTGTTTGGAGCGGGATCTACGGCCTGTGATTGAAGTGAGCTGTGGATACGGGGGTTGTAGTTGCTGTTTTTAGCGAGCTCTACGGCCTGTGGTTGAAGTGAGCTATGGGTACAGGGGCTGTGGTTGCTGTTTGGAGCGGGATCTACGGCCTGTGATTGAAGTGAGCTGTGGATACGGGGGTTGTAGTTGCTGTTTTTAGCGAGCTCTACGGCCTGTGGTTGAA
>NZ_JBIAGA010000028.1:0-877 GCF_042869555.1 Nocardiopsis sp. NPDC006938 | reverse complement strand
AGTGAGCTGTGGGTTCTACGGTTGTGGTTGTTGTAGCGCGAGGGTTCTACGGCCAACCCGTTTATCCCTTTGGGCCGGTAGGTCCTGTGCGGCTTACTGCGTACCCCTTGTGTGCTGAGGACTCCATTCAGGGCGGGGTGCGTGGATGGTGCTCTGCCCGGACCGCACTTGGCGGTTGTGTTCTCGTGTGACACGACTGGTAGGAAAGGGCCAAGCACGGCACCGGGCCACCCCCCAGGACGACTGATGTGTTCGAGAGATGCGTGTCCCCTGGACTGGTAAAAACCCCCGCCGTCCGAGCACCGCTCACCGCTCTACGGCCAACCCGCTCCACTGAACCCAGCACTCACGTGCACGTTTGTACCCCGCTGTGGCTCAGGGGGTTTGCGCCGTGCGGCTTACTACCGCACATGACTGAGGTACCAACCCCCTGGGGGGTGAAGGGGGCACCGAAGCGCTCGGGTCACCACCACGGGGTGAAGGTGAAGCTTCCCCCTGGGTGAGTCACAACAACACGTGGCGGGGGTTCACACCCCTCGTGGTGCTGGTGGGCGCGCTGTCACAGGCGTGAAGCAGACTCCAACGCAGACCCCTCAACCCCCAGGGGGTTGGTTCGCCCCCATCACGTGCGGTAGTAAGCCGCACGGCGCAACGCACCCCGGACACAGCGGGGTACAAACCTGCGGGTACGCGCTTTCCTGTGGTGACCGGGTTGGCCGTAGAGCGGTAGGCGGTGCTCGGACGGCGGGGGTTTTTACCAGTCCGGGGGACACGCATCTCTCGAACACATCGGTTGTCCTGGGGGGTGGCCCGGTGCCGTGCTTGGCCCTTTCCTGCCAGTCGTGTCACGCGAGAGCGCGTCCGCCAAGTGCGGTCC
>NZ_JBIAGA010000027.1:0-45226 GCF_042869555.1 Nocardiopsis sp. NPDC006938 | reverse complement strand
GAGCGCGACCGGGCGGCCGGCACCGCGCGCCTCGAGGACGAGCCCGTTCGCGAACTCGTCGAGCGCACGGTGGTGCGGACCCGTGCGGTGCGGGCCGCCCCGTGGGAGAGGCCCGGCATGCGGGTCGGCGGCCAGGCCTACCCCACCCCCGAGTCCGTCCTCCAGGACCACGAGGAAGACAAGGACGGCGAGGTTCGCCCCCGGGAACTCCAGCAGCTCCTGGTGCGCACCGCGGCCGCCATCGCCCAGGGCAAGTTGTCCCGTCGGGAGGTCGAGCGGATCACCCGGGGCATCGAGGCCGTGCAGACGGCGACGCACCGAGCCCGCAGCGCCGGGAAGCTCTGAGAGCGCCAGAGAGCCCCGTCCGGCCGTGCGGGCTTTTGTCCATGGAGACCGACCCCCACGGCGCGACAGAGGGCACCCAGGGAGGCGGGGTGCGGGGTCACTCCCCCCCCGGGGGTCCAGACCACCGAGACGGTGCTGCCGCTAGCTCCGTGTACGGGTCTGGGGATCTTGAGGAGCGGCGACCTTGACGCTGTACAGGTTCCTGACCTGGTCTGATCTCAAGAGAAGCACCGGGGGTGAGTCAACCCCGGTGCTTCTCTTGAGATCGGGAGGGGAGTGGTGGATTACCAGCGGAAGTAATCCACCACTCCTGACCTGCTAAAACGTGCAGTAATCCACCACTAATCCACCATGGCGATACGTACTCTGACCTGCGAATATGCATGGAGGTGGTGGAGTGGTGGATTACTTCTAGGTACTCATACGCACACAGGCACGCACACGAGTGATTCCCTAGGTGCTGAGAAGTGATCCACCACTCCACCATATGGACTATTTTCCCAGTTCAAGTGTGGTGGGTTAGGTGGTGGGTTAGTGGTGGAGTGGTGGTGGAGTACAGGCCGTGCAACCCACCACTTGGCCACGAGAAAGCCCCGGTGGTGGATTACGATCCACCACCGGGGCTCCGAAGTCTTTACCTGTTGTCCTCGGTGTCCGAGGCCGCTTCGAGATGGTAGTAGGTTCGCCCGCGGCTGATACTTCCCACGATCCGGTACCCGCCGATCCATCGACCTTCGTTAGCGGACAGGACACTACCGAGCTTACGTGGCGACGGCTGGCCTGATGCCGTGGTGGCGCCAGGGGGCAGAGCTTCGGAGGGGAACGCGGTGAGCATCTCCCTCGCGGTGACCTTCTTGTCCCCGATGGTCTTCTCCCACATGTCGAAGACCTCAGCCCACTCGCTGTCCTCTTGACTCACGGAGTCACCCCAGGAGTCTGGGAACCCCACGATTCCAGCCCAGTCCAAGAGACCTGCGGTAGCCGACGCCCACCGGCCGAACGAGGCCATCCTCACCGGGCGCTTGGGAGCCCCATCCCCGATCCAGCCTCGAATGATCGTAAGGAAGGCAGCCATGAGGCGCTGCACGTTCTCAGGAGAGTCGAGCCAGGTCTCCAGGTCCCCCACCGCGTAGGCATCAGGATCGCGCTTTTCAGGGTGCCGTTCTTCGTAGCGAAGGGTGATCGGGAGTGCCCGCCGCTTCATGTCCTCCGTGGGTTTGATGTTGTTCCCGTTCAGTACGACGACCTTTGTGATGGGTACCGAGATCCCGCTGTTCGTGCCGAGAATCCGTGCCATCCAGGTCTCCAGGGTCAGGAACTGGGCGAGGATGCCGCTTGCGATACTGAGCCCGTTGGGCACGTTGTCGAACATGATCACGGGCTCGACGGCTTCGCGCATCGCGGTGGTCAGCCGCTTCTCCAGCTCTTCCTCGGAGTAGGACGGCCAGCTTGCGTTGTGCTGGCCGTACAGCGCCGCGAACACCTTGCACAGCGCGCTCTTTCCGACTCCGGCCTGGTTCGCGCTGATGAACGGTGCGGGGACTCGCCAGCCGCCCCCTCCCATCCATCGCAAGGCAGGTGCCACGAGAGCTCCGATGTAGGCCGCGAAGCTGGCCTGATCAAGCCACGGGAAGTCACCGAACACGCTGGTGACCAGGGTGACGGCGTCGGTGACCTGCTCCTGGGTGGGATTTTCGGGAACGGTGACACCGGGCACGTGGGGTGTGATGAAGAGGCCGGTTTCGTCGTGGTAGCCGGAATCTGTCACGATCTCGCCAGTGGGCATGACAAGCGGGTGTGTCGCGGTGCCGGTGAGCTCTGGGACGAGTTTCTCTGTGTCCCCGCAGAGCATCCCCGCAACAGTTCCTGGCGTCAGTTCCCTGTAGGACTGCCGACCGTGCTTGTCGGGCTTGTCCCTGTAGGCCACTACATCGATGCGGTTGTGGAGGAAAGCCTTGAGGGCGTCGGTGCTGAGGTCTCGGATACGGGCCTTGGTCACGCCTCGTTTGGTCGTGACAGCGACAGTGCAGAACACGTCGTCTCGGTGGTAGATGTCACCGAGACGCGGCAGCAGCCTCCGCAGTTCTTCGAACAGCTCCACGTCGTTGGTGTGAGCGATCTCAGGACGGACGGGGGGGAACTGGACCACGTTGTTGGTCGAGTTCGTAGGGTCAGACACTGTGTGGTCTCTCTCTAGGTAGAGGAGAGTCACCGTGGCTAGAGTCCTCAGGTCAGTGCAGGTGGCTACACTGTGCGTGTATCGGTTGAGGTTCTTCCGCCAGGTCGACTCTCGATTGGGTTCCGGGGTTGCAGCCCCGGGATCGTGACCGCCGATCTGCTGAGAACGTCGAGATCTCAGCAGGTCGGCGGTCTTCTTGTTCTACAGGACGACCACGCCAAACCTGCCAACTCTCGGGCTCGGGGAGCGGCGGGGCGTCATCTCACGGTCCGAGTCCCGAACCGGACCGGGAGACCGGACTCCACCAGGGCGTTGTCCCAGGCTCGCTCGAAGTCCCCCGGCCGCTCCCCGAGACGCCCCGCGGCTTCGGCCAGGGCGTGGAGCTGTTCCCCGGTGGCGCAGTCGCGGCCGCATGTCCCGGCGTGGCGCCGGACGATCCCTCGCAGGACGCCGTACACCTGGGCGTGCACTCCGCCGCCGGAGGGGTCGAGGTGGGAGAGCTGCTCCACCGCCATCTGCACGCCCCGGTCGAGGTAGCCGGGAGCGTGCGTGCACCGCCCGGTTGCGGCCGGGGCCGGGCCGGTCGGCTCCGGCCGCCGCGTGGAGGCGTCGAGTCGGGCCTGGCGGGCCTGGAGCTCGTCCTCCAGGGCGACGGGGACCGGGGCGAGTGGCCGGTCGGTGGCGACCGTCCCGGTCCAGCGGACGTAGGACCCCTGCGACTTGATGTCCACCGGGATGTCGTCGGCGGTCCCGGCGAGCGGGTGGGTGGGGGCGAGACGGAGCGGCCGGGATCGCAGGGTGCCCTCGTAGTAGAGGTGGTAGCCCTCCCCGGAGGACGACCTCATCATCAGGGTGGGGGGGAGCACGCCGCGTCGGGCCAGGCCGGTGACCCACTCGTGCCCCTGGGGGCCGTCGACGTCGACCACCACCAGGTTCGACGCGCCGGTCGCGATGCCGACGCCGTCAGCGGCGTGCGGCCAGTGTCGCTCCAGGACCTCGACGTCGACGATCGCGGAGTAGAACCCGTGGCACCACCGCCCCGGCGTCCTCGTGCACTCGCAGTCCGCTCCGTGGTGCCGATCCCGTCGGCAGGGCGAGCAGTTCCTCACCGGCCCCTTCCCCGTGAGCGGCATGACCGCCCACCCACACCGGGCGACACCCACCGCCACCTCGGACGCCGTCATTGTGTCTGTCATGCTGGTCAGGACCTCTCTCGTAGAGCCGGGGTGGTCATCTGCCCGGGGCGCTGCACACGCCCCGGGTGCTTTTCTTCATGGAGCCGGTCGTTTTCCTGCGGTAGAGCAGGAGTCACGGGGAGGGTGTCGCCGAAGGCGTCCTTCTTGCTCTTGAGCCACATCCCTGCGCAGAAAGAAACCCGGGCGCGGCCCGGGCTTCCTCCTGCTATTCGGGGACGGGGAACTGGTAGTCAAAGGCGGCCATGTCTCCCCTGATCACGAACTTGGTGACGTCCATCGGTCCGTCCTCGCAGTGATACGTCCGGATGACGTCGAAGACCGGTGTCCCGGTTGGGATCTGGAGTCGACTGGCCTCAGGCCCGGACGGCATCCGTGTGGTGATCTCCTCCTGGATCTCCAGCACAGGGGAGAGCGCATTGATCCTGGCGATGTGCCCGCCAGGACCCTCGCCCGCCACGATGGCCGGTGACCGCTCACCCGTGTTCAGGCTGAAGTATGAGTCGGCGGACTGGTTGATGACGCCGTCGAGCTTCGTGATGCGACGCCGGGTGTAGACCAGGTCGCCCTCGTTCACGTCCGGAAGTCGGTCGACCACGAACTTCGGAGCAGAAGTTTGCTCGGTAGAGGACTCCTGTCCCACACCCTTGCCCTGCCTCTCACCTTCGGCCTTGAGCAGCGGCTTCGGGCTCTTCCCGCCCCACACGGACCGGCTGTACCGCTGGAGACCATGGCGCCGGATCGGAACCGCTTCGCGGACGAACGTTCCGCTCCCCTTCCGACTGATGACGGCACCCTCCTGCCGGAGCAGCTCGACTGCGCGTCGGGCCACCATCTCACTCACTCCGTGCTGACTGGCTAGGGCTGCGAGAGTCGGCAGCTTTTCGCCCGGAGCGAGGTTCCCTCGGTTGATCTGGTTTCGCAGGTCATCAGCTATGCGGACCTGCATCGGTCGCGCGTCAGTGGTGTCGTTGTCCATGCCGCCACCATACACAAACTTCGTGAGTTCGTATACGAGATCCTTGCCATGTTCCGAGTTCTGTGTTCTTATGTTCGTAGCCGAAGATACGAGCTTCGGGAACACGAAGAAGGCCCCGACGGATTCCGCCCGTCGAGGCCATACGGATCACCTGTGTGGAGGAGACCCGCATGACCATGATGCCCGCCCCGAGCAGCGGCTACGCCGCCCCGGCGCCGCCCCCCGACGTGTTCGACCTCACCGTCCTGGCCCTGCTCTTGGAGGCCACTGAGCCCGAGCTCCACGCCCCCGGCCAGCTCCCCGGCGAGACCCTCGCCGAGACCGCCGCTCGCCGCCAGGCCGCCGCCGACATCGTCGAGGACCTCCTCAACGAGCTGAGGAGCGCCGCCTGATGCTGGAGTTCCTGTTCATCGCCGCTCTCGGAGCGCTCGCCCTCCTGGTCGGCCAGCGCCTCGCCGCGAAGGCCCGCCGCACCCGCAAGGCCGTGGCTGCCAAGGCCACCGCGTCCGTCCGCCGGACCCGTGCCGCTCTCGGCACGCAGACCGTCGCCACCACCCGCCGCAAGAAGAACAGCCGGGGAGGTGCCCGCCGATGATGACCTTCACCTTCCTGATGCTCACCGTCATCCCGATCGGCCTCATCGCCGCCGCGATCCTGCTCTGCCGCCTGCCCGACGAGGCCGGGGACCTGGCCCGCCTCCAGCAGATCCGGGACCGCCAGCAGGCCCGTCAGGGCGGTGAGTCCTGATGACCACCACACACCTGATCCAGACCGCCGGCGTGCTCACCGTGCTCACCGTTCTGGCGCTCACCCTGGCCGTCACCCTGCTGCGCCTGGCCGCCCTGCCGCTGGCCGCCGCAGCGCTGGCCCTGGACGCCGCCGCGAACCTGGCGGCCACCCCGCTGTCCCTGCCCGCCACCGCTGACGAGGAGGCCACCCGATGACCAACACCGACCTGGGCACTGCTGCCCTGTTCCTGCTCATCCTCCCCGCGGGGACCGTTCTCGCGGGCGGCTTGCTCCTGGACTCCTGGGTCGCGGGCGGTTTGGCCGGGTTCTTCGTCTTCCTCCTGGGCATCGCGTTCGCTCAGGTCTTGGACCTGGGCACCAGCGCGGGACAGGAGGAGAACTGATGACGACCACCACCACGACGGTGACTCCCGTCGAGGACACAGACCCGACCGGCGACAAGCTCTCCACCCGCCTGGCCAGCCGCCGCACCACCCGCAAGATCAAGCAGAAGCACCGCCAGACCGCGTTGAAGGAGAGCATCGCTCACCAGGGCGAGCTGGCCCGCATCATGCGCAGCGGCAACGCGGTCGCGCTCCGGTTGGAGTCGACCCGCCGACTGGTCCTGCGGGTCCTGCTTCCGGCCCTGCTGGCCTTCGGGGCCTGGTCCACGGCCGGTGTCCAGGCCGGTGCCACGGCGATGACCGGAGCCGAAGACGGAAGCCCGATGTGGTGGGCGCTGTGGGCGATGGAGCCCGCGCTCATCGCGATCGTCGCGGTCGTCATCCTGGTCCGCTGCCGAGTCCTGGGAGTGGTGGAGGAGGACAGCAAGCCCAAGATCCGCGCACTGCTGACTGTGGCCGAGTACCTGATGTGGGGGGCTCTCCTGGTCTCCCTCGTGCTCAACACGGTGGGGCACTGGCCGGACTCTTGGGAGGGTGCGGGAGGTCTGCTCTTCCACGCTCTCGGACCGATCGGAGCGGCCGCGACGGTCCACCTGATCGGAGTCCTCCTTGAGGCTCTCGAAGCGGTTCCCGTGCCGAAGACGGAAGAGTCCCCGGCCCCGACTCAGGAGCCGGTTCAGGAGTCGCCTGCGCCGACTCCCGAGGAAGCTCCCGAACTGCCGGTTGTCGACTTCTCGCGGAGCCCGGACCGCGCGTTCGAGATCCCGGCCGGGGCGATCCGTCTGGCGGTCGTGCGCTGCTGCTCCGAGCCGGTCCGCAAGACGGCTCCGAAGTCCTCGCGTTCGACCGATGACCAGGCCAAACCCCAGATTCAGAAGTCGCCTGCCAGCGACTCCCGAAAGGGCCGTGCGGACAAGGGCACCAAGGTCCCGGCAGCCGCGAAGGCGACTCCCGAGCCCGTCTCTCCGCGCCGCCTCACCGACGCCGACCTGGCCGTGCTGCTCACCGAGCGGATCGACTCCCGCGAGGTCGACTCCGACCCCACGGTGAAGGCCGTTCAGGAGTCGCTGAGCATCGGGTTCGAGAGGGCCAAGAGGGTCCTGGCGATCCACCAGGAGCGCACCGAGACTGTGCTCCTGAGCGTGGTCGAGGACGACTCTCAGGAGGTGGCCGCATGACCCGCCTCAGCTCTTGGTCCCGCCCGACCCCGCCGACCTTCGACCACGACTCCTGGACCCGCCGGAACTCTTCGCTCTCCCCCCAGCAGTGCGAGTCCATGGGCCTCTGCCCGGCCTGCGGAGGCCGGGGCGGCTGCTGGTGGAGCTTCGGGGACGAGTACGGCTACACGCCCTGCCGCCACTGCCAGCACCAGCGGCTCTGACCAGCTGACCTAAGAACCTAGCTAGGAGTGTCATGACCACGTTCACCACCACCGCTCTCCGGATCCTCCACGGCGGCTACCACGTCTCCGCTCGCGACGGCATCCTCCGCGCGGCCGTCCTGATGTTCTGCCTGGCCACGACCCTCGTCATCGAGGACCAGACCTTCGCCCTCCTGGCCGGACTCCTCACCGGGGTGATGGCGATCACCGCCCTGTGGGAGCTCCACGACGCCGGGGTTGAGTGCGAGCGCCTGGACGACGAGGACCAGGACGACGAGGGCGAGACCGGCTTCGGGACGGCGGCCTGACATGGGACTCAAGAGCCTCTTCGGCTTCGGCAAGACCCACGACGCCGCCACCGACTCCGCCTGGACCCAGGCCTACGCCCTCGCGGACGGCAGCTACCTCTACCAGGCCCGATGCTCCTGCGGCTGGCACACCGACGTCTACGTCGAGGAGCAGCAGTTCGTCCGTGACCTGCGCCAGCACCACGCCGACACCGGCCAGTAGCCCACCACCACCCATCGGGGCGGCGGCCTCACCACCACAGATCCGCCGCCGCCCCTCCCCAGCCAGACCAGCTCGACCAGGAGAAACCAGCATGACGCACCCCAACCCGACCGAGAACAGCCCCGAGACCGCGTCCGAGGAGACCGCGACCAGCGGAACCGGTGGTCAGGTGCTGGAGTTCCCCAACGTCATCGGCGCCCCGACCGCTCCCGCCGCCCGCGAGGAGGCCGCTCCCCAGCAGGGCGAGATCGAGCACGTCGACCCCGCCGACGTCGAGCTCCTGGACGAGGAGGACCGGCCCGCCCGCGTCGACACCCAGGTCGAGAAGTGGGCCGACCAGTCCCAGTGGCTCTCCCGGATCGCGACCGCCAAGGACACCGCCCAGCCCGTCGTCCCGCTCTGGCTCCGCGACCGCCAGGAGGCGGAGCAGGTCGCCCGCTGGGTCGCCTCCTACTACGCGCACGTGGCCCTCTACCAGGCCACCCGCTCCCCCATCTACATGCTTCGCCTCATGGGCCGCTCCCCCCGCGGCTTGGGCCGTCTGGTCGGGGCCTGGGGCAAGTGGGCCTTCGACACCGAGTCCAACGCCCTGCGCGCCTCTGCCGCAGGGTCCTCCCGCACGGGCGAGTACATGATGCTGAGCAGGCAGCACTCCTCCCGGATCAAGACCCGCGTCGGTTCCTCGGTGGCGCTTGCCGTGGCCACCCTCATCACCGCCGCCCTCGTCCTCCCCGCGGCTCCGGCCTGGACGGTGTGGGGCGGCATCTGGGCCGGGCTCTCCCTCCTCGGGATGCTTGGACGCCGCCCGGACCAGCCCCTCATCGACCGCGCCGTTCTGCCGACCCAGGTCGAGAAGCTCACCTCGGAGAGCGTCCTGGCCGCCCTCGGGTCCCTGGGCATCAACGAAATCAACCGCGCCTTGGCGGGCAAGACCGGCGAGGAGATCGGCTTCACCGCGCCGATCACCCGCGACGGTCCCGGCTGGCGTGCCGAGATCAGCCTCCCCCGGGGCGTCGTGGCCACCGACGTCATGGAGCGCCGCGACAAGCTCGCCTCCGGCCTGCGCCGCCCGCTCGGGTGCGTGTGGCCCGAGCCCCTCAACGAGGACCACCCCGGCAAGCTCGTCCTCTGGGTCGGGGACGAGGCCATGAACAAGGCGAAGCAGAGTGCGTGGCCCCTGCTCACCAAGGGTTCGAGCAACCTGTTCAAGCCGATCCCGTTCGGTGCTGACCAGCGCGGACGACTGACCGAGATGATGCTCATGTTCGAGGGCGTCCTCATCGGCGCGAAGCCCCGCATGGGCAAGACCTTCGCCCTGCGCGTGCTGCTCCTGGCCGCCGCCCTGGACCCGCTGGTCGAACTGCGGATCTACGAGCTCAAGGGCACTGGAGACTGCGGGGCGGTCGAGAAGGTCGCGCACGAGTACGCCTCCGGCCCCGACGACGAGACCATCGAGAACTGCCTGGATTCCATGCGCCAGCTGGTCAACGTCGAGCTGATCAAGCGGTCCAAGACGATCAACCGGATCGCGAAGGAGAACCCCGCGAGGTGCCCGGAGAACAAGGTCACCGAGGAGCTGGCGAACGACAAGAGCCTGGGCCTGCACCCGATCCTTTTCGGAGTTGACGAATGCCAGGAGCTGTTCACCCACCCTGAGCACGGGAAAGAGGCCAAGGCCCTGGCCGAGAAGATCGTCAAGCGCGGACCCGCCATGGGGCTGATCCCGATCTTCGCCACCCAGCGCCCGGACAAGGACAGCATGCCCACCGGCGTGTCCAGTTCGATCGGGATCCGGTTCTGCCTGCGGGTCATGGGCCAGACCGAGAACGACATGGTCCTCGGAACGTCGAGCTACAAGAACGGCGTGAGGGCCACCACCTTCACCGCCAAGGACAAGGGCATCGGCTACCTCGCCGGAGTCGAGGACGACCCCATGATCGTCCGCTCCGCCTACCTGGACGCCCCCGCGGCCGAGAAGGTCTCCGAGCGTGCCTACGCCATCCGTAAGGCCGCCGGCACTCTGTCCGGCCACGCCATCGGCCAGGCCCCCGAGGTCACCGACACCTCCACGATCATCGACCACCTCATGGCCGTGTGGCCCGGCGACGCCGACGCCGTCTGGTCGATCCGCCTCATCGACGCCCTGGCCGCCTACCGCCCCGACCTCTACGGCAAGTGGCTGGAGATCGAGAACGAGACGACCCGCGCCACTCAGCTCAAGTCCGCACTCACCCCGTTCAAGGTGCCCACCCGACAGCTCTACCGAGAGGGCTCGAACAAGCGCGGCGTCGACCTGGAGAAGCTCATGGAGGCGGCCGGGCTCTAGCAGGGCCCGCTGCTAGGCATAGCACCCCTGCTAGCACCCCATCGCCCTCCTGACCTGCGATATAGCGCCTAGCACCGCCACCCAGCCGCACCCCGAAAACGGCCTCCAGGGCACTCCTGGAGGCCCCCGAGAGGAAGAGGGAGACCCATGCTCGACACCCACCGCCCCAGCGCCCTGGAGCTCGATCTGAAGCGCATCGTCCACTCCCACCCCGAGTCCGAGGTCCGCTACGAGTCCCCGTCCGGGCCCTTCGTCCGCGCGGTTCTGTGGGGCGCTGGCGACGACGGGGAGATTGTCGGCCAGACCTACTGGTGCACCGACAGCTCCCGGTGGGTCACGAGGGCGTTCGACACCACCATCGGTGAGGCCTCGATCGTCATGGAGCACCCGGCCACGCGAGAGGACCTGTCCGAGTCGATCACCCGCGTGATCGCCCGGCTCCAGAACCCCCGCCTGTTCGCCCTGGAAAACGTCGCCCCGGACCTGGCGGACGTGGTGCGCTCCCTGGGCGGGTGATGCACCCCGACCCACGCGGCCCCCGGCAGACGCCGGGGGCCGCTCTGCGTCCGGGAACCTAGGTTCCTCGGTTCGTAGGTAGGTAGGTAGGTGAGATGATGCCACCATGAGACCCACGATCATCGCGGTCTACTCCGGCAAGGGCGGCATCGGGAAGAGCACCACGGCGACCAACCTCGCGTGGCTCTTCGGCGATCCGGCCCGGCCCGAACGGACCGTCCTCATCGACGCCAACGCCAGACAGCGGTCCGCGACCGTCGTCTACGAAGACCTCAAGGTTGACGCCCCCTACTCGGTGGCCACCGAGGAGGACCCCACGAAGCTGGCCTACGCGGCCCGGCTCAACGCCGATTGGGTGGTCATCGACTGCCCACCCTCCGACCTCGAGGCCGCGGCCGCGCTGGAAGCGGCGGACCTGATCGTCGTGCCCTACGAGCCCCGGTTCCTGGAGACCCGCGCGGTCATGATCACCCTCAAGGCGCTCAAGGGCCGGCCCCACGTGCTCGCGTTCGTGCGCATCAAGTCGAACAAGCAAGGCGTGGCCCGGGAATCACGGGCGGCCCTGGCGGGGGTGGGCGTGCGGATGCTCACCAACGAGATCCGGTACTACGACGCGCATGAGAAGGCCCAGGCGTCCGGCTACCCGGTCTTCCTGCCCGAGGCCCAGTCCAGCATCGTGCACGCCGACCGCGGCGCCGCCGACTACACCGCCATGCATGCCGAACTGCTGACCCTGCCGGAGCTCAAACGATGACGCCGAAGAAGTACCAGGTCAACCTCGGTGCCGACATCACCAAGGACCTCACCGAGGACCAAGACCACAAGCCCGCTCCCAAGAAGTCGAAGGCCAAGGAGACGGCGCCACCGGCCGGGAGCGTGCCGGCACCGATGACCCTGGAGCAGATCGCCGCCGTCGGCCCGGACCGTCGCCGCCAGCTCAACTGCGGAGTGCCCGAGGACCTGCTGCTCCACAGGCGGACCGCGCTCTACCGGGAGGACCACGGCTTGGGCGCGACGAGGCAGAACGTGGTCGCGCTGGCCGTGGACGAGTGGCTGAGGGCACGCGGGTACTGACACCACGTCTGACCAGCGAATCTAGGGACCTCAGAAATGAGGTCCCTAATTCATGTGAACTTGATGTTGACATCGGGTGGGGCGGCGTGCACTATGGAGATGGGAACAAAAAGTTCACCGACTCTAGATACCTAGGAGCGCGCATGGCCGTCACCTTCACCACCCCGGCCGACACCCTCACCACGATGATCATCAACGGCAGCGACGCCGACGTGGAGGTGCGCACCAGCGCGGGCCTCACCGAGGCGCGCATCGAGATCTTCGGCCCGGAGCACCTCATCGCTGACGCCAGCGTCGAGAGCCTTGGCTCCCTGTGGGTCCTGGACCTGCCCCAGACCAGCGGCATGACGACGACCACCTTCCGTAGCAGCGGCGGCGGGATGATCGTCCAGGCCGGGCGCGTGATGGGCGGCGTCATCATGAACGGCGGCGACATCGTGGTCGGCGGCGCCAGTCTCGGCTCGACCCACGTCATCACCCCCGACGCCCAGGTGCGGGTCGTGGCGCACCTGCCCCAGGGCACCAACCTCACCACCTCGCTGACCTCGGGGAGCCTGACCACCAGCAACGCTCGCCTCGGGGCCGTGGAACACACCTCCTCCTCCGGCGACATCACCCTCGGGCACGTCCAGGAGCTCAGCGCCCGCACCTCCTCCGGGTCCGTCGTCGTCCACCGGGTTCAGGGGCTGGCCACGGTCCGCACCTCCTCGGGCCAGATCATCCTCGACGGCGGCACCACCCTCAGCCTGCGCTCCTCCTCCGGCGCCATCTCCTACACCGCGACCGGCGACTGCTCGGTCTCCGCGCGCACATCCTCCGGGTCCATCACGATCCGTCGCGGCGGCCACCAGGTCCAGACCCAGGTGCGCACCTCCTCCGGCCGCGTCTGGGACCACTAGCCAGCCCCGCGGTTCTGGGGCCGGGGACACTCCGGCCCCAGAACCTAACTTCCTCACTTCCTAACTTCCTCGCGAAAGGACGCTCGTGCAGCCTGCTGACCTCGCCCTCCTCGGAGGCCTCGCCCTCCCCCTCTTCGCCGCCCACAACCTCGCGGACCACCCGCTCCAACCCAGTGAGTGGGCCGCAACCAAGAGCCGGTGCGACCACGAGGGCCGCGTGGCGTGCGCCAAGCACGTCGTGGTCGTGGTCCTGGCCCAGGCCCTCGCGGTCCTGGCCGTCGTCGGCCTCACCGGCACCACCGTCTCCCCGCTCGCCGTCCTCGCCGGAATCGGGTTCACCGGCTGGTCGCACTACTGGTTCGACCGGCGCTTCACCGCCGCCGGCCTCTACGAGGCCATCGGGAAAACCGGCTTCGCGCGGCTGGGTACGCCCCGGCCCGGGACAGACGACGCACCGCACCTGGGGACCGGCGCCTACCGGATGGACCAGGACTGGCACATCCTGTGGCTGGCCATCAGCGCCCTGATCATCGCCTCCACCGGCCTGCTCCTGGCCGTCCTCGCCAGCGCCGCCACCATCCTCATGGTGTCCGCGATCCTCGCGTCCCGCTACGGCCGCCGGGTACTGGACCAGCAGGCCTGACCGCCTGGTGCCCGTGCTGCCCCGCCGTCCCGGGGTGGTGCGGGGACCAGGCGGAAGGAGAGCCATGGACTTCCACTCCCGTACCGACGAGATCCGTACCGCGGCCGAGTCCGGTGACATCGACCGGGCCGCCACCCTGATCGCCGCTCTCGCGGACGAGATGGACCTGGCGCAGCGGCTGGAGTTCGCCGCGAGGCTGATCGAGGCCACGGGCCCCCACCAGGACTAACTACATAAGGACCTAATTCCTGTGAACTATCTGTTGACATTCGGGTCTGGGCAGGAGACTATGGAGATGTCAACACGGAGTTCACAAACTCGCTCGGAGGACCTCATGCGCCGCTTCTTCGCTCGCCTCACCGCCGCCCTCGCCGCCTTCCGCTCCGCCCCCGCCGCGCAGCAGGCCGACAACGACAACGCGGTCTCGGGCGACGTGAACGGCACTCTGGTCCAGGCCCGCGAGATCGGCGACCTGACCATCGACCGCAGCCAGCGCGTCGAGCGCCAGGCCGTGGTCGTCAGCGGCGTCATCACTCACGGAGCCAACTCCGTGATCCACACCGGCAACGGCGACCTGACCATCAACCGCTAACCAAACCTAGGAGAGTCATGGCCCCGAAGATGTTCTACGACCCGGACACCTTCTTCCAGCACCCGAATCCCACCACCGGCGACAACCCGCTGAACCCCACCAGTGGCGGTAGCCAGCTGTACCAGGGCAGCCTGAAGATCGTCTGGCGGACCCCCGCGAGGGCCGTCTTCGGGGAGCTCTTCAGCACCCAACGCGCAGAGGCCAGCAGCGTCGAGGAGTGGCTGGAGCGCTACCCCCACCCGGTCAACCGGGTGCCGCACGCCACCTACCGGGCCTCCACCGGCCAGGTGAGCACCTGGATCGCCGGGGGCGGAGGCCCCTACCAGGAACTCCTCTCTCAGGTGATGGCCGGCCAGGTGGTCGCGCCGTTCACCGGCACGTGGGTGGCACCCTGGCCCCTGGAGCGGGACTTCTCCCACCTCACCCAGGACGCCGATCCCCGGCTGAGCCTCTGCCAGCAGAAGGTCTACAAGGGCGGCGGGGGCGGGTCCGGAGAGCGGCCCCTCTGCCCGGCCTGCGCCGAACAGGCCTAGACTCGACCGGCTCCCCCACCGGTGAGGTGGGGGAACCTACTACCTGAAATGGAACGATGAAAAACCCGACGACCCCGACGACGATGCAGCGGACCCTGGCTGCCCTGCGCGAGATCAGGCAGCTGCGACACGAGGTCGACGTCATCGAGCGCGACCGCATCGCCGCCGCCCGCGCGGCCGGTGCCCCCTGGGAGGAGATCAGCCGCGCCCTGGAGCTGAAGAGCCGCCAGGGCTCGCGGCAGCGGCACCAGCGACTGAGCGCCGCCATCGCCGCGTTCGAGGACGAGGCCACCGCGACGCCCGAGTAGGAGTAGCCCTGGCGGGGGCCTGCTCCCACCAGGGCTAACTACATAAGAATCTATTTTTTGTGAACTACTTGTTGACATTCGGGTCTGGGCGGGAGACTATGGAGATGTCAACACGGAGTTCACACTCGGAGGACCTCATGGACTGCATCTTCTGCCGCATCGCCGCTGGCACCGCCCCCGCCGAGATCGTCCGCGAGTGGGACGACGCCCTGGCCATCCGCCCCCGCTCCGGCGGCTGCACCGACGGCCACGTCATGGTCATCCCCCGCACCCACGTCCAGGACGCGGGCGAGGACCCCGCCGTCACCGGCGCCACCATGGTCCGCGCCGCCGAACTGATGGCGGAGATGGACGCCGCGAACATCATCACGAGCAAGGGCGTGGACGCCACGCAGAGCGTGTTCCACCTCCACGTCCACGTGGTCCCCCGCGCGTCCGGCGACGAGCTGCCCCTGCCCTGGACCCCGCAGCACGCCGCCCGCGCCGCCACGCAGGCCCAGCAGTAGAACCCCACCGACATCCCCTGAGGAGACCCCCTGATGGCGACCCAGCTGATCATGGCCCGCGAGACCTACGACCCCACCGCACCCTCGGTGTTCCTGGCCGGTCCGACCCCCGACCGCAGCACCCCCGTCGCGTCCTGGCGGCCGACCGCGCTCGCCCTGCTGGACGAGCTGTGGACCGGCCCCGAGACCCTGACCGTCCTGAGCCCCGAGTCCCGGGGCGGGGTCCGAGCCGCCCGCTACGAGCACCAGGTCGACTGGGAAACCGCAGCCCGGGGCGACGCCTGCGCGATCCTGTTCTGGATTCCGCGAGACGTGGCGAGCATGCCCGGCTTCACCACCAACGTGGAGTTCGGCCTCGACGCGCCCTCGGGCCGCGCCATCCTGGGAGCGCCGCCCGAGTGCGCGAGCCCCGAGCGCAACCGCTACCTGATCTACGTCGCCGGACGCCACGGGGTGCCGGTCAGGGAGACCCTCCGCGACACCGTCCAGGCCGCCCTGAACACCATCACCTCCGGTTGATGCCTCTGCCCCTCCCGCCGAGGGAGGGGCTCTGGGACCACCCGGCCACTACAGGAAGGACACCAGTGACCTACACCGACGACGACCTGGACGAGATCCGCGACAGCATCTCCCAGCTCGTCCTGTCCATCGAGACCATCACCGAGGACTGGAGGACCGACCGGCGCTCCACCGCGGCCGACGAGATCGCCGAGGCTCGCCAGCGGCTCGACCAGATCGAGACGATCAGCCGAACCGCACGGCGTGAGCTGCGAGTCGCTGAGGTGCGTGCTCGGGTCCGGTCCGTCTGGTCGTCGGCATTCGCCGCTGGGGACGTGCCCGACCACGAGGACGACGACGAGTACCGGCACCTGTACGACCTCCTCACCCCCCACGGGATCGCCGAGATGCTCGTCCGGGCCAGCGAGGCCGTCGACCCGACCCGGGAGGAGTCCGAGCGGTACCAGGTCCTGGAGCACAGCCAGGACATCGCCGGTGTGCGGGACCAGGTAATGGAGCGCATCCTCACCACCGAGGGCTCCACCTGGAACGACACACCAGACAGCGACGACGAGCTCTTCGCCGACCCCCGGTGGAAGCGCGCCGAGAAGGTCATCATCGAGTTCGTCGACGCCCTCTACACGGAGGACACGTGACCGACGACGAAGTCCGCGACGCACTGCTCCCGGAGGAGCCCGGCGACGCACTGCTCCTGGCCACCCTGGCCGCGCTCCGGGCCGCAGGACACACCATCGAGGTCCTGGAAGCCGACGGGGTCGGCCCCGACACCGCCACCGCGGTCATCAAAATCGGCGGCCGCACCATGCGGCTGACCTCCGGAACGTGGTGAGACAGACCAGAAGGACGCCTTCGGCGACCGTTTCCCCGTGACCTCCGGGCTACCGCTCCAGGAGCCCGGAGTCAGGGGAACAGGAGAAAAAGGACGCCTGGCGGCGACGTCTTGACCGTGACTCGCGATCAGCACCGTCTCCGCCCGGCCTCCGGAGCCCACTCTCAAGAAAAGCACCTGGGCGCTGCACACGCCCCCTGGCAGATGACCACCCCGGCTCTGAGGAGAACACTTATGGCCATCCGCACGTCCGCCTGCTGGACGCTCCACTGCGACATGCCTCACGACCACGACGAATGGGAGAACGCCGACGGAACCCCGCACTTCGAGACCCCCGAGGCTGCCCTGTCCTACGCCACCAGCGCCGGCTGGACCCTGGAGGCCGGCGTGCTGCGGTGCGACGTCTGCGCGGCCGTCCTCCAGTGCGCCCAGCAGGGCCACCAGTGGCGGTCCTGGCCCACCGAGACGGGAGCCCAGGTCAGGAGTGAGTACTGCGCCCGCTGCGATGACAACCGGCTCCTGGCCATCGCGTGCGACTGATCCGTTCGCCTGCGGGTGGGGCCTGCGTCATGCTGGTCTGACCCCCCGCTCTGACCCCAAGGAGGCGGGGTGCACGGACGCGCACCTGTCCTACCTGTCCGCGATCGTGGACCGGATGTACGGCCCCAGCCGCTGACCCGGCGGCGGGAAGGAGGAGGAGATGGCGGTTGAGTACACCGGTATGGGGGTGCGCCCGGTGGGCACGCTCACCTGTGAGCGGTGCGGCGCGACGTGGAGCGACGGCATCGCTGAGACCGAAGCGGGCGCGGCCGGGCTGATCCACCGCCGCGCCCACGAACGGGCCGGGTGGCGGCTCTACCGTCCGGTGGAGCACCCGGGCCGGGCTGATGAGGTGTGCCCGGACTGTCCGGCCAACTACTGACCCTCGCCCCCGCAACGGATGGTTGCGGGGGCTTTCTCATGCCCGCCTGGCGAGACGGGCCGTCTCGGCGGAGTGGCTGGCTTCCTAGAACACTGGGTTATCGGAAGTCAGGATCGGCGCGAGGAAATGTCAGAACGCCTGACGTTTTCATCAATGTCAGGTAGTATGACATTAGTCAGCCGCATCCGACTGCCCGAGGAGACCACCCGTGTCCGAACCCATCACCCCCCACGACCACGCCGAGATGGACGACCGGTCCCGGGTCGTGCTCTACGACGCCGTGGACGGCGCCCTGCGCACCCTGACCCGTGAGCTGTTCGGCACTCCGGAAAGCGTCCTGAGCCTGGAGGAGGCGCCGCCCGCCGTCCAGCGCGACGTCCGCCTGGCCCGCATCGCGGCCGCCGCCATGATCACCGAGTACCTGCGCACGCACACCATCGCTGAGGGCTACCAGGCAGCGGCCGTGGACGGCGCCCCCCTCACCTACGCCGACCTGGGCCGCGCGGCCGGGATCTCCCGGGAGACCGCCACCAAACGCTGGCCCGGCGCCATCCCCGACGCCAAGCCGGGGCGGCCGAAACAGCAGGTTGTCGTCGCGCTGGAGGGCGGCCACCCGCAGTGGGACGGCACCACCCTGGAGTTCGACCGGGACGACGTCTACGGCTGCGACCTGGCCGACGTCGGCGGGCTGCTGATCATCCCGGACGGATCGGTCCCCGACCACCTGGCGGCCCAGGGCGAGGGCCCCGACTGGCGCGCCCACTACGCCCCCGAGTCCGAGGACACCCGCACCACCTGGGTTTTCCAGGGGTGGGTGCCCTCCTGATGCCCACGGGCGACGACCAGCACGCCCTGTTCTGACCTCGACCCCGAAGCCCCCACACCGCGCGGTGTGGGGGCTTCGTCATGTCCAGACCTCCTCACGCCGGAGGGCGATCACCCGGTCGAGGGAAGACGACCTCCTGGCGGTGCTCCGGCGATCACGTCCACCGGCTCCTGCTCCGGGACCGGAGGCCGCCCGCCGCCCCAGTGCGCCGGAGCGGACGGCCCCGGCCGGGACAGCGCACCGCGGATCGCCGCCTCCCACCCACCACGACGCGCAGCGCCACCCAGGTCTCGTTCCTCACCCATGAGGACATCCTCACCACCCAACAGGAGCAGGAGGCAGCGAACCGAGGAACCCACTCAGGAAGAAGTCACGATCAACGTCACTGATGAAGCACACCGAGGCACTACGAGTGATCCAGGTCCACACGCCCGTGCATTCCCCAATATCGTCACTGGCGAAAATACTCTTGAGTGAGCCTTTGTATCTCTTCGAGATACCGTCCGCCGAACTGCCGCACGACCCTGAGGAGACCCCCATGGAGCACCCCGCCGACGAGGGCCAGGACGACGCCGACATCGTCCACGAGACGGTGCGCGAGAAGGTCATCTCGCGCACCTGCGAGTGGTGCGGCAGGCGCATCGCCCCCCGGACGAAGGGGCGGGGGCGTCAGCGCCGGTACTGCTCCCCGGCGCACCGGCAGCGGGCCTACGAGGTCCGCACCGCGCAGGCCCGGCTGGAGCGCGACCGGGCGGCCGGCACCGCGCGCCTCGAGGACGAGCCCGTTCGCGAACTCGTCGAGCGCACGGTGGTGCGGACCCGTGCGGTGCGGGCGGCCCCGTGGGAGCGGCCCGGGATGCGGGTCGGCGGCCAGGCCTACCCCACCCCCGAACCCGTCCTCCAGGACCACGAGGACGACGAAGGGGAGATCCGCCCCCGGGAGCTCCAGCGGCTCCTGGTGCGCACCGCGGCCGCCATTGCCCAGGGCAAGTTGTCCCGCCGGGAGGTCGAGCGCATCACCCGGGGCATGGAGGCCGTCCAGGCGGCGGCGCACCGGGCCCGCAGCACCGGGAAGCTCTGAAGGCGGGCGCCTGGTGGTACCCGGGGCTCGCCACCCCACCCTGATCCGGTGGTGCCGTAGGCACGTCAGTACGTCATGCCGTAGCGTCATGCCTCATGAGAGCTTCCATCGCGTACACCAACACCAAGCCCGGAACGGGCAAGACCACCACCAGCGTGCTGGTGGCCCAGGCCCTTCACCAGCGCGGGTTCGACGTGCTCCTGGTCGACGCCGACCCCGCCCAGTCCGCGCTCGCCTGGTCCGATGAGATCGGCGGCTTCGACTTCAAGCTCACCGGTCTGGCCACCAAGGACGCCGGACGCCGCCTCGGTGACTTCGCCGGCCCCGACACCCTGGTCATCGTGGACCTGCCCCAGGCCGAGGACCACGGCGCCATCGTGCGCAGCGTGCTGCGCCACGTCGACGAGATCACCATCCCGGTCGCACCCTCCACCATCGAGATCGACCGCACCGGCGCGATCACCGAGCTCCTCGAGGAGGTCGCCGAGGTTCGCCAGGCCCCCGCCCGGATCGCGGTCCTACTCAACCGAGTGGTGAGCGGTGCCCGGTCGGGCCGCGACGCCCGCGAGGGCTTGGAGGCCATGGGCTACGACGTGCTCGACTCCCAGATCCCCCGGCGCGAGGCCTACGCCCTGGCCTACGGCGCCGCCCCGGAGGTCCCCGTCGGCGACCCCATCGAGATGCTGGCCGACGAGTACCTGCGCCGCGCCGGGATCGAGGTGACCGCGTGAGCGCTGCGAAGTCGAAGTCGTCTGCGGACCGGTTCAAGAAGGCGGCCTCCGCCCGCCGCGCGGCCCCCCCTCCGGCCGCACCCGAGGAGGCCCAGCCGCGGCCGGAGAGGGGCCGCACGGCGGTGCGGTCCAAGCCGTTGCGCACGACCGTGGACCTGTCGCCGGCTGACCACAAGCGGCTGCGGAGGATCGCGGACCGGCTCGCCGACGACCTGGATGTGGGGGAGGTTCCGCGCCGGGCGGTGTGGCTGGCGCTGCTGGCCGAGCTCGCCGAGGACGACGCCCTGTACGAGCGCGTGCGTGACCGTGTCAAGGAGTCCAGGGACGACGTAGACACGGCATGACGTAGATACGTCTCCCTTTGAACTGCGTCAACTCTTTCAGGTGACGCGTGTCGCCTCCGCCTGGCCCGCGCTACAAGAACACTGGCGGGTTCGAGTTCGCGCTCCTGCGGGCATCTCGCAGGCGCGGTTGCACGCCACCCCGGGCCAGGGTGGCCCGGGGTATTCCTTATGACGTATCTACGTCATGCCGTACACACGTCACCGTCTGTTCAGTTACCCCCTTTTTTTGGAGAAGACGTGAGCAGTGCCGAAGACCGGTACCGAGACGCGGAGAAACTCGCCCAGGAGGTAGATGAGGAAGCGCGCCACCGTCGCGAGAGCCGCGCCCGGGAGCTGGAGCGCCTCAAGCGCCTGCACGCCGAGGAGGCCGAGGAGGACCGTCACCTCTCCCAGTACGCCCGGGCCATGCGCGCGGTGCGCCAGCACCAGCTCCGACAGGAACCCGCCCAGATGCGCCGCTCCCTGATCGGGTTCAGCGGCGGCTTCGTACTGATCGCTCTGGTGGGCGCGGTCATGGTGTGGATGCTCCTCGCTCAGATGCTCATGGACCAGGGCGCCCCGGGGTGGGCCGGCCACGGTGCGGGGGCCCTCTACACTGCGGCCTTTGGCGCGGCGATGGCCGGGTACTCCCGCAGCTGCTGGGCCCGCCCGACCCCGCCGCGGCCCCTGGTACTCACCGTGTGGGCCTTGGTGCTGTTGCCGGTGCCGGTGATGGCGGCCGCCGCCTGGGTCGGGTGGATGGGATGGACGGTGTTGGTGTTCCTGGTCCCGATCCTGCTGTGCGGGTATGGCGGGATCTTCGCCTGCGGGACGCTCCCGAAGCAGTACCGGCAGATCGAAGCCCAGCGCGAGACGTAGGTACGTCATGACGTGAATACGTCAAGCTCACACAACGAAGCCCTGCACCCCCTGGACGACTGGGGAGTGCAGGGCTTTTCACGTTCCGGGGTCCCGGCAGTTCTGGCGGAAAATCCAACGCTACCTAAACCGCACCCCCTTCCGGGGCGGCCGAACAAGATCGCGTGTTACCTAAACCGCACGGGTGGATCCAGGAAACTACTTACCTAAACGGCACGTATGGTTTAGGATTGCAGGTGTTGCGCACCCCGCCTACCACACAGGAGCCCGTCATGACCGACCGCCAGCCCACGCAGGAGGCCTGATGGCGCGCGGAGCAGGCCTGCCACTGGACGGAGCCAAGCTACGGGCCACCCGGGAGGCGTCTGGGCTGAGCCAGCGCCTGCTCGCCGAGCGGCTCAAGACCACCCGTCAGCAGGTGATCCGCTACGAGCAGGGCCAGGAGCGGCCGGAGGTCAAACGCCTGGCCCAGCTCGCGGCCGCGGTCGGGGTGGGCGTGGCTGACCTGGTCGAGCCCGGGTCCCTGCCGGGCGGACTGGCCGGGCTGCGGATCGGCGCAGGGCTCACCCTGGCGGTGGCGGCCGAGAGCGTTCGTGGCCAGCTCCCTGCCGGGATCGCGTGTTCGCGCCCCGTCCTGGCCGGTGCCGAGCGCGGGGAGCAGCCGCCCACCTGGGTGCCGTTGGAGGCGGCCGGGGCGGTGCGCTCTGCGCTGGGTGCGGCCTACGGCGCCGGCCAGGAGGCGGTGGTCGCCGCGTGGGAGGCCACGTTCGGTCCGGCAGCCACCCCTGCCGGGGAGGTTTCCCAAACCACACCCCCGCTGGCCGCTGAGGGGAGCACACCCCGTGTGGTTTCGGAAAATCCCTCGCAGGAAGAACCCGAGGAGTCGGTGCCTCCGCCGGTGAAGGAGGTGTCGGTGCGGGTGCGGGGCCAGGCCGGGGTGGGCGGGCGCGTCTTCTGCGTGGTCTACACCGACACCGAGACCATCGGTCACCTCGAGGACCGCCACCACTGGGACCAGCGGGAGGGATGGACGCTGCACGGGCTGTTGTCCGAGGAGGAGCGTGAACGTCTCACCCCGCAAGAGCAGCTCGCCCCGGACGCGGTGACCTCCGAAACCGACATGGCCGCCGCCCTCCCCGAACTGCTCTCGACCCTGTTCGGCCACCCGGTCACCGTCAAGAGCCTGCACGGGGAGCGCACGGACCTGCCGATCCGCCCCGCCGATATGGAGCGGTGGGAACTACGGCGGGGCCGGGTGACGGGCCGCAACGACATCTACGTGCGCTCCCGCTGCTGGGGCTGGTTCCAACGCGCCGAGGGCGACATCACCGTGCACACCGCCGACGGGCCGGTACCCGGCGGGCCCTGGACCACCCGGGAAGAAGCCGCCAGCGCACTGTGGGCGCACCTGACCGCACCGCTGCCCCCGCCCCAGCTCACTAAGGCGGCCTGGACCAAGCGGCGGATGCGCGGCCGCCCCACGCAACGGCCGCTGTGCCCCTACACCCCGGCCGAGCTGGGCCGGGTGCGCCTGGTCGAAACCCCGGACTCGGCCAAGGGCGCCCGCCAGTACCAGGCCCAGGGGCCCGACGATCAGGTCATCGGGTTCGTGTGGAAGCGCCAGCACGTACCGGCCCCGCGGTCCTGGGCCTACTGCGCGGCCGACGCCTCCGGGGAGCCCGTCAACACCGCCGCAGCGTCGGCTGTGGCCACGCGCGCCGAGGCAGTGGAGCGTCTGCTGGCCCAGCCCGGCCCGGTATGGGCGGACCCGGCCGAGGCCATCGTGCACTGAAACCCGCTCTGAAGGCCCGCTCCCCCAACGAACGGGGGGCGGGCCTTTCGTGGTTCTGCGGCGTCGATGCCCGGAGGGTTTTGCTAGGTTCCTGCGGGCCGTAGGTACGTCATTGTTGACGCGGTGCGTGCGCAAGCTCGTGGAGGAGGCCCCGGTAGGCTCGCCAGGTCGATCCGCATGCGGATCGTCGTGGTGGAGGACCCGCGCCCGGTTGTCCAGACATGACGCGGGCCCTCAGAGGGTCCCGGCGGCCTACCGGCCGTCGGGACCGTCCCCGCTTTCGCGCCACAGCCACAGCAGGGTGCGGATCGCGGCGAGGAGGGTGCGGGCGGCCTCAGCCGCCAGGCGCCACAGCCACCACCGCGGGCCGCCGCCCTCCTCGCGGGCGCGCTTCTTCGGGAACTTCATGCCGGACCTTTCCTGTTCGGGGGCGGGGCCGCGTCACGCTCAGCGGCGTGACGCGTTCAGGGGGTGGAGGGGGGCGCCCGCCCGGCCGGCACGAGGCGAATGTACCGCGAACCCAAAAGCGTGCACGTGCAAATGCACGTGCACGCTTTTGGCCGGATGCGGTCAGACTCCCCGGCTGACCGAGGTCAGGAGGGGGTCTGGCGGTAGTGGCTGATGGTCAGGATGCGGTCGGCCCAGACCAGCACGGGCAGACCGGTCTCGGTGGTCACCATGAGGGCGCGGCAGGGCATGGACTGCAGGACGCGGCCGCCCAGGGTGTCCAGGGGCCAGTCCAGGACGAGGTCCTGGGCCAGGCGCCCGGTCATCCTGACCGGTCCGTGTGCGGTGATGATCTCCAGGTCGACCTGCCACCCCTCCATCAGGTGCTCCGGCAGGGTAGCGGGGGTGTGGGTGCGGAGGCGGCGGAGTTTGCGGTGGAGACGCTCTACCGCTTCGGGGTCGCGGTGGTCGGCATCCCCGGATGTGCCGACCAGGTCCCAGGACCGGATCCATGATTCGGTGGTGGCGGTGATGGCGGCCAGGGGCCAGCCCGCGTCGTGGCCGTCCAGGATCTCGGACCAGGAGGCCATGGGCTGTGTGTCGTCGGTGGTGGTCATGGCCCTGACCGTAGTCGCCGGGTGGGGCCTGGTCGAGGCCGGGCACTCTGGAGGGGTGGGCGGAGTGAGAGTGCGGAGTGTGGATGGTGGTGAGGTGGGGCAGCTGTGTGCTCTGGCCCGGCGGGCCGGGGTGTCCTACGCCCCAGGCGGGGACGTGTTCCTGGCCGCTGTGGTCGACGGGCGCCTCGTGGGGTGGCTGTCGGGGACGCTGACGGCGATCTACCCGGGCCCGGGAGCTCCGGTTCGGCCGCCGCACGGGTACGTCCAGGCCGTGGTCGTGGACCCCAACCACCGGCGGGTGGGGATCGGCAGACGGCTGGTGGAGGAGTTCGTCTCGGCTGCGGGCCGGGCGGGAGTGGGGTGGGTGTTCGCCGCCCCGGACGAGGACGCCGGCATCGAGCAGAGGGTGGAGTGGCTGGCGGCGTGCGGGTTCCGTCCGGTGGTGGACCCGGGTGAGCGGTGGCCGGTGATGGGCCGCCACCCCGTCTAACCTGGGCATATGGCAGAAAAACGGGTGCCACGCGGGTGGGAGGGGTTGCCGTCTCCGGACGAGCCGGGGTGGGCGGGGTGGTGTCGGCACTGGCTGGCCGCGCACAGCCCCCCGCACCTGGTCCAGCAGGTGACCGCGAGACGGGCCTCGCCGCGGGCTCACGGGCGTGCGCTGTGGCGTCACCTGACTGAGCGGCGTGCGGTCCTGGAGGAGCACCTCGCGCAGGAGCGGGCGGACGGGATCACGGACCGGGCTCTCGCTGTTCGGGAGGGCGACCGTCTCCAGGAGCTCGACGAGGTCGACGACCTGGTGCGCATCCTGGAGACCATCGGCCCGCACCTGCCCGAGCGGTGACGTGCGAGACGTAGCGCTCCTCGCACGTGTGCGAGGGGTGCTACGTGCCGGGCTCCCCGTTGAGCACGAGGAACGGCAGGCGAGGCATCAGATGCCGCGCACCTGGACCTCGGAGGCTTCCAGCTCCAGCAGTTCCTGCTCGACCTCCTGGAGCTCGCGGACTCGAATCCGGACTCGGTGCGAGGTGAGCTGGGTTCCTTCGTAGTGGTGGGGGTCCCATCCGGTCACGATGATCCCGTCCTTCCCGAAGTCCTTGCTCACGACGAACCCGAGGTCTTCCAGGGCCTGCCGCATGGGACGGGGAGTCTTGTCGCTGTACTCGGAGGAGTAGCTCTTAACGAACCCGCGCACGATCAAACCGCCCCGGGTGAGCTTGGCTTCTCGCAACGCGATGTGTTGGATGGCGTACCCGATGTCCGCTGCCTGGAGAGCCGACAGGCAGATCTCCTTGATCTCCTCGATGTCGGCGGCGGTGACACGCACCTGCCGCACCCGGCGGGCCCGGGCTTCCTCGGTCTGGGACTGCGGGGTAAGTCCTGGGGACACGGTTTCTCCTCGTCCATGGGGGTGTACTCACCGTAGCGATCTGGTGCTGCGAACGTCACGAAAACGGGCTCGGGAAGCTTCAGGGTGGGGTAGTAGCTGGGTGTTACTCCCCCTACCTCCTGGAGGACCCTTGCCCAGTCGTGAAGACCGCTTCGATGAGGTCGATGAGTTGGCCCGGAACGCGGAAGATGCTGTTCGGATCCGGGAGGAGCATCGCGAACAAGAGCGTCAGCGGCTCCTGCGGATGCACACCGAGGAATCCACCGAGGACAACCGCCTGCTGGCGAAGATCCGTGAGATCCGCATGGTCGAGTTGTTCTACCGAACGCAGGGCCCGGAGAGGCATCTCAACCTGGCTCATGTGGCGCACCGGTACGGCTACCTGATGCTCTGGTTCCCTCCAGCGATCGGATGGACCGCTTCCCAGGAGATCCTCCAGCAGAGCCTGGGGATGGGCTTGGCGGAGGCGAACATGTGGTGCGGGCCCTACTTCGTCGCCGTGATCGCACTGCTGGTCTGGCACCATCACGCCACCTGGGCTCGCCCGCGAACCCCACGACTGTTGCGTATCGGGGGATGGACGTTGGCCGTACTGCCGGTGCCCTTGACCCTCGCCGTCATCGCCTCTTCAGGGCAGTGGGGCGCGCTGCCTACAGCGGCCCTCATCCTTCTGAGCGCGGCAGTGGGGGTACTCGCCGTGAACATGGCCCAGCGTGCCGTGACCATGCGTGAGCTGGCCTACGAAGCGATGCGGGAACGCGACGAAAGGCTCTGAGTCACCTTTACGGCATAGATTTCCCCTGGGCACGAAGAAGGGCCCGCACCAGCGCAGCGGCTGGTGTGGGCCCTTTCTGTGTGCGGCTCCGGTCAAGGACCGGCGGGAGCGGAGTGCTTCAGGACACCGTCCAGATCGGTGGGGAAGAGCCTCACGTCATGGTCCGGGTGCCCCCAGGACTTGTCCAGGAAGTCGAATTCGTTCTTGGAATCCATCTCGATGGGGATGGTCTCAAGGATGACGTTCAACGCCGCCTCACGCAGTTGACGCAGCCACTCATGGGCCAGGCCTGAAGAGGCCCGGCCCAAAGCAGGGCTCAGCGCCTTCCTCAAGGCCACGAGCTGCTGGTCTGACAGCTCACCGAAGATGTCGAACAAGCGCTGAGCGAGCCACCGTGTCGATACCCGAAGGCGGGATAGAGGGGAAGCGTCCTCGGCTTCCAAGCCTGCACGAAGGCCGATGATCCCCTCTTCGATGAGAGCCCCCGCATGAACAGCCGGTGTGCGGATCTGCCCTTCCGGACCGCGCACGGTGCCCAGGTGGTCGGACATGGTGTTCCAGAACGTGCGGGCCCGCCGCACGTCAACGTCGTCACCCTGCCTTCGGTCCGGCGCGGGCAGCATCGTCAACAGCCGCAGCATCTTGCGCTCGTTGGGGGTGAGTTCGCCGTTCTGGGAGGTCGTGGTCATCTCGCTCCATTCCACGGGGCCAGGAGGGGGTTCCAGCTTCCCACCAGCAAGGCTCACATGGCGGGTATGTCCGGGAACCGCTGGTAGTGCGGCTGGCGGGAAGACCACGGTGCACCCGTCCGCAGCTCTCGCGGTTCTTGGAGACCACCAGGTCGACCTCCCCGGCACGCTCGTACTCGGTGATTCTTCAGGGGCTATCCCGGGGCCATGTCCACGAAGCGGGAGTAGTGCCCCTGGAAGGCCACCGTCACATCGCACGTGGGCCCGTTGCGGTGCTTGCCGATGATCAGGTCGGCCTCGCCCGCACGTGGGGAGTCCTTGTCGTGGACGTCCTCGCGGTAGAGCAGGATGATCACGTCCGCGTCCTGTTCCACGGCTCCGCTCTCGCGAAGGTCCGAGACCTGGGGGCGCTTGTCAGGCCGGTCCTCGGGCTTGCGGTTGAGCTGGGAGAGCGCGACCACCACCACACCGAGTTCCTTGGCCAGGAGCTTCAGGGCTCGGCTGGACTCGCTCACGGCCTGCTGGCGGTTCTCCGCCGTGGCGGTGGAGGGGATGAGCTGGAGGTAGTCCACGACCACGAGGTCCAGCCGCCCGTGGCGGGCCTGGTGGCGGCGGGCGTTGGCTCGGATCTGCGCGACGGTGGTGCACTGGTCAGCGATCCAGAGCTGGTAGTTCTCCTCCTGGGCGCGGGTACGGGCCTGCGTCACCCTGCCCCAGGCCCCTTCGTCGATCATGTCGCGGCCGCCGGTGCGGATGCAGTGCAGGGGGACGTTGGCTTCGGCCGCGATCCACCGCTGGAGGAGTTCCTTGTTGGTCATCTCCAACCCGAAGAACAGCGCGGAGTGTCCGGCCTTGACCGCTCCTCGGGAGAAATCCAAGGCCACGGTGGACTTGCCCACGGATGGCCTGGCCCCGACCACCACCATCTGGCCGGGCTCGAACCCGCCCCCGGTGATCACGTCCAGGTCAACAAACCCAGTCGGCACCCGGCGCCCAACCTGGTCACTTCCGTGCTCCATCTCCTCGGTGACACCCGACCACAGGTCTCCGTCGAGGATGTGCACGAGGTCGCCCTCACCATCGGCGCTGCTGACGACGGTCTCGGCAACCGCAGCTCGGGCGGCGTCCACGAGATCGTCAACCTCGCCCACGCCCTCGTAGCCGAACTGGGCGATGCGGGTGCCGACCTGGATCAGACGGCGCAGGACGGCCTTGTCCGCGACGATCTTGGCGTAGTAGCCCGCGTTCGCGATCACCGGCCGTGCGGTGCACGTATGCAGGTAGGGGCCGCCCCCGGCGACGTCGAGTTCACCGCGCTTGGACAGCTCCGCCGAGACCGACAGCGCGTCCATGGGCTCACCGCGCTCGGACAGACGGCACAGGGACTCGTAGATGATCTGGTGGCCGGGCCTGTAGAAGTCCTCGCCGCTGTGCAGGAGCGTCTGCACGTCGGCCAGGCGCAGACCCTGTTCGATGACGGTGGGCGCGATCATGATCGCGGCCAGCAGGGTCTGCTCGGTCTCGATGTCGTGGGGCGGAGTGCGGTCGGTCATGATGGGTGTCCATCCTTTCGGGGGTGGCCAAGGGGTGGGGACGCGGGCTTGCAGGCGGCGTCCCCACCCCGCTTTCGTGCAGGCCAACCGGCCCGCTGTCAACGGGTTGGGAGCAGGGCGAGTTCAGGCGTGGGCGGGTTCGGGGAACCGGCGGGCCAGGTCCGGGCGCCGGACGGGGCCGTACTCGTTCAGGAGGCCACGCACGGTCTCCTCGGACAAGCCAGCGCACACCGGGCAGTCCAGGGGCACGTGGTGCTTGAGGCAGGTGCGGTCCGCTCCCGTGACCCCAGGGGCCTCCGTGCGGGCCTCAGGCGCACGCTGAGCACGGACAGCCTTCAAGTGCGGGTCGAGGTCCTCGGGGTCGAATCCAGACAGGTAGCGGCGAACTGAGCCGATCTCGCGGCCCGTGAGGCGCTTGGCCTCCACTCGGAGGCGGGCGATGACGGCCTGGGCCTCCTCGACGGTGGCGCCGGTCATGTCCTGAAGCAGGGCGACACCAGCGCCGACACGGCGGGGTTTCTTCGCCGAAGGCGTGCCGTCTTCTTCTTCAGGTTCCGCACTCTCACCTGAGGAAGAAGAAGACCCCTCTTGACTAGAAGAGGTACCGCCGCACCCATGCGGCCACCCTGGCCGCACCCATGCGGCCACCCTGGCCGCACCCATGCGGCCACCCTGGCCGCACCCATGCGGCCACCCCCCACAGTCCTCTCCGCAGGGGTGATCAGGTCCGGTTTCGGGTGCTTCTTCCTGCTGTTTCTCGGCCTCAGCGCGGTCCCTGGCGGCCTGCTCTCGCTTGGCCTGCTCGGCTTCCTGCCGCTTGCGCTCACGTTCGGCGCGTCGCTTCGCGGCCCTTTCTCCGGCGCGCTCGTCCCACCGCTCCCGGTCCAGGAGTCGGTAGACGCTGGGGATGTTGCTGCGGGGGTTGGTCGGGTCCTTGCGCCGCTCTACCTCCAGGAGGTGGATCTCCTCGAGCTTCTTGATGGCGCGGTCGACGGTGTCCACGGACTTGCCGATGCACTTGGCGAGGCGCTTGCGGGTCGGGATCTCGTCTTCGTCGACGGTCTCGTCGGTGTCGCGGCTGACCTGGTCAGCGAAGCTCGCGAGGGCGGCGTAGAGGGCCTTGACGACGGGTTCGACGGATCCGTCGCGGGCGAGCTCGGCGTCGAACTTGATCCAGTCGACGTCCGGCGCGCGAAGGACTACGGGGTAGGGGACGGTGTCCTCGGTGGTCACGGGTCTGCTTTCTAGGCAGTCCTCGCACAGGTCACGGCACTAAGAGGTACCCAAAAGGTGCCCATCCGCTCGTCCGTCGGCTACAGTGGCCGGTGTCTACTATGGCGAGCTTTAGTGTCGCTGCTTTGCGAGAGCAGCCGCTTGTCTGGACGAGGCCCGGTTGGTCCCGGGCCTTCGTCATGTCTGAGGTGGGGTGGTCAGCCCCACCGTGGGACGACCATACAGGGAGCACCCGTGTCACGGGGGCGCTGTGGAGGCTCTTGGGACACACCTGAGAGCTGGAAAGACCCCGAGCAGCTTCTGCTGCTCGGGGTCTTTCTGATGTCGGCTAGCTACGGATGCGCCTGGACCGCTCTTCGTCGGTGTCCTCCCAGGAGCTGTTCATCGAGCCCTTGAGAACTGCTACGTGGTCGACTACGGGCTCAATTCCGAAAGATCGGAGGAGCAACATCGCGGCGTGTTCCGGCTTCGGGTCGTCCTGGGCGATGGGTTCGAGGCCCTCCCGCTTCAGGAATTCGCCCACTTCATGGACCAGCTTGTTGCGGTCGTAGCTCTGATACATGCTCACGCCTCCCAAGTCTTGCCAGTGATCCGCTCGTAGACCTCGATGTACCGGGCTCGGGTCGCGTCCACGATCTCGTCGGGGATTTCTGGGCCGGGTGAAGTTCGGTCCCAGCCAGTGATGGTGCTCGACCAGTCCCGGACGAACTGTTTGTCGAACGCGTGCTGAGGCCGTCCCGGCTGCCAGTCGTCGGTGGGCCAGAACCGGGAGGAATCTGAGGTCAGCACCTCGTCAGCGAGCACGAGCGTACCGTCCGCCGCGCGGCCGAACTCCAGCTTGGTGTCGGCGATGATGATGCCCCGCTCAGCAGCGATCTCCGCGCCACGCTTGTAGACGTCCAGGGTCACTGCACGCAGGCGGTCGGCGGTCTCTTGGCCGATCTCCTCGACGACGTCCGCGTAGGTGATGAACTCGTCGTGGCCCTCAGACGCCTTGGTGGTGGGGGTGAAGATCGGGTTGGGGAGCTTGGAGGCTTCCACCAGGCCTTCGGGGAGTTTGATCCCGGAGACGGTGCCCTGCTTCTCGTACTCCTTGAGTCCCAGGCCCGCGAGGTAGCCCCGGGCGATCCATTCCACGGGGAGCATGGTGAGCCTCTGGCAGCGCACGGCCCGGCCTGCCCACTCTTCAGGCACGTCGGTGGCGGAGATGATGTGGGTGGGCACCATGTCGGCAAGCTGCTCGAACCACCACAGCGAGAGCTGGGTGAGGATCTTGCCCTTGTCGGGGATGGGTGTGGGCAGCACGACGTCGTAGACGCTCACACGGTCCGAGGCCACCAGGATGAGGTCATCCCCGTCGGCGTAGACGTCGCGCACTTTTCCTGAGTGCAGCAGCTTCATAGGTCCTACCTGGAGATTTCGTAGGTGTAGGTGGCCCAGCGGCGGGCCACGGAGACGGACTGGCCGAACTCGATCACTTCGCCCGCAGAGTTGAACACCCAGTTCTGCTTGCGGAGGATCGGGGAGCCCAGGGGGATGCCGAGTGCGGCGGAGTCCTCCTCCGAGGCGATGTCGGCGCGGATCTGGTCTTTACCGGCAGCGGGCATGAGCCCCGTGCTCTCTTCCACGTACTTCGGGGTGCCTTGACGGATCCGCGCTGCCTCAAGCAAAAGGGGGGCCGATTCGGCCAGGTCCCCGCTGTACCAGGACGTACTTGCTGAGGAGGGCACCTCGTCCCGGAGTGTGACCCGCCGGCGCCGGATCACAGTAGTTCCAGCCGGGATTCCCAGTGCGTCCGCCACTTCTTCAGGAGCCGGCATGAGTTCGGCCCCGAGGATCTCTGCTCGCTCGTTGGCTGCGTAGATCTGTCCGCCGAGACTGCGCATGAGCCGGTCTTTGGCGCTTGCCGTTGCCTGGTCTCGAGTGACGATGCTGCCCCTGCCCGGTTCGCTGCGCACCAGGCCCTCGGCCTTGAGCACTCCAACAACCTTGGTCGCGGTGGCGAGCGAGATCCTCCATTTCGCAGCGATCGCACGCACGGAGTCGATCTTCTGCCCGTCCCGAAGAACCCCGGACTCGATGTCGGCCTTGATGTGCTTCACGACCTGAATGTAGGGCGGGTCGGGACGCTGGATTTCTGGGGACAAGGGAGCTCCTTCAGCTGATGCCCTAAGCGTACTAGTACGCATGAGCCGGTGATCTAGCAGGTTGGTGCCTATTTTCCGAGTGGTGCTTGCGTGCTAGTACACCACAGTGTACTGTCATATAACAGTTGAAGTCCACAGCACGGCGCAACCGCCAGACGAGGAGGACGTGATGACGTCGACGCAGGAGATGCTCGCCCAGGTCACCACGACCACCGGCGCCACCCGTGCTGACGTCATCCGCGTCGCCACCTCCGGCGGCACCACCCGCGCCGACTGGGAGATCGCCGTGGCGATCGAGGCCGCCGGCGGCCGCCTCGCCGCCGACCTGATGCTCCAGCCCGAGGCCTCCTGGCGCTCCGACCACACCCGCCTCCAGACCGCCCTGTGGCACCAGACCCGCGATGAGGACGTCGAGTTCCTCCGCTACCACGCCGCCCAGGCCGGGATCGACGACATCGAGCCCCTGCTCCCCGCGGTGATCGAGGAGGCCCCCGAGTTCACCCCCACCGCTCCCGCCCTGGCCCCGGACGTCACCGTCTACGCCGAGGACGCGAACGGTCTGGTCACCGACATCCCCGAGTCCCGCCCCCGCACCCCCGAGGAGGTGGACGAGGACCAGGCCGAGGAGGACGCCGCTGGCGAGACCGGCGCCGCGATGTTCTCCGACCTGGCCCACGTCACGGACCTGGACACGGCCCGCCTGGCCACGGGGTGGCTCACCCGAGGCGAGACCCACCGCGCGGTCCGAGCGGCGCTGCTCATGCACCCCGCCACTAGCAAGCGCGCCCGCTACCGGGCCCGCCTCCAGCGTCACCTGGCCACGGTCGCCTGACCTCGAAAAATCTATGCCGTAAAGCTCAACACCCTTCTTCACCTGCGAAAGGACAGCCACATGAGCCACCACGAAGCCGGGATCGCCCGCCTGACGAAGCGGAACAAGCAGCTGGAATACACCAACCGGGCCCTCTCCTCCCAGGTGGCGCGCCTCGCATGTGAGGTCACCCTGCGGACGGAAGGCGAGCGCTCGGCCGAGCTGGCCCTGGACGAGGTCATCGCCGCCTGCCAGTCCCTGGACTACGCCCGCGAGGACGCGTCCATCCCGGAGGTGCTCCGGGACGCGCTGATGCGCCTGGCCGCCTACGACCAGGCCGCCCGCGAGGCCACCGACTACCACGACCCGCTCCTGCAGGCCCGGATCGACGCCCTGACCGCCGAGCGCGACGCGCTCCTGGACGAGCTCCGCGCCGACCAGCTGGCCACCACGGTCGGAGCGCTCTGATGGCCTCCGCGCTGGTCGACCAGCTCGCCGCGATCGACCTCGCCGACACGACGAACGGCGGGGTCGCCGCCCGGGTCCAGGAGGCTTCCGAGCTGATCCGCGCTGACCTGGAGGCCTACTCCGAGGGCCGTCTCGCGGACGTCGTCCCGATCACCACCACCACGACCACGAGGAGCGCCGCCGCATGATCCGCTTCACCCACCGCCGCTGCCGGGCCGAGATCGCCGCCCTACACGCCGAGGCCGACCGGCTGTCCGACGACCTGCGGGCCGCCGAGCACGCCCTGGACGAGGTCATGGAGGCCTGCCGCGACCTGGAGTACGCCACCACCGACGCCGCGATCCCGAACGTGCTCCGCGACCGCCTCCTCCAGCTGCGCGAGTACGAGCTGGCCGCCCAGGACCACGTCGAGGTCCTCACCGCGTGACCCCCGGGTGCCTGTGCTGTCCGGCCCGTCGTGGCCGGACAGCGCGGGGACCACCAGGGTCCACACCCGCTGACCACACACCGAACGGAGAACCCCCGTGGACGCCCTGCTCGACCTGATGGCCGCTCCTGAGTTCGGCCTGTACGCCATCGCCGCGATGTTCGTCTCCGGCGCGGCCCTGCTGATCATCGCGGTCCGCGCCGCGAACCGCTGACCAGCTCCTACACAGAACGAGCCCGCCCGGGGCCGTAATCCCTGGGCGGGCTCTCGCACAACTGCTCACCTGAAAGAGAGACCAGCATGTACGACCCCGAGCCTACCCCCGAGGACTACGAACTCGCCGCCCTGGCCGACCTGGAGGACGCGCAGATCGTCCAGGCGCACAGCCCCCGCTTCTGGGACCCCGACACCGCCGAGCTGCTCCCCGCCGACCCCTGGGAGCACCCCTCCTGGGACGTGCACGAGGCCCTGGCCCTGGCCGAGGGCGGGTGGGACGACCCCGCCATCGCGGCCCGGGTCCTGGAAGACACCGTCATCGCCGACCACCGGCTGGTCGGGCTGGCCGAGACCCCCACCGGCCGCCCCCACGTGCGCCCGGTCCACGAGGCCCTGGCCGAGGAGCCCGACCCCGAGGAACTCCTCTACGAGCAGGTCCTCGCCCTGGTCCCGGTCTCCGTGGACGGGTCCTGGCCCGCCGACGAGGCCCGGGTGGTGAGGGCGGCATGACCCTCATCCAGCGCCTGATCACCCGCATGACCGCCCCCACCTGCTGCGGCCGCGCCATGGACTGGGACGTCTACCGGGCCTCCTACGTCTGCGGCGTCTGCGGGGCCGCCCGATGATGCCCATCGACCTGATCGCGGTGGCCGCCCTGGTGCTCTGGGGCGCCATCACGCTCGTGCTCCTCGCCAAAACGGACCACGCCGAGGCGCACCCGGTGGTGCGACCCCGCCGTCCCGCTGCCGACAGCGAGGACGCCCAGTGACGCCGACCCGACTGCTCCTGGCCGCTGTGACCACGCTGACGCTGCTGGCCCTGAGCTGAGCGCGCCGCCCCGAACACGATCTGACCTGGAAGGACAACGTCATGCTCTGGAAGAAGCTCCCCGACCCGACCACCGTCATCGCCACCGCGGTGACGGCGGCCTCCGTGGTGTTCACGACCTGGTCGGTCTACGACCTGGCCACCCCCACCGCCCCGGCGCTGGTCGCGCTCGCGGTCGGCGCCGGCGTGGAACTGGTTTGGCTGTTCGTGCTGGCCACCGAGTGGAAGAGGGCCAACCTCACCGGAGACCACAGCCGCGGCCTCACCGCGACCGGGTGGATCCTGGCCACCCTGGCCGCCGTGGTGATCACCGCGCACGGGGTACTCACTTCCCCGGCGCTGGCCATCCTCGCGCTCCTGCCGTTGGCGGCCAAGGCAGGCTGGCACTGGCAGACCCGCCAGCGGGCCGAAGAGACCCGGGCGCGGATTGAGACCGAGCAGGCCGAACAGGACCGTGTCGACGCTGAGCGGGCCGAGCGCGAGCGCGAGCGCGCCCGGGTCGAGGCCGAGCGGGCCGAACGGGAGCGGGCGCTGTCCACCGACCCCACGGACGCCGACGAGCGCGAGATCGCGAAGCTGCGCCGCGAGGCCAACGTCGCCCGGTTGCGGGCCCAGGCGGAGAAGGACCTGACCACCGCCGAGGCCGACGCCGAGCGGATCCGTCTGGAAGCCGACGCCGAGGCCGAGCGGATCCGCCGCCAGAGCGAGTCGCGGATGCGCCGCGAGGCCATCCAGCACAAGACCGAGGAGGAACTGACGGTCCTGGAGGCCAACGCGAAGCTGTTCAAGCGCCGCCAGGAGGTGGAGGTCGAGATGGCCCTGACCCGTCCCTACGCGCTCACCTCCGGCACCACCCCCCAGGTGCCCGACGACGCCTCCGCCCTCCAGCCGGGTGGACCCGGCACCCCCGGCAGCTGGGTGGCCTCTGGTGCCGGGTTCGGCGGGGCGATGGCCCACGCGGGCACGGCTCCCGCGCACGTGGGTGGCCACGTGGGTGGCTCTGACCAGCAGATGCCGCAGGTGCCGGGCCAGGTGCCGGGTGCGGTGGTGCACCACTCCTCCGCCGAAGCCGAAGTCAACCGGGCCCGCGTCGCGGAGGTGTTCGAGGTCCTGCTCCAGGCGACCGGTGAGGCGCCCAGCATCGCGGCGGTTGCGCGTGGTGCCGGGGTCTCCGACCGTGCTGCCGGGCGTCACCTGCGTGCCGCCGGCCTGATCGACTAGCCCACCGTCGGGTGCCCGCACTGACCCTGCGGGCACCCGGGCGCCCCGCCCTCCGGCGGGTGCGCAGACCCACCGCAACCAAACGTTGCGGTGGGTCTGCGCACCACTCCGGTCCGGTGTGTGAACCGGCGACACCCCCTCGGGGGTGAACCGGCGCCACGCGCCCCGACCGTCCTGGTGCACCACCCACTACGCAGCGAAGGAGAACCGATCGACCCACCGTCCGCGCGACTGGCTCGGGCCCCGCCCAGGGGCCACCACACAAGGGCCGCCACCCCACGGGGTGGCGGCCCGCCGCTTTCCCCGTTTTGACCTGAACGAACACGATTGGAGGGGCCGATGGGTGCCCTGCCTGACCACGTGCCCCCACCGGGAGGCACACGCCGCCCGGAGGCGGCACCGCCGCTGTTCGCGGTACCCCGGCCCCCGGCCCCTCCACGTGAGGAGCGGCCGCCGACCACACCGGACCCGCGGCCCCCGGCCCCCAATCCCGTTCCTCCGGCGCCTGAGGCGGTCCCGGCCCCGGTGGTCGAGGACCGGGCGCAACAGGCGGCGGAGGAACAGCAGGGCCTGGAGGACCTCGGTCGGGTGTCCTCGCCCTGGTGGACGCGGCTGCGTCCACCGGATGTGTGGGACACCCCCGCCCCGACCCTGCGCGAGGAGATCGCGCGGGCCCGGCGGGGCGACCACCTGCCCGAGTCCGGCCCCTGGCGGGCCGTCGAGATCACCCGCACCAGCGTCTCGACCGCGATCAACGCGGTCCTGCTGCTGCTGGTGCACATCAACCGCAGTGCCGCCCGCCAGGCGGCGCTGCTCGCGTTCATCGGCGCGATCGCCCTGGTACTGGCACTGCGCTGACAACCCCCAAGAAGAAAGGAGAACACCATGCTCGGGTTCTTGTTCGGCTCTGCGATGTTCCTGGTCATGCTCGGGTCGCTGGCCCTGATGCTGGCCCTGAAGCGGCACAAGAAGTTCCGGAAGTTCACCAAATGGTTGACCTTCGCCTGCGCCCTGATGGCCGGGTCCGCGGCCGCGTTGTGCTTCGTCGGACAGTGGGGCGGCGGGGCGCTGGCCTGGGCCGCTGACTACCTGCTGGGCGCCCCGGCTGCCGTGGGCATCCTCGCGCTGTTCATCACCGGCGCGGCCATCGTTGACCTGCTCGACGGTGAGCCGGACGGGTTCGCCCGCACCGCCGCTCTGACGGTGCCCTCGCTGCTGGCGGTGACCGGCGGCGCCCTGGGCCTGTACGGGTCCCAGGCCACCGGCGCGGTCTCCCAGGCCGGCGCCGCCCTTCTCGGGTCCCTGATCGGACTGTGAGGCCGCTATGGAGCTGTTCATCATCATGGCGACCATCGCGTTCATCTGCCGGGACCCGGCCGGGACGCTCAAGGAGGCCGCGAACTACAGGAGGGCTCAGGCCGAACGAGACCAGCTTCGTGGTCGCGGCGGCCGGGGGCGGCGGCGTCGTCCGGGGTCGGGGGCCATGCGCCGCTACCTGGGCACGGTGTGGGAGGACCAGTGGGACCGGGCCATCGAGCGCTACCCCGAGCGGATGCGGGCCGCCCAGGCCCGGCGGACCAAGCGCAAGGCCAAGCGTGAGGCCACCTGGGGCCGGGTGCAGGACACGGCTGGGAGGCGCTGGGACCAGCGCTTCCCCGATCGTCACCCGGAGCCCGCCGATGTCCTGGACGTCGACGGCGACCAGGCCCCGGTCGACTGGCCTGAGCTGGACCCGTCGCCCGAGCCAGAGCCCAAGAAACAGCCCGCCCCCGAACCCGCCCCCGAACCTGTCGCGGACTGGCCAGCTGTGGACCCCGAGGACCCGGTGGCCCGCCAGGAGCGCCTGGACCGTGAGGTCCGGGATCGTGAGCAGGAGCGTGAACTGCTGGACCGGGAGCGTGAACTGCGGGACCGGGAGCGTGAACTGCGAGAGCGTGAGGACGCGGAGATCCTGCGCCGCGTACAGGAGATCCTCCGAGCCCAGGAGGCCCGGGCCCGGGACGAGGCTCAGGCCCGGGACGAGGCCAAGGACAAGGACGAGGCCAAGGCCCGGGACGAGGACGAGGGAGCCGAACCCGCACCGGCTGAGGAGCCCGAGCCGTCCCTGGCCCAGGACCTGTCCGACTGGAGGGCCCGAGACACCATCTACGAGTACGGGCGCGACCGCCCCTACGAGCCCCTGGCCAAAAACTCCGACTCGGACTCGGACGGGGCGGTGGTCGACCTGGACGCCGAACGCCGGCGTCGGCTGAGCCCAGTCCCCGACCTCGAGACCACACCCGAACCCGAACCCGAACCGAAGGAGATTACCCCGTTGCTGAATCTGTCCGACGCCGCGTCCCTGCGCGCTCACGTGGACGCGCTGAACGAGCACGCCACCTACTGGGACTCCACCTGCATCTCCAAGGAACAGCTCGCGGCGGGGATGACCACCGCGCAGATGGGTGAGGCCACCGTGGCGGCGGTGGACGCCTCCCGCGCCGCCTACACCCACGCCGCGGCCAAGGCCCGTGAGGCCGCCACCGCGCTGCACGAGGCCAACTCCCCCGTGGCCGAGGCCCGCGCCTCCTCCCCCGACGCCGCTCACGGCGACTACTACAAGCCCCGCTAACCACCCCCGCGGAGAGGACCCCGTATGAGCATCGACTGGCACAACCCCACCGACCCCAAGCACGACCCCCACCGTCGCGAGTACACGCCGCTGGACAGGCTCGCGGACACCATCGGTGACGCGATGGAGGGCCGGGCGCCCGAGCCTGAGCCTGAGCCCGTTGAGTCTGGGCGGGGTCGCGAGAACACCGGGCCGTCCACGACGCCCACCTCCGACCGGGACGAGCGGACCTGGGACGGCGAGCCCGACACCGACGAGGTCTCCGAGGACACCGGCGGCGGGTATGCGTCGACGGCTGGGGACGCCACCTACGCCACCGACATCGCGATGATGCGCTCCGAGGCCGACTACACGCGCGGCACGGTGATCCCCCACGTCGAGCTGTTGATCAGCCAGGCCGAGCTGGCCGGCAACGGCCCCAAGACCATGACGGCGTTGAGGGCGGCGTTGGAGGCGGCTCGCACCGCGCTGGGTGCCAGCGAGGACGCGATCGCCCAGGTGAGCGGCACGAACGAGCCGGTGCAGGCCGCCTACGACGACGCCGCCCAGGAGGCGGCCACGGACCCGGCCTACTTCAACGGCGACTGACCAACCACGACATAGCCGAAACGCCGCCCGCACCAGCCACTGGTGGGGGCGGCGTCCGTTGGGGGTGCCGCCCCAGCGCTGACGACGGCAGGCACCCCCACACCCCGAAGGAGAGATCCGTGGCCACGAGACGTCCCCGCGCCCGCGAGCTGGAACAGGCACTGCGCACCCTGGAGGCCGCCAAGGCCGCCCAAGACAAGGAGGACAAGAAGAAGCGGTGGACCTCCGAGGGCATCCCCGGCAAGGTCTGGGCGGCGATCGCCCGCCCGCCCCAGGGCAGCATGCGGGACCTGTACCGGCACACGCTCACCCCCTGGTACTGGGGGCTGTCGGCGGCCGGGGCCATCACCGCCCAGGAGGCGCTGGTGGCCGCCACCGACGTGGGCGGGGCCGCCTCGCTGGGGCTGGTGACGGCCGGTGCGGTGGCCACCGCCAACGCCGTCCCGGCGTGGCTGCGCAGCGCGAGGGCCGCGCAGCAGCACCCGCACGCCGCCGAGTGGGCCGCCCGCGAGAGCGGGCACACCCGGCTGGTGGCGAACGTGGGTGCGGCCGGTGCGGTGGCCGCGCACGCGGTCGGGTTGAGTGTGGGCTGGTCGCCGGACCTGGTCGCGCTCGCGGGTCTGACCGGGCTGGGGGTGTTGGGCACGGCCGCGGCCCGGTACTGGCAGTGGCACCGCCACAACACGGTGGTGCTCAACCCGGCGGCGGCCAAGGCCGCCCGCCTGGCCGAGCTGAAGGCCCGCGACACCCGGGTGGAGAGCACAGTGGTGGACGCCGACGAGCTGGTGCGCCGCCTGCAGGAGCGCTGGCCCACGTTCGTGGCCGCCTCCAACAAAGCCCTGCCGGGCACCGAGCTGTCCGAGATCGAGCGGACCGACTACGGGGCGACCGCGGTGCTGCACCTGGCGGCGGGGTCCCAGGAGAAAGCGACGGTGGACGCGGCTCTGGGGCGGGTGGCCAGCGGCCTGAAGTTGTCCCCGGGGGCGCTGGCGGTGGAGGACATCGAGCCCGAGCCCGGCCAGGAGCCGGATTCGTCGATCGTGCGTCTGCGGGTGGTCTCCCAGGCCACCTCCGACCGCAAGGTGCCCTTGGACGACGGCCGCTCCCGGGTGCTGCGCCAGGGCAACGACATCCTGGTGCGGCTGGGTGAGTACATCGACGGCCAGGGCGACGCCGCCTGGAAGCTCTACGACAAGGACTCGATGTGGGGCGGGTTCGTGGCCGGTAAGACCGGCGCGGGCAAGACCACCGTGGTCGAGACCCTGGTCATGGGGGCGTTCGAGACTGGGTGCACCGTCGTCATCTACGCCAAGCCCCAGAAGGGCCCCTCTCCTCGGATCGCGAAGCACGCGCACTGGACGGTGGAGGCCGACCCGGCGTCCCGGTCGAGGATGATCGACGGCGTCATCAAGCTCATGGAGGTGCGCGGGCTCATCAACGAGCTCCACGACACCTCGGAGTTCGCCCCGCGCCCGGACTGGCCTGGGGTGATGGTGGTGATCGATGAGTTCCACGAGGCCTCCGCGCAGATCGAGGCCGCGGGGAAGGGGCGGCTGAACCGCATCGCCCGTGAGGGGCGGGCGGTCGGTGTGGTCCTGGTCGGCGCCAGCCAGGGGTTCGGGCTGGAGGGGTTCTGCCAGGACGACATGATCCGCTCCAACATGACCGCCACCAACGCCATCAGCATGAAGCTCTCGGCCACCCAGGCCGGGATCTTCAAGCGGGAGATGGGCCTGGGGGTCAACCCCGGCGACCTGCCCGACCCCCAGGCCCACATCCGTAACAAGGGCCTGGCCTACAGCCTCGGGGGGAGGTCGTTGCCGTTCCGGGGCGCGTACGCCCCCCAGGCCGAAACCGAGGAGCTCATGGCCGCCGCCCGGGCCCGGGCCGTGGCGGGTCTGGACCCGGACTCCGAGGCGGCCCTGGATCAGGGGTCGCGCGGTGCGTTCGCCAACCGGCACGAGCGCGGCCGGGGGCGCCGTGAGGAGGTGCAGCGGATGCTGGCCGACATGCGCAACGGGGTGGCCGGCGCCCCGCCGAGTGGGGGCGCGGAGGCCCCTGGCCGGGAGCGGGTCGACCACCAGCGCGAGGCCGCCCGTGGCGGGAGGCCGGTACCGCCGCGGCTGCCCCGCCAGGTCGTGATCGACATCGCCCAGGCCCGCGAAGCCAAGGCCGCCCCGGCCCCGGCGGGACGGCGCCGCTCCCCCGCCATCGAGGGGGTGATGGAGGTCCTCCACGAGCAGGGGCCCACGACCACCGGGGTCCTGCGTGATGCCCTGTCCGGACGCGAAGGGTGCGGCAAGGCAGCGGTGGACACCGCCCTGAAGACCCTCTCCGAGGAGGGGGCGATCGCCAAGACGGACGCCTCCCGCAAGGCTCCGTGGAAGCTCATCTGAACCGATTTCGCCACGCTGCGTGGCCAGGCGAACAGGCAGGCGAATCCGAGATTCGCCTGCCTTGTTCATGCCTGACTGTCATATTTTCGACCGATTCTTGAGGGCAGGCGAACGGTCCTACCCCCACACTCCCCGGTTCGCCTGCCCTCAGGCGAACCCACGACCGCTCACCCACCGTGAAGGAACTCTGATGTCGTTCTCCGCTGTCTTCCTCGCCCTGCTGGCCGGTCACCACGTCGGCGACCGGTGGGCTCAGACCGACCACCAGGCCACCACCAAGGGCGCGCCTACCCTGGCCGGGCGTCTGGCGTGCGGCGCGCACGTGGCGAGCCTGACCCTGTGCCAGATGGTGCTGCTCGCCGCGGTCGCCGCCGCTGAGGGCGGTCTGGCCCCGGTCCAGGCCGCCTGCGGGCTCGCCCTCACCGCGCTCTCCCACTACTGGATCGACCGCCGCCGCACCCTAGCCGGGCTGGCGCGGGCGCTGGGCCGCCACGGGTACTACCAGCGCGACCCCGAGGCGATGGACCAGGCCGCCCACGTGGTGTGGCTGGTGCCGGCCGCGCTGGTCATCACCGCGCCCACCCCGGTGGCGGGGGTGGTGATGTCCGGTGGGTGCCTGCTGGTGCTGGCCGTGATGGAGGACCTGTCCCGGCGCGGCCGCACCGTCCTGGAGGTCAACAGGGCGGTCGCCTCGGCGACCGCCTGACCCGGCTGTTGCCACAAACATCCATAGATGGGGTGGTTCTCCCGAACGCCCGGCAACAGGACAAGTAACTCGTGAGTAGCTTCACCTGGCCGGGCAAGAAGCGCTGACGGACCGGCTGCTGGCTCTGCTCACCCCGCACTCGACGGGGTGGGCGGGGGGACCAGCCGGTCCACACGAAGACGGCCCGCCCGCTGTTTGTCGAACAAGGCCGGGCGGGCCGCGTACTCCGAAGGAGCACCTCCAGTATGGCCAAGCAGTGCTGCAAGACCAGCGTCGGCGTCCTCGTTCTCTCCGAGGACCGCACCCAGATGCTGATGATCCGGCGCGGAACCGCCCCGGCGGGGATCGCGCCGGTCGCCGGTCACGCCCTGGACGAGCACGCCGACTACGCGGCGGCCGCCCGTGAGGAGGTGGCCGAGGAGATCGGCCTGACCGTCACCGAGCTGACCCCGCTGGTGCCGGGCGGGTTCCACCCCGGCCGCTGCCGCCGGATCAACTCCACCGGGCACACGTGGGAGCTGTTCGAGGCCGCCGTCACCGGTGAGCTCGACGCCTGCGAGCGCGAGGTCGCCGCCGTGGGCTGGTACCCGCTCGGCGCCCTCCAGGCCCTGGCCGAGACCACCGCAGCCTGGGCGAGCGGCCGCCTGACCACCGAGGCGTTCACCGCCGACCCCGGGCTCGAGCCCGTCTGGTGCCACTGGCTGACCGAGCTCGGCTACATCACCCTGCCCGCCGGGGACCTGGACGTGATCGAGGCCGTGGCCGCCACCCCGCCCTCCCAGCACTGACCCGCACGCACCTCGATCCGCCGGGCGCCCACCAGCTCGTGGTGGGCGCCCTTCGTCTTCCTTGGAGCGCTCTCATGACCGTCACTGACCGCGTGCTTGATCTGCCCGACGCCGCCGTCTACCGCGCCACCCGCGAGACCACCGAGCAGTGGATGGACGCCCGCGAAACCCTCATTGCCACCCGCGACGCCGCCGAGGACGCGCTCCTGGACCGGTGGGGCATCGACCCGGGCGCCTACCTCGAACACCACCCCGAGGGGTGGGCCATCTATACCGGCGAGCGCCCACCCGGCTGCCTGCCGGTGCGCGTCGATGACGACCCGGCCTGGACCCCTGACCAGGACACCGAGGAGGGCCAGGAGCTGGCCGCTCAGCTGGACGCGCTCCCTGCGGCCGTCTCGACCGGGGACGCCGAGACCATCCTCGGACTCCCGGGGCGGATGCCGCTCACCCACACCCGCCCCGACGGCGCCCCGGTGCGTCGCCAGGGGCTGCTCCTGGACGGCAGGATGTACGTGGCCTGGGAACACCCCATCGACGTCGACGTCGACGTGTGGGAGCGGGTGGACCCCACCTGGTGGCGGACCCAGCGCCAGAACATGGTCCTGGACCAGCTCGTCGCCCGGCTCCAGGGGGCGGTGCGCACCCACGTCCACGGCCGGCACGCCGACCCCCTCCTGGACGAGCTGCTCACCCTGGTCTGGGACGTGGCCCACCACTCCCGCGACCACGACCTGCTCACCCAGACCCAGGAGGCCATGGACCGGGCCCAGGAGCCCATCCGGGAACTCATCATCAGCCACAGGAACGCTGGCCGGTCCATCACGAGCCGGACGATCCCGGACGCCAGCGCCGTCTCCCGGCGCCTGCTGGAGCAGATCCTCACCCAGGTGCGGGCCCTGCACGCCGAGCTCCTGACCGGCGTCTGACCCGACCGTGAACACGGGGGTCGAGCCTGCCAGGCTCGACCCCCGGAGCCCCGGCGACCGTAGGCCGTCTCCCCCGCCCCGCATGCCCGAAATGGGGGGTGTGTCGGGTCGCCTGTGAGGCGCCGGAGGGCTGTGCGGCGCCCAGGCGACCGCTCCCGCACTGACCCCCCGCCCGCGTGTGTCTGGTCGATTTTTGATCATTCTCCCGGGAGGGAGCGTCTGACAGATCCGATTTTCTGATCCGTTCGTCTGCGGGGCGGGTCCGGCTGCGTCATGCTGGCCTGACCCCCGCCCTGACACTGAGCACCCCCTGGAGTACGACCCGATCGACGGCGGCCTGGAGTACGAGACACCGCGCGGGATCACGCGCATCCCGATCGAGGACGCCGCTCGGCTGGGCGTCGCGCTGATCGAGATGAGTCGGGTCGTGCACGGGCGCTGAACGATTCACCCCCCGCCGCTTCTGCGGCGGGGGCTTTTTTGTGCCCGGACACGGAAAGCCCGCCACGGTGCTCAGCACCGTGGCGGGCCAGTCCCTCGAAGGGCAGATGACAGGGGCACCGAAAGACAGGCGCCCGAGGAACCACATGTTGCTACCCCTCGAAGGGGCGATGATGTGACGCTAGCAGGGCCCGGCCCTATGGCCGGGCCCTTTCGGTGTTCGGGGGGCTACTTCTGGGTGAGGTAGACCTGTCCCCAGTCCGCCAGCTCGTCAACGGCGCGAAGGCCCGCCGACTGCTTCACCAGTACCTCGAACCCGGCCTCCTTGAGTCGGGCGAGCATGCGCTCCGCCACGCGGCGCCGCCCGCGCTCGGTCTCCAGGCCGTCTCCGGGCTCGATGTCGGGGACCAGGGACAGGACGACGTGGCCGCTGGTGCGGGCCTGGGCGTGCCAGCGGCCCGCGAGCAGGTCCAGCCCGTCCTCGTGGATGGGCCGGTCCTCGGCGGAGGTGGGAAGCAGGGGGATGAGGGCGCGCAGGGTGTCGGCGGCCTGGAGGGTGTTCAACACCAGGCGCCGGGAGAGCGCGCCCTCGACCATGCGAGCGAGTTCGTTGCGGCTGGGTCCGCCGTCCTGGCGGTCCAGGGCGACCAGGGTGCGGCGCAGCTGGGCCTGGTCGGCGTCGGCCTGGCGGCCGGAGGCCTGGGCGCGCTGGGCGGTGGCGGTCAGGTCGGACAGGGTGGTTTCAGCCACGGGGGTCTCCTCGGGAAGTTGATTCGGTGTTGCTGGTTCACGAGTGCACCGGTCAACAGGTGAACCACCCCTGAGTCCCTGACTTCCTAGAACACTGGGTTATCGGAAGTCAGGATCGGCGCGAGGAAATGTCAGAACGCCTGACGTTTTCATCAATGTCAGGTAGTATGACATTAG
>NZ_JBIAGA010000026.1:0-48421 GCF_042869555.1 Nocardiopsis sp. NPDC006938 | reverse complement strand
GAAGCTGCCCCTACTGTGCTCTGCTCCGCAAGCTCCGCAGTGTCGCACAGCGGGGGCCCGCCCGGGTTTGGCTGTCCGAGCGAAGTCGGCGCAGCAAGAGGCAGCCTGGTGGTCGCGAGCCCGGAATGATCCGCGGAACACGCCCTAGAGGCGTGCGTACATGCCGGGGCCGATGGGCAGTCCGCCGAAGTAGAACACCGCGAAGACGGCGACCCACATCACCAGGAAGACCAGGGAGAAGGGCAGACAGCGCGCGATCACGGTGCCGATGCCCGCTCTGGGCTCGTAGGACTTGAGGAAGCCGAGGACGATGATCACGTACGGGTTGAGCGGCGAGAGCACGCTGGAGGTGGAGTCGCCGATCCGGTAGGCGGCCTGCACGAACCCGGGTTCGTAGCCCAGGAGGGCGAACATCGGCACGAACACCACGGCGAACAGGGCCCACTGGGCGGAGCCGGAGATGATGAGGAAGTTGATCAGCCAGGCCAGCAGGACGAAGCAGAGGATGGCGCCGAACCCGGTGAACCCGGTGGCCTCCAGGGTCTGCGCGCCCTTGATGGCGATCCACGTGGACAGGCCGGTCCAGTTGAACAGCTCCAGGAACTGCGCCATGACGAAGGCCAGGACGATGAAGCCCGACATCTCCTTGACCGTGTGCCCCATCATCCGCGCCACGTCGGCGCCGCCCCGGATCGCCCGGGTGGAGACACCGTAGGCGACGCCGGGCACGGCCAGGGTGAGGAAGACGAGGAAGACCACCGAGCCGAGCAGCGGGGAGGTGGGGAGGAAGACGCCGTCCTCGTTGCGCATGGGCGAGCCCGCGGGGAGCGTGACCGCCAGGACCGCGATCACCGTGGTCACCAGGGAGATCCCGGCCCAGCGCAGCCCTGCTCGCTCGCTCGCGGTGAGCTCGGAGTCCATCTTCAGGTCGGGACGGTCCTCGCCCTCCCCGCTGACGGCGGCATTCGCTCCCGTCTGTTCACGGCTGACCCCCCGGCGTTCCAGAGCGGGTTCGAGGACGCGGTCGATGAGGAGACCGGCCACGGCGCTGAGCACGACCGCGATGGTGAACGTGAGGAAGTGGTTGGAGATCGGGCTGACGTGGGTGGTGCCCAGGCTCTCCACCGACGCGGCGGCGGTGTTGGTGATGCCGGACAGCAGGGCGTCGGTGCTCGTGATGAAGGGGCTACAGCTGAACGCGGCCATGGCGGCGGCGAAGGAGCCCAGCAGCCCGGCGACGGGGTGTCGTCCCGCCGCCTTGAAGACCATCGCGGCCAACGGGGGGATGACCACCATCGCGGCGTCGCTCATGATGCTGCCCGAGACGGCGACCAGGGCGGCCACGTAGGGGAGCATCCACTTCGGCGCGCCGCCGAAGGCCCGGCGGACCAGGGTGTTGAGCAGGCCGGTCCGCTGGGCGATCCCGACGCCGAGCAGGATGGTCAACACCACGCCCAGCGGCGGGAACCCGATGAAGTTGGGAACCAGGTGGGTGGTGAACCAGGTGAGGCCCCCCGCGGTGAAGAACCCCCGGATCGGCTGGACGCCCTCCTCGCTTCCGGGCACCTCGTAGGTGGCGCCCATCGCCGAGAGGACCGAGGAGGCCACGGCGACCACGGCGAAGAGCAGGAGGAAGAGGACGAAGGGGTCGGGGATCTTGTTGCCGAGACGCTCGATGGTGTCGAGGCCGCGGGTGAGGAGTCCGGGGCGCGCCTCGACGGCGCCGCTCCGCTTCGATCGCGGGGTGCTCATGGGTCACCTCTGGTGGTGGAGGGAGGGGTGGGGCGGGGACCATGGAGGCCGGGTCAGGACGCGGCGCCCGGTCGGCGACCGGTGGTGTCCTTGTGGACCACGCCGTCCTTGATGACGACGGTGACGTTGTCGGGGTCACCGGGCAGGGTGATGTCGGCGAGGGGGTCGCCCGAGCAGACGACGACGTCCGCGCGCTTGCCGGGTTCGAGGGTGCCGATCTCGTCACCGAGACCGAGCAGCGCCGCCGCGTCGCGGGTGCCCGCGAGGAGTGCTCCCATGGGACTCAGCCCGTGTTCCACCAGGAGCGCCAGTTCCCGCAGGTTGCGACCGTGCGGACAGATGCCCGCGTCGGTGCCCAGGGCCACGCGGACCCCCGCCCGCAGAGCGGCGGTGATGTTCTCGCTCAGGTGCTCCTGGAGTCGGAGCTTCTTGGCGACCGCGTAGTCGGCGGACCTCGCCGGGTCGGGCGGGGTGGTGGCGGTGGACAGGGTGGGCACCAGGTAGGCGCCGCGCTCCAGCATGAGTTCGACGCCCTCGTCGTCGATCTCGTACCCGTGCTCCACGCTGGTGACCCCCGCGGTGAGGGCGTTGCGGACGCTGCGGGCGCTCTGCGCGTGGGCGGCCACGGGGATGTCGTGGCTGGCGGCCTCGCGCACGATCACGGACATCTCCTCGATGTTGAGCCCGTCGTGCCAGGGTGTGTCCTGGGGGCTCCACACCCCGCCGCTGGCCATCACCTTGATGACCCCGGCGCCCTTGCGCATGACCTCGCGGGTGGCGCGCAGGGCCTCGGCGGGACCGTCGGTGTTGATCGAGACGGCGCCGTCGGGGCCCAGGACCGTGCCGTAGTCGAAGCCGCAGCAGGTGCGGAAGTCGCCGTGCCCGCCGGTGGGGCCGAGCGCCCGGTAGGCGGTGGTCACACGGGGGCCGGGGACGATGCCCTCGTCGACGGCCCGCACCACGGCCTGGTCGAGACCGGCCAGGTCGCGGACGCTGGTGACCCCGGCGTCGAGGGTGGCGCGCAGGCGCGGGATCGCGGTGAAGTACCCGTAGTGCGGCGGCTGGTCGATCAGGTCGGCCGGGTTCATGCCGTCGCCGGACATGGTCATGTGCACGTGCGTGTCGACGAAGCCCGGCAGGATCGTGCCCCCTGCGGCGTCGACCACCCGGTGCGGTCCGCCGATCAGCGGTGCCCGGTCGGCGGGGCCGACCCAGTCCACCCGGCCTCCACGCAGGACCACCGCTCCGTCGGGCAGGGGCGCGGACCCCGTCCCGTCGATCAGGCTCCCGTTCCGGACCACGACGGTCCTGTCAGCAGGGGTCATCGACGCCACCTTCCTCCCGGCGCCGGGCCCGGGCCCACGGTGGGGTGTCCGGGCGCGACGGCGCGTGAACCAACGGGGAACTCGCAGCTCAGGGCCGCGTTTCTGATCTTGCGGAAACCTACGCGGATGCTCCGGTAACCTTCGGGAATCGCCGGAAATCCCTACTGAGGAGGTGGATTCTGCCGGAATCGAGCATGCCCAACGAGTTCGACCTGACTCTGATCAACGCCCTCCAGTTGGCGCCCCGGGCCACCTGGGCCGAGCTCGGGCCGGTCCTGGACGCGGACCCGACCACGCTCGCCCGCCGGTGGAGGCGCCTGGAGGAGGAGGGACTGGCGCGCATCGCCGCGTTTCCGCGCCGCCGGGTGATGGCCCGTCGGAACCTCAGCTATGTGGAGTTGAGCTGCCGCAACGGATCAGTGGAACGGGTCGCCGCGGCCCTGGCCGAGGACCGTGACACCCTGAGCATCCAGTTCGTGGCCGGGTCGCACCAGCTCATGCTCACCGTGGTGCCGGGCGCCGGGCTGGCGGACTACCTGCTGAACTGGGTGGGCGCTATCCCCGACGTGGTCTCCTACCGGGTCCACGTGGTCACCGAGGTGCCCCGGGAGGCCTACCTGTGGCAGGTTCGGGCCCTCTCCCCCGGCCAACGGCGCCGGTTGCGGGCGCTGTCACCCGCTCTGCGCGACCCGGCGGGCAACGAACGCGTCACCGAACTCGACCAGGCCATCGTGGACCTGCTGTGCGCCGACGCCCGACTCGGCTACCAGGCCATCGCCGAGCGCCTCGACGTCGCGCCCACCACCGCGGCGCGGAGGATCAACCGGCTGCTGCGGGACGGCCTCCTCGGGCTGCGCTGCGACATCTCCCGCGCGCACATGGGGTGGCCCAGCGCCGCCACCCTGTGGGGTACGGTCGACCCCCAGGTGCTGGACGGCGTGCCCGACCTGGGAGAACGCATTCCCGAGGTACGGCTGTGCACGACCATCGCGGGCCCGGAGAACACCCTGTTCATCCTGTGGCTGCGCGACGCGCCCGACCTCACCCGGGTGGAGCGCCGACTGTTGGAGGAGCTGCCGGGGCTGCGTATCGCCGACCGGCGGATGACGCTGCGCACGTTCAAGTTCATGGGCGGCGTGACCGACGCCGAACAGCGTTTCGTGCGCTCGGTGCCGGTCCAGCTGCGCTCCCCGACAGACCCCTAGGCGGCGGGAAGGACGTCCAGCGCCACCAGGAGCTCGCGGCCCAGCGACTCGCGCAGCTCCGCGTCCTCCTCGTCCTCGACCTCCAGACGCAGCGCGAACGTGTGCAGCTCCGCGTCGCGCTCGACCCAGCCCACCCACCAACCGGGCACGGGGTCCACGTCCACACCCAGGCCGGTGCGGCCGAACAACTGGTGGCGCGGCCCCTCCTCGACCAGCAGCAGATCCCGCAGGGCCCGCTGGTGCTCCACGTCGACGGGCAGCTCCTCGCGGGCCAGCTCGGCGACGAAGGTCGCCTGCTCCAGGGCGGAGATCTCCAGGGGGCCCTCCAACCAGAACCGGTCCATCGCCCCCTCATCGCCGATGTTGCGGTTGCCGTAGTCGAAGCGGTCCACCCAGGTGGACATCCGCTCGTAACCGATCCGGTCCGCGACCTCCTGGTGTACCGGGACGTCGGAGGTGGGCAGGGCCTCGCGCAGACTCAGCTCGTCGCCGGACTCGGGGGCGATCACCTCGTCCACGTCGGACACCTCGCCGGTCTGGAGGGCGATCAGCGTGTTCGGGAGCTTGAAGGTCGACGCGGGGACGGCGCGCTCGCCCGCGGCGTCCGGGTTCACCACCACGGCGGACCGGGCACCGGCGTCGAAGAGCACGAACGTCCCCTCCACCCCGGCCTCGGCGAAGACGGCCTCCAGGTCCTCGCGCTCCACGGTCTGCACGTCGCCCAGCTCGATCGGGTTGCCGACCGTGCCCTGCGCGGGCTCCGGATCGTCCGCGCCACCGCAGGCCGCCCCGCCGAGCAGGGTGATCACGCAACCGGCGGCTCCGAGGACGAAGCGGCCGGAGGCGCGCCCGGCCCTGCCGGGAGCGTGTTCGGTGTCGGTACGCACTCGTCTCCTCCACGGGCTGTCCGAACGGGGTCCACCCTCAAAGCTAGATGATGCCCGGAGGTCACACACCCGGGTTCGCGAGGTCGCGCGGGCGTGTCGGCGGCTCGGGCTCCGCGCGCCCGGGCGGGCCCCGGCGGTCGTCCACAACCGCCCGGGTTGTCGTGGGCCTCCGATGTCGCCGCTGCTAGGCTGAGGCTGTCGCAGACCCCGTACGGGAGAGTGTCCGCGTATCCAGCGTGGGCCGCCGAAGGAGCAATCCCTCCCCGAAGACAACCTCTCAGGCACAGCGGACCGTACGGGCGAGACCACTCTGGAAAGCAGGGACGCGTTCCCTCGCCGAAGGTGCAAACCACGCCGAGCGCGCGGTGAAGCTCTCAGGCACCCATGACAGAGGGGGAGGATGGCAACGCCTTACGCACGACACCCATCCTCTCGGGAGTGCCCATGTCAGAGACCGCGCCGCGCCTCACCGCGCTGCACAAGATCCACGAAGAGGCCGGGGCGACCCTCGTCGACTTCGCCGGATGGCTGATGCCGCTCCGCTACGACAGCGAGACCGCCGAGCACACGGCCGTCCGTGAGGCCGCCGGACTCTTCGACCTCTCCCACATGGGCGAGATCCGGCTGAGCGGACCGCAGGCCGCCGAGGCGCTCGACCACGCCCTGGTCGGCTTCCTGTCCAAGGTCAAGGTGGGTCGCGCCCGCTACACTATGATCACCGCCGAGAACGGCGGCGTGCTGGACGACCTCATCGTCTACCGGCTCGGCGAGCAGGAGTACCTGGTCGTGGCCAACGCGGCCAACGTGTCCGTGGTGGCCCAGGCCCTGGTCGAGCGCGCCTGCGGCTTCGACGTCGAGGTCACCGACGAGTCCGCCGACTACTCGCTGATCGCGGTCCAGGGTCCGCGCGCCGTCGAGGTCCTCGCTCCCCTCACCGACGCCAACCTCGACGACATCCGCTACTACGCCGGGTACGAGCACACCGTGGCCGGGGTTCCCGTCCTGCTCGCCCGCACCGGCTACACCGGCGAGGACGGCTTCGAGATCTTCGTCCGCCCCGCCGAACGGGCCCCCGAGGTCTGGGCCGCGCTCATGGCCGAGGGCGCCCCGCTCGGGCTGGTCCCGGCCGGGCTCTCCTCCCGCGACACCCTCCGTATGGAGGCCGGGATGCCGCTCTACGGCCAGGAGCTCTCCGCCGAGCTCACCCCCTTCGACGCCGGCCTGGGCCGCGTGGTCAAGCTCGACAAGCCGGGCGACTTCGTGGGCCGCGCGGCGCTGGAGGAGGCCTCGCGCACCTCGCGCGGCCGCCGACTGATCGGGCTCGCCTCCCGTGGCCGCCGCCCGCTCCGCAAGGGCATGGACGTGCTGCGCGACGGCACCGTCATCGGAGTCACCACCAGTGGCGCCCCCTCCCCCACCCTGGGCCGCCCCATCGCCATGGCCTACGTGGACGGCGACCTCGACACCGCGACCGGCGCGTTCACCGTGGACGTGCGCGGACGGGGCGAGGCCGTCGACGTGGTCGAACTGCCGTTCTACCAACGGCAGTCGTAGGAAGCGGGGCCGCCGGAGCGCGGCCCCGAGGACCTGCACGCACCGCGCGGCCGACGCCCCACGAGGGACCGGCACGGACGGGGCGTGGCCAGGCGTAGGCCGGGCCGGGTCGCCGTACGGGCGCACGGCAGACAAATGGAACACCTCCAAGGAGAGTTGAAGTGAGCGTTCCCACGGAGCTGGGTTACACCGCCAAACACGAGTGGATCGCGGTCAGGGACGGGATCGCCACCGTCGGCATCACGGCGTTCGCCGCCGAGTCGCTGGGCGACATCGTCTTCGTCGAGACCCCCTCGGTCGGCGACGAGGTCACCGCGGGGGAGACCGCGGGCGAGGTGGAGTCCACCAAGTCCGTGAGCGACATCTACTCCCCCGTCACCGGAGAGGTCGTGGAGGTCAACGAGGCGCTCGAGGACGCCCCCGAGACCATCAACTCCGAGCCCTTCGAGGGCGGCTGGCTGTTCCGGGTGCGTGTCTCCGAGGAGCCCGCGGACCTGCTCTCCGCCGAGGAGTACACCAAGCTGACCGAAGGCGAGAACTAGCATGACCAGCGACAACCTGCTCAACCAGACCCTCGGCGAGCTGGACCCCGAGGTGGCGGCCGCCGTCGACGCCGAACTGGCGCGCCAACGCGACACCCTGGAGATGATCGCCTCCGAGAACTTCGCCCCCCAGGCGGTCCTGGAGGCCCAGGGCACCGTCCTGACCAACAAGTACGCCGAGGGCTACCCCGGCCGCCGCTACTACGGCGGCTGCGAGCACGTCGACGTCGTCGAGCAGCTGGCGATCGACCGCGCCAAGGAGCTGTTCGGCGCCGAGCACGCCAACGTGCAGCCGCACTCGGGCGCCCAGGCCAACACGGCCGTGTACTTCGCGCTGCTCAAGCCGGGCGACACCATCCTGGGCCTGGACCTGGCCCACGGCGGGCACCTGACCCACGGCATGCGGATCAACTACTCCGGCAAGATCCTCAACGCCGTCGCCTACCACGTGCGCGACGAGGACGGCACCGTCGACTACGACGAGGTCGCCGCCCTGGCCAAGGAGCACCAGCCGAAGATGATCGTCGCGGGCTGGTCGGCCTACCCGCGCCAGCTCGACTTCGCGCGGTTCCGCCAGATCGCCGACGAGGTCGGCGCGCTGCTCATGGTCGACATGGCGCACTTCGCCGGTCTGGTCGCGGCCGGGCTGCACCCCAACCCGGTGCCGTTCGCCGACGTGGTCACCACCACGACCCACAAGACCCTCGGCGGCCCGCGCGGCGGCATGATCCTGTCCAAGGCCGAGCTGGGCAAGAAGATCAACTCGGCGGTCTTCCCCGGTATGCAGGGCGGCCCGCTGGAGCACGTGATCGCGGCCAAGGCGGTCTCGTTCAAGGTCGCCGCGAGCGAGGAGTTCGCCGAGCGCCAGCGCCGCACGGTGGCGGGTGCCCGCATCCTCGCGGAGCGGCTCACCCAGACGGACGCGGCCGGGGTCGGGGTCAAGGTCCTGACGGGCGGCACCGACGTCCACCTGGTGCTGGTCGACCTGGTCGACTCCCAGCTCAACGGTCAGGAGGCCGAGGACCGGCTGCACGAGGTCGGCATCACCGTCAACCGCAACGCCGTCCCGAACGACCCCCGGCCTCCCATGGTGACCTCGGGTCTGCGGATCGGTACCCCGGCCCTGGCCACGCGCGGGTTCGACGAGGGTGACTTCGCCGAGGTCGCCGACGTCATCGCCGAGGCGCTCAAGCCGGAGTTCGACGCGGCCGCCCTGCGCGACCGGGTCAGCGCGCTGGCCGCCAAGCGCCCGCTCTACCCGAACCTGTAGCAGCCCCGCCGTGTGGGCCGCCCGGGCCCACACGGCGCCGGTCACCACGGCCCCACCCCTGTGCTCAACGAGGAGGACAGCCATGGCCATCAGCGTCTTCGACCTGTTCAAGATCGGTATCGGACCGTCGAGTTCCCACACCGTCGGCCCGATGAAGGCGGCCCGGACGTTCGTGTCCGGACTGCGTTCCGAGGAACTCCTGGCGCGCGTGACCCGCGTGCGGGCGGAGCTGTACGGCTCTTTGGCGCTCACCGGCAAGGGGCACGGCAGCGACACCGCCGTCATCCTGGGGCTGATGGGGCACACGCCCGAGGCGGTGGACGTGGACGCCGTCCCCCGCCTGGTGGACGGCGTCAGGTCCGACCGGAGGCTGTTCCTGGGCGGACCCGACGGTCCCCCGGTGGACTTCGACCCGGCGGTGGACGTCGACTTCCGCCGCAGGGAGAGCCTTCCCGACCACCCGAACGGCATGCGCTTCGTCGCGATGGACGACGCGGGCGCCGAGGTGGCCGCGAAGGTGTACTACTCGGTGGGCGGCGGCTTCGTCGTGGACGAGCGGGCGGCGGGCGCCGACCGCATCAAGGCCGACGACACCGTCCTTCCCCACCCCTTCTCCTCCGCCGAGGAACTGCTGGAGCTGTGTGACCGAACCGGCATGTCGATCAGCGCGCTGATGCTCGCCAACGAGCGGGCCTTCGGTCGTACCCAGGCCGAGATCCGGGCCGAGCTGCTGGAGATCTGGGCCGCGATGCGCCAGTGCGTGCGGCGTGGCGTGTCGACCGAGGGAAGCCTCCCCGGCGGTCTGAAGGTGCCCCGTCGTGCCCACCGGCTCTACCGGCAGCTGGGCGGCAACTGCGACGAACACGGCCTACTCGCCCCCACCCACGTGGACCCGGACCCGATGCGCGGCAGCGACTGGATCACGCTGTACGCGCTGGCCGTCAACGAGGAGAACGCCGCGGGCGGTCGCGTGGTGACCGCGCCGACCAACGGCGCCGCCGGGATCGTCCCGGCCGTCCTGCACTACTACCTGCACTTCAGCCCCGGCGCGGGCGACGACGGCGTGGTGCGCTTCCTGCTGACGGCGGCGGCCATCGGCATACTGTTCAAGCAGAACGCGTCGATCTCCGGCGCGGAGGTGGGTTGCCAGGGCGAGGTGGGTTCGGCCTCCTCGATGGCGGCCGCCGGTCTGGCCGAGGTCCTCGGCGGCTCCCCGGCCCAGGTGGAGAACGCGGCCGAGATCGCCATGGAGCACAACCTGGGCCTGACCTGCGATCCCATCGGCGGTCTGGTCCAGATCCCCTGTATCGAACGCAACGCGCTCGCCTCGGTGAAGGCGATCAGTGCCACCCGGATGGCGCTGCGGGGCGACGGCAGCCACTTCGTGAGCCTGGACAAGGTCATCAGGACCATGCGCGACACGGGCCGCGACATGCACGACAAGTACAAGGAGACCAGTCGCGGCGGACTCGCCGTCAACGTCATCGAGTGCTGACCGGTGTCCCCGAACCCGAGCCGTGTGTGACGCGTCAGAGGGGACGACGCCCCGGCGAGGAAGGCACCACGTGAATCCGAGCGAACGCTTCGCACGTCTGCATGACGGAGTCCGGTTCTCCATCGAGAACACCGACAACGCCTATTACCTGCCGCCGCTGGTGCACCGGGAACTCCGGGGGTGGGTGCTCCGCGAAGGGCGGAGCAGGCGCGAGAGCGTCGACTCGTGCGACACCCCCGGCGACCTGGACGGGGCGACCGGTGGTCTGGTCGAACTGGCCGACACCTACCGGAAGCTGTGCAGGGAGCTCTTCTACGGCCTGGAACTGATGACGGGCACGCACTTCGCCATGGTGTCTCGGGACGCGGCGGACCCGCCGTCGGCGTCGGCGAGTGCCGGTCCGGCCTGATCGAGTGAGCCCACACACACCGAACCATGCCGGGAATGTACCGATTCGCCCCCAGGTTGTACGAGGTGCACGGTCGGCGACCGGGCTCGAGCTCCCACCCGCTCGCCCGCGCTGGCCGTCACCCCGGGTCTGGTGGCTTGAGCTCAGCTCGCCGCCAGACCCGCCCCTTCTGGCCGGTTCCGGCCACGCACGTCCCAGGCCGGTCACCGGTAACGAGGGGCGCGTTTTCCCGGAAACACCGCTTTCCAACCGCCCTATCGGAGAAATGCGGCAGCATTCTCACCACCACTCCCGGAACCCAGCGAATTCACCGCATTCCCCGGTGGGATAGGTTTCGCCCGTGACCCCCACCATCGCCACACCCGCCGTTCGCGCGCTCGCCGTCATGGCGGCGCTGACCCTGTCGCTCTCCGCCTGCGGCCTTCTCGGATCGGACGAACCGGACCCGACGGAGACCGAGGAGGGCGCAACGGCCGAGGAGGCGCCGGACTCCGAGGAGGGTGCGCCCGCGAAGGAGGGCGCCCGGGGTTCGGGCCCCCTGGACGCGCCGGGCATCCTCACCGCCGCGTGCCAGCCCGAGTCCGGGTGGCTGGAGTTCACCCTCTACTCCACCGAGGACGCCCAGGAGCTCGCGCACGCCCGGTTCGACACCGACGGGGTCGTCCACGCCGAGTCCGACGACCTCTCCCACGGCCGTGCGGCCGATCCGCGCGGCGTCACCCTGGAGACCTCGTGTGACGAGGGACCGCCCTCCCTGTTCCCGGAGCGACGGCTCGTCCTGGGCACCTTCGAGGAGGAGGTCGACGGCGTCGCCCTCGCGGGGTTCGGGGTCATGGCCGAGGACGGCACGTTCACCGCGCTCAGCCCGGACCCGGAGGAGGCCGGGTCCGAAGGCCCGCCCGCCTACCAGCACCCCGTGGCCGACCCCGAGCGGGACCGGATCGTCTTCGTGGAGGAGACCGACGAGGGCGAGGGCTCCGTCCAGGCCCTGGACCTGGCGAGCGGGGAGGTCACCGACCTCGGCACCTGCGGAAGGCACAGGCCCTGCGAGAACCTGACGGTCCTGCCGGGACTCGACCGGGCCGCCATCGACGACGGGCAGAGCGCGCCCACGGCCGTGGTCTTCGACGGCTCGACCGTGGTCCGGGGCGACCCCCTCGGCCTCTCCTTCTTCGACATCGGGGACCAGGCCGACAGCGCGCTGGTGGACCTGACCCTCAACTTCGTCAACCGGGACCGCACGACCGAGGTGGAGGTGGACGCCACCGGCACCGTCCACGCGGTCGACGCCACCACGCTTCTGTTCGACGACGGCGCGCTGAGCGTCCTGGCCATCACCGAGGCCGCGCTCTCCGACTACGAGGAGGAGAACGCGAGCACCCCCCGGAACCTGTGGGAGTCCCTGCCCGCCGACCGGACGCTGATCTCCGAGGACGGTTGGGAGAACTCCTCACTCGCGCTCTCTCCCGAGGGCGCGGAGCTCCTCTTCCACGCGACACCGCCCGCCGGCTCCGCGGGCTGGTACACGGTACCCGTGGACGGCTCCGGGGCACCGGAGGAACGTGCGGACCTTCCGGGAGACATCTCGACGATCATCAGCTGGAGGTAGCCCGCCATCCCACGCCTGAACGACGCGGCCTCTCCCACGACGGACGCAGTTCGCCCGAATTCACACCATTCATGATTGGTACGCATTTCCCGTGTCTCCGCTCACCCTTTCCCCCGCCGTCCGATGGTTGGCCCCCGCCACCGCGCTGGCGTTCCTGCTCTCCGCCTGTGGCTCCGACGCCGATGGCTCCTCCCCCGCCGAGAACGAGGGCGACATCTCCGGTGAGGAAGGGACCGAAGAAACTCCGGACCGGCCCTCCATCACCGAATCGGGCCTGTTCACCAGCGAGTGCGACGGCAACGAAAGAGTCTTCACGCTCTACTCCGCCGACGACGGCACCGAGATCACGAGCCTGAGGTTCTCCAGCGAACGGTCCTCCGCGGCCACCTCCGAGGCACTCGGTCACGGGCGCGCCCCCGAGATCGAGCACCTCGAATCGGACCAGAACATCACCGGCTGCGGCGGACAGCTCATCTCGGTGTCCCCGCACGAGCACCTGCTTCTGCGCTCCTACCAGGAGGTCGTCAACGGCAACACCGTGGACGTCTTCGGTGTGATCTCCGAGGAGGGGGCCGTCACCACGCTCTCACCCGAGCAGGAGGTCTCCGACTTCGGGACCCCGGTCACCTACCGCGACCCCATCTACGACCCGGTGAACGAGCGCATCGTCTTCGTGGAGTACGACACGGCCTCCGACGAGGGCACGGTCCAGGCCATGGACCTGCGCGGCGGGCAGGTGAGCGACCTCGGCAGTTGTGAGGGGGTCAACGACTGCGGGCAGATCGCCGTCCTCCCCGAAAGCGGCACCGTGGTCATGGGCGGGCTGGCCCGTTCCTTCTCGCCCGAGGCCGAGTCCGGCGCGGAGAGCGCGGTGGTCGTGGAGTCACCGAACGGCGAGAGGCTGCTCCACGCGAACTACACCAGCGGCTCGACCAGGCTGTCCTTCTACAGCATGGAGGACGCCCTGGCCGAGAACCCCGACATCGTCGTCGGAGACTTCGACGCCGAGTACAAACTGGACCTGGAAGTGGTCGGCGAACCGCGGTTCATCGACGACGACACCCTGCTCCTGAGGAGCAACGAACTCGCGGTGTGGGAGTTCACCGAGGAACTGTTGGCGGAACACGACTACTCCGAGGAGGGGCGGGACCTGATCAACCCGAACTACGTGCCGGTCGAGGAGGCCCTCGTGCCCGAAGGTCCCCGCCGCAACGAGAGCGCCTTCCTCTCCCCCGACCGTTCCGAGATCCTCTTCTACTCCGCGCCGCAGACGGGCGCGGGCAGCTGGTACCGGGTACCCGCCGACGGTTCGGCGGAGCCCGAGGAGGCGTTCGTGCTCGCCGACCCCGACGTCGTGATCAGAACCTGGCAGTAGTCGGGCACCCGTAGGGCCGGGACCCCGGTCGTACCCGTGAGGGGGCGGCGCCGAAGCGCCGCCCCCTCACTGTCCTCGTGGTGCCTCAGGCCAGGCTGCGCCGGGGGTTCTTCGCGGGGGCCGTCATCGACATCCGGATGACGGCGGGCACCTGGTCGAGTTCCAGGGCTCCGCGCAGGTTCGCGATCGCCTCCGACCGCACCCGTCGCCACACCCCGGCCACGTCGGCGTCGTCCTCCAGGGTCAGCGCCAGTCGCAGGTGTGGCCGGTCGCCCGACTCCGTGAGGCGGGCACGGGCGCGGCGCACTCCGGGGTAGTCGGAGACCTCCTGCTCCAGGGCGCCCCGAGCCGCGCCCTCGGTCATCTCCACGTGGCCCGAGTCGTCGTGGTCCAGGTGGAGGCGGCCCACGGTGTCGTTCATGCCCTGCACCAACAGCCATCTCAGGGCCAGGAACCCCGCGACGAAGGCGACGGCGACGGCCGCGTAGGGCACCCACCTCTGCGCGAGCACCTCGTTCACTCGGTCCCCGAGCAACGGGGTGGCGGCCAGTTCGCCGCCGAGGAGCCCCTGCCCCGCGGCGAGGGCGGCCAGCCCCGCCGCCAGCAGGACGACCCCCACGATCACCAGGCCCAGGCGGTTGCCCCGGGCGGACCTTCGCGACCTGTCGCGCACCATGGTCAGCTCTCCGCGTAGCGAACGTGTGTGGCGATCCGCATGCTGCGCAGCGGAGCCAGCTCCTCCAGTCGGTGCTCCACCGCCGAGGTGACCTCGGCGGGCATGCCGTCGGACTCGCGCATACCGGTGCGCACGTGCACCCGGAGCCGGTTGCCTCGGACGACCACGTGCACGTGGTCGACCCCGCTCACGTCCTGGGCGGCCGCCGCCACGGCCCGGCGCAACGCCGGGCGGGTCAGGCCGACCACCAGCGCCGGGTCGTCGGTGCGCAGCGCGGTCCAGCGGCTCCTCCCCGGAGCCAGCGCCACCACGATCAGGGCGAGCCCGATCAGTGCCAGGACCGCCGAGGCGATCTGCACGGAGGGTTCCGACCACGTCGTCGCGGCGGCGTAGTCGGTGGCCTGGCCGACCGGGATCAGCCGCAGCGGATTGCCCGCGAGCGCCGCGATGACCTCGGCGGCGGCGACCACGGCCACCACCAGGATCACCAGACCGGTGAGGACGGCGGGCCAGGACCTGCGCGGTCGGAACGTGTGGACGGCGACCCGTTTGGCGTGGCGGTCGATCCCCTGGCTCGGACGGCCGAGCGCCTCTTCCACGGTGGTCATGTCAGCGCACCAGCTCCGCGATCTCGATGTCGATGTGGTGGACCCGCTTACCGGTGATGTGCTCCACCCGTTCCTTGACGTGGGCGCGCACCTCCCGGGCGACCTGGCGCGCGGGCCTGGGGTAGCGCACCCCCACCCGCAGGCGAAGGAGGACGACCTCCCCGCTCACGCGGGCGCGGGCCGCCCTGGACCGCGCCGCCCGCGCCCCGGTGACCTCGGCGACGGCCCTGGCCGCCACCCGTTCGATGACCGCGCCGGGAATCTCCGTGCGACCACCGGGGTCCCGTCCACGGACGTGCCCGGCGGCCTCCCCCACGGGGACGGGTCCCCGCTGACGGGGGACCGTGTCGCTGCGAACCCCGACCACGACCTCACCCCTGTCTACGCCGACCGCCGTGTGAACATCTCGGCGAGGTCGATCTCACCCTCCATCGCCCGCCCCGCGACGAACCCGACGAGGCCGAGGACCAGGACCAGCGCGAAGGCGGGGAACCCGCCGAACGCCGCCGCGAGCCCGAGTACCGTCCCGTAGGACAGTCCAACGATGGGCCACATGGCTACCCCCTCAATTCAGAACGCGCTGTATGTGCGTCTAGCCGGCGGTGCGTGTGTCGTCGCCGAGACCGGCGACCACGTCCTCCACGGACACGTGGACGGCGCGGCCGCCGGCCAGCGGGGCCAGGCCCCGGCGGATCTCGGCCGCGACCTCCGGCAGCGGACGCCCGTAGCGCAGCACCACGCCGACCTCGACGTGGTCGCCCCGCACCGCCACCCCCCGGACCCGGCCACCCGGAACGGCGGTACTCAGGGTGCCGAAGGAGCCGGAGGACAGTTCCACGACGTCGGAGAAGCGCAGCGCGCCCTCCGCGAGGGCCCGTGCGGTCACGCCGGGGTCGTCGCCGCCGGACACGGCTACTGGACCCTGGGTTCGGAGTCGCCCCTGTCGGCGGACTCGTCGTCCTCGGGCAGGTGGATGTCGTCCACCCGGATGTTGATCTCGGTGACCTCCAGGCCCGTCATCCGCTCGACCGCCTGGGTGACGTTTCGCCGCACCGCTGTGGCGAGGTCCTGGATGGCGGCCCCGTACTCCACCACCAGGTCGATGTCGACGGCGGCCTGGCGCTCCCCGACCTCGACGGACACGCCCTGCGCCACCGAACCCGAGGAGCTTCCCCCGCTCACGGCGTCGCGTACCGCACCGACCATGCGGGCGGCCCCGCCGCCCATGGCGTGGACGCCGCCGATCTCGCGTGCCGCCATTCCGGCGATCTTGGCCACGACGCCGTCGGCGATCTGGGTGTGGCCCTGTTCGTTCCTGCTGGTGCTCTCGCGCCCGCCCTTGGCCTCGCGGGCGCTCGGTACCGCCGAATCGGTCTTCATGTCCGACACTGGTCCCCCTCCGCAGTGCGACGAAGCGTCCTGGACGCCCCTACTTCTTCTTGAAGACGCCCTTGATCTTCTCTTCGGCGGACTCGAACGCGCCCTCGGCCTTGTCCTTGAGCTCCTCGGCCTTGCCCTTGGCCTTGTCCGCGGCGTCCTTGGCCCCGGCCTTGGCCTGGTCGGCCTTGCCCTCGGCCTCGGTGCCCTTGTCGCCGGTCACCTTGCCGAAGGCTTCCTTGCCCTTGCCGGCGGCGTCGTCGAAGTGCTTGCCCATGGATTCCCCCCGATCAGAGCCGATACGGCTCAGGGTTGACGGTCCGAAACCCGCGGCGCTCCAAGCCGGAGCGACCGGAACGGTTTCGACCTCATCACACCCTATACGCACTCTATGTAGCCAACAAGACACTTAGAGCCATGAATTGCAGGTGGAACGGGTCATGGTCACACCATCCCTGCCCCAAAGCCACCTCCGGAACCCCGTGGTAGCCAGAAAAACGTCAGGGGCACCGTGGGTGCCCCTGACGTCCGAAATCGCGTCGTCCCGTTCCGACACGCGCTGTCGGGCCGGGCCGCGCCTACCCGAAGACGACCGTCTTGTCCCCGTTGAGCAGAACCCGACGCTGGGCGTGCCAGTTCACGGCGCGCGCCAGCGCCACCGACTCCAGGTCCCGGCCGATCGCGGTGAGCTGTTCCGGGCTGTGGGTGTGGTCGACCCGGGACACCTCCTGCTCGATGATCGGCCCCTCGTCGAGGTCGGCCGTGACGTAGTGGGCGGTGGCGCCGATCAGCTTCACCCCTCGTGCGTGCGCCTGGTGATAGGGGCGGGCGCCCTTGAAGCTCGGCAGGAACGAGTGGTGGATGTTGATGACGCGGCCGGACATCTTGGTGCACAGCCGCTCCGAGAGCACCTGCATGTAGCGGGCCAGCACCACCAGGTCCACGTCGTAACGGTCGACCAGCTCCAGGACGCGCGCCTCCTGTTCCCCCTTGGTCTCGGGAGTAACCGGCAGGTGGTGGAAGTCCACACCGTAGGAGTCGGCCAGGAAGCCCAGGTCCGGGTGGTTGGAGACCACCGCGGCGATGTCGATGTCCAGCAGGCCGCTGCGCTGTCGGTAGAGGAGGTCGTTCAGGCAGTGCCCGAAGCGGGACACCATCACGAGCATCCGCGGGCGCACGTCCCGCGCCTGGAGGTCCCACTCCACGAACGCGCCGCCGGGACCGCCGCCGAACCCGTGGGCGAGAGCCGAGAAGGCCCCGCGCAGGGTGTCCTCCGCGGTGGCCCCCGCCGGTCCCGCCTCGGCGACGAACTGCGTCCGGAGGAAGAAACGGCCGGTGAAGTGGTCGCCGTACTGCTGACTCTCGGTGATGTTGCAGCCGTGGTCGGCCAGCAGGTTGGCCACCGCCGCGACGATGCCCCGGCTGTCGGGGCAGGAGAGGGTCAGGACGTACTCGCGCTCGTTCATGAAAGGAAACAACTCCCGGGGTCGACCGGCTGATCAGCCGTGACGCCCCAGGATATCCAGCACGCGCATCCCCCGGCGCCGCTCTCCGGGTATCCCGCGTCACCCGGACCGGACCCCGGCGGCACCGAATCCGGACCTCCAGGCAATATGAAACACATTCATGTTCTGGCATCCTCAGGAACATGACGAGACTGCGTGAGAAGTACGAGGCCGCGACACGCGACATCCAGGCCCCCTTCGCCATGGTCGACCTGGCCGCCTTCCGCGCCAACGCCGCCGACCTGACCCGCCGGGCCCACGGCCGCCCCGTCCGGGTGGCCAGCAAGTCCGTGCGCTCCCGGGCCCTGCTGCGCACCGCCCTGGACCTGCCCGGGTACGCGGGCGTCATGGCCTTCACCCTCCCCGAGGCGCTGTGGCTGGCCACCGCCGACACCCGCCCCCTCAGCGACGACATCCTGGTCGCCTACCCCACGGCCGACACCGACGCCCTCGCCGAGCTGGCCGTCTCACCCGCGGCGTCGCGCGTCATCACCCTCATGGTCGACGAACCCGCCCACCTCGACCTCATCCGCGCCGCCGTCGCCCGTGCCGACCGCGCCCGCGACGCTCCCCCGATCCGGGTCTGCCTCGACATCGACACCAGTTGGCAGCCGCTCGGCTCCGCCCTGCGCGTGGGCGCCTACCGCTCCCCCGTCCGCACCCCGGCGCAGGCGGCGGCGCTGGCCCGTGCCGTCGTCCGCTCCCCCGAGCTGGAACTGGACGGCCTCATGGCCTATGAGGGGCAGATCGCCGGAGTGGGCGACGCGCCCCCCGGACGCCCCCTGTACGGGCGCGTCCTGCGCACCGTGCAGCGCCGCTCCGCGATCGAGCTGGCCAGACGTAGAGCGGCCATCACCCGCGCCGTCCGCGAGGTCGCCGACGTCCGCTTCGTCAACGGGGGCGGCACCGGAAGCCTGCACACCACCGGTCGCGAACGCGCGGTCACCGAACTGGCCGCCGGGTCCGGGCTCTACCAACCGCACCTGTTCGACCAGTACCGGTCCTTCCGAGGCCGCCCCGCCGCCCTGTTCGCCCTGCCGGTCGTACGCCGCCCGGCCCCGAACGTGGCCACCGTCCTGGGCGGCGGCTACCCGGCGTCCGGGCCCGCGGACGCCCACCGGCCGCCCGTGCCGTACCTGCCCGAGGGCCTCTCCTACAGCTCCGCCGAAGGAGCGGGCGAGGTCCAGACACCGCTGATCGGCGACGCGGCGCGCGGGCTCCGTGTGGGCGACCGCGTGTGGATGCGCCACGCCAAGGCCGGGGAGCTGTGCGAACGCTTCGACACCCTCCACCTCATCGACTCCGACACCGGCACCTACGAGGGGGCCGTCCCCACCTACCGGGGCGAGGGCCGCGCCTTCCTCTGAACCCCGGAAGACGACGGCGGGGCCCGTGCGAGCTCTCGCACGGGCCCCGGTTCCGCTCGGGTGGACGACGGCCTATCGGCGCCTGCGCCGGACCGCCCAGGCGACGACGCCCACGGCGACGACCGCACCCACGCCGGCCATGAGGATGAACGCCTCGGGCGGCAGCTGGCCCCGCGACTGGTAGGTGGTCACCACCTTGTCGTCGCCCTTGAGCACGATGCTGCCCTCCTCGGGCCGCACGAGGTGGCTTTCCACGCGCACGGCGCCGCCGCCGAACACGAGGGCACGCGCCTCGTCGAGGATTCGGGTACCCCGGTCCTTGGCCCTGTCGATCTGGCGCCGCGCGATGTTGGCCGGGTGGGCCTGGACCCCGAGCTCCTCCAGAGTCTCGGCGAGCCGACGCTGCTCACGGGTGATCTCGGCCTGGATCTGGGCGGGGGTCTGGCGCGGTTCGGTCTCGTGTCCCGTCATAGGGTGCCTCTCTTCACTGGCGCGCGGTCGTCTGAGAGTCCGAGTCCGAGCCGGTGTCCCGACCCTGTTCCTCCGCGCCGTCGGACGGACCGGAGAATCTCAGGGCGCCATCGATTCCGTCGACCACGCGGAAGAAGTCCCGCGTGGACAACCACAGTTTATAGATGATGGCGATCTCGAAGGCGAGCAGCAAAACGCCGACGAACGCCGTGATCCAGCCGATCACCGGCGGGCCGACGAGCACGGCCGCGACCGGCGCCACCACGAAGACCGCCATCTGGAACTCGATCCCGCCCACCAGGTGGGTACGGACCCGGCGGGCGTTGAGCGCCGACCAGAACCGCTGGTACCAGGGGAAACGTGTACGGAACTCCTGGTGCAGGTCCACCTTGGGCAGGGTGAGGTCGGGCTGTTTGCCCGCCGTTCGCTGGTTGCGGGCCTCGCGCTCGTTCTGGCTGCGCAGGATCTGCTCCAGCACGCCGATACCGTGCCGCAGCACCGCCTGCTCGCCGCCGTCGCTCATGGTGCGGCCACCGCCGCCGGTCGCGCTGCCCGTGGCGTCGCCCTCCGGCTCGAGCATGGACAGGGTGGCGCGGGCCCGCTCCAGCGCCGCCGCCAGGTGCGAGCGCATCTCCCGGCGGACCTTGTACACCTGGAGCGCGTTCAGGTAGCGCAGCATGTCGAGGAAGACCACGGCCAGCGCGAGCCAGACGAAGGCCACGTGCCCGGTCTCCCGGTACTGGCCGCCCATGAGCGCGACCACGCACACCAGGACCCGGAACCGGTCCGAGACGTAGTCCATCCACGCGCCGAACAGCGACTCCGAACCGGTGAGGCGGGCGAGCTTGCCGTCCGCGCAGTCCACGAGGAAGCACGCGTAGTACAGCGCCGCGCCCAGGAGCAGCAGCTGCCAGTAGCCGAACGCGAAGCACACGGCCGCGCCCAGTCCGAGGAAGAGGGCGACGACGGTGAGCTGGTTGGGGGTGACCGAGGTACGGTTCGCGACCACACGCACGAGCCGGACCGCGACCGGGTCGGCCAGGTACACCGTCAACCAGGAGTCGCGCTCCTTGAGGGTACGAGCCCTGACCTCGTCGAGTGTGTATCCAGGCATCGTGACGAACTACTCCCAAAGCGAAGCGGATGTGCCCGGTCCGTGGCCGCCGGACGCGCGACCGGGTCGCGGGCGGCCCGCGCACGCTGCGCCACGTCCCAGAGGACGGCCAACCTATAGCACACGGCCCACAATAGGTGATCGAATCGTTGGTCGATCCCAAAGCGGATGAACCGAACCGGAATCGCAACCGAAGTCCCCGCGCGCCGACGACCTGGGGCGACGGACCGGCTCTCCCGCCGTGCGGGCGCATCTCGTACTGTGAGGCGTGAAACGGAGCGGACCGCCGAACGCGGACCGCCAGCAGTAGACAGGAAGACACAACGTGAGCGAACCCATCCGCCTCGAGCCCGGCGACCAGGCCCCCGACTTCACCCTCAGCGACGCCGACGGCCAGCCCGTCACCCTGAGCAAGGTCCTCGCCGACACCGGCAAGAGCGTCGTCCTGTACTTCTACCCGGCCGCCATGACGCCCGGGTGCACCACGCAGGCCTGCGACTTCCGCGACAACGTCGCCGAGTTCGCCGCCGCGGGCTTCACCGTGCTGGGCGTCTCCCCGGACGAGCCCGAGAAGCTCGCCGAGTTCCGCCGACAGGAGAGCCTGACGTTCACCCTGGTGGGCGACCCCGAGAAGGACACCCTGCGCGCCTACGGGGCCTTCGGGGAGAAGAAGAACTACGGCCGCGTCGTCCAGGGCGTCATCCGCTCCACCGTCATCGTGGGCGCCGACGGCAGGGTCCAGAAGGCGTTCTACAACGTGAAGGCCACGGGCCACGTGGACCGGATCAAGAGGGAACTGGGCGTCTGACCCCCTCGGCCGCCCGGTCCCGTGGCCACGGGACCGGGCGGCCGGTCGGGTCCCCGATCCCGGTAGAGTGGCCCCGTCGGGGCCGTAGTCCAACTGGCAGGAGACGGCAGCTTTAGGTGCTGTACAGTGCGGGTTCGAATCCCGCCGGCCCCACCCCTCGTACCATCGCCGAACCCCGTCCCGCGTTCTCGCGGGGCGGGGTTTCGTCGTGTGCGGCCCCCGGTCGTGCGGGCTCAGGACGTCCAGGGGTGACGCGTCGTCACCGGTTCGGGAGCGGGCGGCGCCCCCGGCGCGGGCCCGTCGTCCGGTCGGGGCGCGGGACCGATCCGCAGGACGCGCGTACGCTCGCCGATCCGAACGCTGGCGAACGCGCCCCGTTCCGGCACCTCGTCGGGGACCTCGACGAGGTGGGTCCCGGCCGGAAGCTCGCCCTCGCTCACGGTGATACTGCGGGGAACCGGTTCGGACGGCGTGTACTCGGCCCAGTGCCCGGTGACGACGACGCGGGCCGATCGGGAGAGCGTCATGCCCAGGGTTCGGGTGTGCGGTTCGTGGGCGATCCCCGGGGCCGTGCCGTGGGTGTGTTCCTCGACCTGGGCGACCAGCAGGGACCCGATGCCGCCCAGCCCGCTGAGGAACCGCGTACGCGGGTTGGTGCCGGCGATCGCCGCTTCCAGCCGCGCACGGAGATCGTGCGGCACCTGGCCGCCGAAGAGCACGAGGTCGAGGTCGGTCGCGTCGTAGTCGTCCAGCACCCGGTCGAACCGGTTCGTCGCGTTGGCTCCGTAGCCCCGCGCCCGGAGCGTCGCGACGGCCTCCCGCATCGGTCGGGCTCCGCGTCCCACGATGAGTGTCCGCGGTCTGGTCACGTGCGTCATCGGCCGTCCTCAATGTTGGCAATACCAATGTTGGTCGGGCCAACATACACGGGAGTCCGGTCCGACACCAGGTACGTAGGATGGCGGGGTGAGCGACTACGGAGACCCCGACCGCACCCCGGACCGGCTCAGGGACCGTCCGAGCTGGCTGCTCGGGCGCGCGGCCTCCCGGTCCCACGCGCTGCTGCGCGAGGGCTTCGCCGAACACGGCGGCGGACTACGCGGCTACCACTACCGGCTGCTCGCCGCGCTCGACCAGTGGGGACCGGCGAGCCAGGCCGAACTCGGGCGCGACACGGGTATCGACCGCAGCGACGTCACGGCCGCGCTGTCCGAACTGGAGGCGCTCGGGCTCGTCGAACGCGAGGTGGACCCCGCCCACCGCAGGCGCAAGATCGTCTCGATGACGGCCGCCGGAACCGAACGGCTGGAGCGCCTCGACTCCGTGCTCGACGGAATCCAGGAGTCGTTGCTCGCACCCCTGACACCCGCGCAGCGCCGGCAGCTCCTACCCATCCTGGAACGCCTCGCCCATCGGTGAGGGGCGGCCGGGCGCGTGCCCGGGCACCACCGGGGGAGGCACCGGACGACGCGAACGCCACCGCATCTGTGTGAGCCCGCAGGACGGGACCGCGCGCGGGCGTCCACGGCGGACCGAGTGCCTACAGGCCGAACAGAGCCCACACGACCAGGGCCAACAGGGCGACCACACCCAGCCCCACGGCGGCCGCCACGGTCAGGTGGCTGCGCTCGGAGTGCTTGCCCGACGTGGTCAGCCCCAGCGTCTCCGTGGACTCACGGATCGACAGCATGATCGAGTTGACCGCCTCCGGGCTGTTGCGCAGCCGCTCACTGATGGACTCCGCCAACACGTGCGCGCCCGCGCGGAAGTGCTCCCGCGCCGACTCGCGCTCCTCGGGAACCCCGCCCTCCTCCTGAAGCGCGGCCGCGGACGCCTGCTCCGACCCGACGTGCTCGGGCGACCAGGGGGCCAGCGCGGCGATCCGCAGCATCTTGGCGGCATTCTCCGCGCTCAACCGCTCACTCGGCTCCACCCGCAGCATCCCGGCCAGCACCGGGGCGAGCGGACCGGCGTTGGCGGCCTCCTTGGGCTCGTCCAACGGCTCCTGGCGCAGGATCTTGATGTAGCCCTTGCGGTCGTAGGGCGGATAGCCCTCCACCGCCGCGTACAGGGTGGCGCCCAGGGACCAGATGTCGGACTCGGGGCCGACCGGGCCCGCCTTGGCCCGCTCCGGCGGGATGTAGGCGGGCGAACCGATGATGCGCCCGGACGCGCTCAGCGCGGATTCGCCGTTCCAGGCGGCCAGGCCGAAGTCGGTGAGCACCACCCGCCCGGCCTCGCTGATCATCACGTTGTCGGGCTTGACGTCGCGGTGCACGATGCCCTCGTTGTGGGCGACCTTGAGCGCGTCGATCAGCTGGAGCCCGATCTCGGCCACACGCTGGTACGGCAGCGGCCCGCCCACCTGGATGATCTCCTCCAGGGTGGAGGCCTCCAGCAGCTCCATGACGATCCACGGCCGCTCGTCCTCGTCGACGACGTCCAGGACGGTGACCAGGCTCGGGTGGGTCAGGCGTCCGGCGACCCGGGCCTCGCGCGTGGTCCGCTGGACCAGGGACTCGCGCTCGGAACGGCTCAGGTCGGAGGGCAGGCGCAGCTCCTTGACCGCCACCTCGCGCTTGATGACCAGGTCGGTGGCGCGCCACACGGTACCGACACCGCCGCGGGCGATCTCGGAGGTCAGCTGGTAGCGCCCCTTGAGCAGCCGACCACCGCCCTCAGGCTCAGCCACGGCCGCCTCGGGGAGCGCGGGGTCCGGCGACGCCTGGGGCCGCTCGGTGTGCGGGTTTTCTAGGGAGGACACGGTTATCCACGGGTCCATTCACCGGCCACGGTGGCCTCCTGCGGAGCATTGCGGTCGCTGTCACCACTTAGGTGCACGGATCACTCGTTATACCAGCATGACGCCGGGGCCACGCCGCTGGTTGTCTGATGGCTGACACATAGGTTCGGTTTCGTTATGTCCGGCAGAGAGCCACACATGCCATGACGAGGCTCTCCTTGCCAATCCTTGACCCGGGCGACGTGACGTGCGCGACCGCGCGCGTCGCGCCGCCCCGCGGATCAGCTCCAGAGGGTCTCGGGGGCCCGCACCTCGACCGGCCCGACACCGGTCTTCACCAGCGGTTCACGCAGGCTCTCGGCGTCGCCGACCACCACGACCACGGACTCCTCAGGACGAAGGTACTCGACGGCGGCGGAGTTGAGGGCCTCGGCCGTGAGCTTCTCGTACCCGGCGCGCACGCGGTCCACGTTGTCGTCGGGGAGGTCGTGCACGACCATGTCGACCAGGGCACCGGCCATGGCCCGGGCGGTGGAGTAGGTGACCGGCAGACCCACGGTGTTGGACTCGCGCACCGCCGCCAGCTCGTCCTCGGTGACACCCTGGTCGCGCAGCTTGCGGACCTGCTCCAGGGAGGACGTCACCGAGTGCGCGGTGGTCCCGGCCTCCACCTGGGTGCTCATGAAGAACACACCGCTGTCGCGGCGCAGGTCGAAACGGCTCCCCGCGCCGTAGGTGTAACCCAGGCGCTCGCGCAGTTCCATGTTGAGGCGTGAGGTGAACATGCCGCCCAGGATCTCGCCGATGCCCTCGGCGCGCGGCAGGTCCACCTGCGAGCGCGACGGTGCCCGGTGCGCGATGACCAGGGCCGACTGCACGGAGCCGGGCCGGTCCACGATGAGCACGCGCGGCACCTCTCCGGGCGGCGGCGCGGGCTCGGTGTCGCGGCGCTCGGGCGCGGGAGCGGCGTCACCGAAGACGATGCGGCCCAGTTCCTCCAGGTCGACGTTGGCCAGGTCTCCGACGACCACGAGGGTGCCGGCCACCGAGGCGATGGAGTCGGCGTGGAACCGCGCCACGGTCTCGGGGGTGATGTCGGCCAGTTTCACCGGCCCGCCCGCGAGCGGCGTGGCGTAGCGGCCGCTGAACAGCTGACCGCCGAGGGAGCGCATGGCCAGGGTCGAGGCGGAGGAGGCGTCCAGCCAGAAGCGTTCCAGCAACTGCTCGCGACGGCGCACGACGTCGTCGGGGGCGAGTGCCGGGCGGCGTACGGCGTCCGCGAACAGGTGGACGGCGTCGCCGAGGCGGTTGGTCGGCGCGTCCAGGCCGGTGATGAAGCCGTCCCAGTTGACGCGGGCGACCCACTCGGCGCCGTGGCGCTCCAGGGCGGGGGCCAGGGAGCTGTTGCCACCCGGGCCGTCCTCCAGGGCCTCGCTGGTCAGGGCGCTGACGCCCATGGCGTCCAGCGGCTCCACCGCACCGCCGAAGGGGTGCACGAGACGGAGCGAGGCCAACCGTTGGCCGGGGACGTCGAGGGCGACGACGGTGCCGCCGCCCACGGTGATCCGCTGGGGCTTGGGAAAGGTGAAGGACGCGGGGGCACCGAGGTCCGGACGGTTCTGCTGCATGCTGAGGCTCTTTCTGCGGCGGGTCGGGAACGGGGCGGCTACGCCTGCGCGGCGTGGGCCGCGGCGTCGGCCTCGGCCTCCGCCTGGAGCGTCTCGGCGGAGGTCTCGGGTTCGGGGTCGAACCGGACCACCAGCATGTTGTCGTCGACGAGCAGCCGCTCGGCGGCCGCGCGGACCTCTTCGGCGGTGATGTCGGACCAGCGCTCGGGCCAGGTGAAGGCGAGCTCGGGGTCTCCAAGGAGCTGGGTGCAGCTGCCGATGGTGTCGGCCAGGCCGGAGGGGCTGGCGATGGTGTGCAGGTGTTCCCGTTCCAGGACGGCGCGGGCCCGGTCGAGCTCCTCGTCGGTGATGCCGTCGGCCAGCTTGGCGACCTCCTCGCGGATGGCCTGCTCCAGGACGTCGCCCTCCACCCCCTCGCGGGCCAGCATGTTCACCAGCAGGAGGCTGTCGGTGTAGCGGAAGGCCAGGATGTCGGCGGAGCCGCCGCCGTCGTCGGCGGCGATGGGCCGCTCCACCACCAGCGAGCGGTACAGGCGGCTGCCCTGGCCCTGGCCGAGGACCGCCGCCGCCAGCTGGGCGGCGTCGTGGTCGCGTTCGCCGTAGGAGGGGACCCGGAAGCCGATGAACACCCCGGCGGCCGGGACGGTCTCGGTGACCGCGTCCCGTACGGGGCCGCCCAGGGGGGCGCGCAGCGCGGGGTCGGGCGTCGAGGGGATCTCCTCGCGGGCGGGGATACCGCCGAAGTACGTCTGGACCCGCGCCAGGACGTCTGCCGCCTCCAGGTCGCTGACGATGGTCAGCACGCAGTTGTCGGGGCCGTAGTGCGCCTTGTGGAAGGACTTGACGTAGTCCAGGTCGGCGGCGTCGAGGTCGGCCATGGAGCCGATGGTGGAGTGGTGGTAGGGGTGGCCCTCGGGGTAGGCCAGGCGCAGGATGCGCTCCAGGGCCGTGCCGTAGGGCTGGTTGTCGTAGCGCTGACGGCGCTCGTTCTTGACCACGTCGCGCTGGTTGTCGAGGACCTCCTGGGTCATGCCCTCGCGCAGGGTCGCCAGGCGGTCCGCCTCCAGCCACAGGACGGTGTCCAGGGCGTGGGTGGGGACCGTCTCGTAGTAGTTGGTGCGGTCGGTGGAGGTGGAGGCGTTGATGTCGCCGCCCAGCCGCTCCACCACGTCGAAGTGCTCGCCCTTGGTGACGTTCCCGCTGCCCTGGAACATCAGGTGCTCGAACAGGTGCGCGAACCCGGTACGGCCGGTCACCTCGTGCCGCGAGCCCACCCCGTACCAGAGGTTGACCGAGGCGACCTGCCCGGTGGAGGCCGGAGCCGTCACCAGGCGCAGCCCGTTGTCCAGCGTGTACTGCTCGACCCGTCCCGCAGCTCCCATGGTGGTCACCTGCGCATGCACCCCATCAAGTTCCGTTGACTGCTTCACCGGACACGACCCTATGTCCTCGGGACCCTCTGGGGACACTCGGTTGGAGCAATCCACATACACGCGTCTGTCGACCGGCCCGGTCACCGGACCCGCGCCGAAGGTGCTGCCCGTTCGGCGCCGGAGGTGCGGCCCGTTCGGCGCCGGAGGTTCCTCCGCGAGGGCGCCGGACCGGACCGAAGCGCGGCGCGGATGCCAGAAGGCGCCTGGGCCGCTAGCTACTGCGGTACTCCGTCGTGTCCATCGACGCGGCGATCTCGTCGTAGACGGCGCTGTACTGGGCGTCGACGGACCACACGTAGAGGAGGACGTCGCTCTCGGGGAGGAACCACATACGCACCTCGAAGGTGTCGTTGTTGTCGCAGGTGACCGACCAGATGGAGTAGTGGGACTTGCGTTCGTCGGCGTGCTCGAAGACGCTTCCGGCCCCGGTCTGGAGGCTGGCTCCGGAGACTCCGATGTTGCCGGAGGCGGCGGTGTTGAGGCTGCGGCAGCTGTCGGTGTCGTCCGCCCAGCCGTTGTCGTCGTTGAAGGACTCGTCCTTCTTCGGCCAGCCCTGGGGGTGCTTGTCGGCCTGTTTGGGGACGAGTTGGATGGACCCGTAGGCGCAGGAGCTCTGGCCGGGCGGGGTCATGCACAGCTGGGCGCCGTCGTTCTGCACGTCCCAGTCGTCGGGGGTGTCGATCCGCACGCCCATCACGTCGGCGCTCCCGAAGCCCTCGGGACCGGGGGGTTCGATCGCGGGCATCATGCCGCTCTCGCCGCGCTCCAGCTCGATCTCTCCGGTGGCCTCGTCGGAACCGCAGGCGGTGAGCGCCAGCAGGGCCGCCGCCGCGACCGCCGCGACACGGCCGCCACGCCGCCGGTGCCGAACCAGGTCCGTCGTGCCCGCCATTGTTCGTTCCGCCCTTCTCGCCGGTCCCCGACCCCGTGTCTGACAGATCGGAGCACAGTCGACCATAGCGCCCTCGACACACCCTCCGCGCCGGGCCGCGGCCGCGACTACCCTGGGTCCATGGTGGACCTCGCGAAGATCACTGAGCCCTTGTCCCTCAACCGGTTCGGCCCCCGTTCCCGGGGCCCGTTGGTCCTGGAGCTGGACCTCACGGAGGGTGTCGCCGACGAGGCGCCGGGCGACCCCCTCACGCAGATCATGAACAGGCGCAAGCAGCACTACCTGGAGGTCCTGGAGGGTATCCGCAGAGGTGCCCGGGACCCGGAGGTGGGCGGTCTCGTCGTGCGGGTGGACTCGCGTTCCCTCGGGATCGCGAAGATCCAGGAGCTGCGTGACACCGTCGCGGACTTCCGTTCCACCGGCAAGCCCGCCGTCGCCTGGGCCGACACCTTCGGCGAGGCGGGCGACGGGAACCTGTCCTACTACCTGGCCACCGCGTTCTCGCGTGTGGTGCTCTCCCCGACCGGTCTGGTGGGGCTGGGCGGCCTGATGTCGCGCACCACGTTCCTCAAGGGCGCCCTGGACAAGTTGGACGTGCGGTTCGAGGGCGGGGCGCGCCACGAGTACAAAAACGCGCTCGACCCGTACACCCAGACGGGCTACACCGACGCCCACCGTGAGGCGGTGGGTCGGATCGTGCGGTCGATGAACGACCAGATCGTCGCGGCGGTCGCGCGGGGCCGCGGGCTCACGGAGGAGCGCGTTCGGGAGCTGATCGCCACCGCACCGATCCTGGCGGGGGAGGCGTTGGAGGCGGGGCTGGTCGACCAGTTGGCCTACCGCGACGAGGTGTACGCGGAGTTGAACGAGCAGGTGGGTGCCAAGGGAGGGGACTCCGCCAAGCCCGCTCTGCAGTTCGTCACCCGGTACCACCGCAAGCACGTGCCGCCGCCCCGCCCGAAGTTCGCCGACGGCGGCGACCACATCGCCCTGATCTCCGCCAACGGCGGTATCAACCTGGGCAGGAGCCGCCGTTCGCCGCTGGGTGGCAGCGTGATGGGTTCGGACACCGTCTGCGCCGCCTTCCGCGCCGCCCGCCAGGACCCCCGGGTGCGGGCCGTGGTGTTCCGGGTGGACAGCCCGGGCGGTTCGGCGATCGCCTCGGACCTGATCCGCAGGGAGAGCCAGTTGACCCGCGAGGCGGGCAAGCCGGTCATCACCACGATGGGCGACGTCGCCGGGTCGGGCGGATACTACGTCGCTCTGGGCTCGGACGCGATCGTGGCCCAGCCCGCGACCATCACCGGGTCCATCGGCGTGCTGGTCGGAAAGCCGGTCCTGGGCGCGCTGCGCGAACGGTTCGGGATCACGTCGGACTCGGTGAGCGAGGGCCCGCACGCGGGCATGTTCGGTACCGACGAGGGGTTCAGCGAGTCCGAGTGGGAGCGGATCAACCTGCTCCTGGACACCATCTACGAGGACTTCGTGGCCAAGGCGGCCGCCGCGCGCGGTCGGACCTGGGACGAGCTCCACGCGGTCGCCAAGGGCCGGATCTGGTCCGGGGCGGACGCCCTGGAGAACGGTCTGGTCGACGAGTTGGGCGGGGTCGAGACGGCGGTGCGGCTGGCCCGGGACAAGGTGGGCGCCGGGGCCCTGCCGGTGCGCGTCTTCCCGCGCGCGCACCCGCTGGACCGGCTCCGTCAGCACGAGTCCAGCGAGGACGTGGCCTCGGCCGAACCGCAGACGGTGCTCAGTGCCTGGGGTTCCCTGGAGCACGTGGCGGCCCGCCTGGGACTGCCCGCCGCGGGTCCGCTGAGCATGCCCGGCTCGTGGGAGGTCCGTTGAGCGTTTCGGGCGGCGCCTACCTGGAGGCGGTGGCGTTGCTGCCGACGGGCGTCACCGTGGTGACCGTCGCGGACGGGCGCGACGACATCGGGGCGACGGTGAGCGCGCTGGTGTCGATCTCCGCCGAACCGCCGGTGGTGATGGTGAGCGTGGCCGCCGAGGGCTACGTGGCCGAGGTGCTCGGCGAGGTGGGGGCCTTCGCGGTGAGCGTGCTCGCCGCCGACCAGCGCGCGGTGGCGGGCCGGTTCGCCGCCGAGGGCCGCCCGAGCGCCCGGCACCTGGTGTCGGGGCTGGCCCACCACCGGGGCGGGCACACCGGAGCGCTGGTCCTGGACGACGCGTTGACCGCACTGGAGTGTTCGGTGCGCGAGCGGGTGGAGGTCGGCGACCACACGGTCTTCTTCGCGGACGTGGTGGGCCTGCCCTCCGCGGGCGCGCGCCGCGGTCCGGCGATGGTGCGCTGGGACGGCCGCTACCACGCGCTCGGCTGACCCCGGGGACGTGACCACGCGGGCCCCGGAACCGGGTGAGGGTTCCGGGGCCCGCGCCGTGCGGGCCGGATCAGACCAGGCCCTGCGCCTCCAGCCACTCCTGGGCGACGTCGGCGGCGTTCTCGTTCTCGATCACGACCCGCTCGTTGAGCTGGGTGAGCTCCTCGGTGGTCAGGGCCGCCGAGACCGCGTTGAGAGCGTCCCGGGCGGTGTCGTCGACCTGCTCGGCGTTGATGAGCGGGGTGATGTTCTGCGACCCGAAGAGGTTCTCCGGGTCCTCCAGGACCACGAGGTCCTCGACGGCGATCTGCGGGTCGGTGGTGAACAGGTTGGCCGCCTGGATGTCGTCGTCCAGCAGCGCCTTGGTCAGCAGGGCGACCTCCAGCGAGCGGAACTCGCGGAACTCGATCCCGTAGACCGACTCCAGACCGACCACGCCCTGGTGGCGGGTCTCGAACTCGGGCGGTCCGCCCAGCACGAGCTGGTCGGCGACGCCGGCCAGGTCGGTGAGGCTGGCCAGGTCGTGCTCCTCGGCCGTCTCGCTGGTGACGGTGATCGAGTCCTTGTTCTCCGCGCTGGAGGAGTCGAGGATCTCCAGCCCGTCCGGCAGCGCCTCGCGCACCAGCGCGTTGGTCTCCTCGGCGTCGGCGCTGGGGGCCCCGTCGTCGAGGTAGGCCAGAGTGGCGCCGTTGTACTCGGGGAAGACGGAGAGGTTGCCCGACTCGATCTGCGAGTAGTACACCTCGCGGCTGCCGATGTTGAGCTGGTACTCGACGTCGACGCCCTCGGCGGCCATGGCCCGGCCGTACAGTTCGGCGAGCAGGGTGCTCTCGGGGAAGTCGGCGGAGCCGATGACGACCGAGCCGGAGGCGCCGCCGTCTCCGCCGCCGTCCTCCTCGAAGGGGTCGCTGCCGCCGCACGCGCTGAGGAGCAACACCAGGGGAAGCCCGGTGAGGGCGAGCCTCTTGTGCATGTCTGAATCCTTCTCTCTGGGGAGTCCTACTTGGCTGGCGGTGCCCGAAGACCGCCCGGTCAGCGCGCCGCCGCGGATTCGGCACGCAGCCCGGGAGCGACGAGGACGCGTCGCAGCCCGGCGAACAGGAGCGTGCTGACCACGGCCAGTGCCACCACGAGAACGGAGCCGCCCAGCATCATCGTGAGGTCCTGGCGGGCCTGGCCGTCGACGATGTAGCGGCCCAGGCCGCCCACTCCCACGTAGGCGGCGATGGTGGCGGTGGCCACCACCTGGACGGCGGCGGTGCGCATTCCGATGAGGACGAGGGGCAGGGCCACGGGGAGTTCGAGTCCGAACAGGACCTCGCGGCCGCGCATGCCCATGCCCAGTGCGGCGTCCCGCAAGCGGGGTTCGACCCCCCGGACCCCCTCGTGGGTGTTGACGAGGATGGGAGGTACGGCCAGGGCCACCAGCGCGGCCACGACGGGGACCAGCCCGATCCCGGCGGCCAGCACGATGAGGAAGAGCACGCCGATGGTGGGCAGGGCGCGGGCGAAGTTGGCCAGGCTCGCGGTGAGGAACCCGCCCACCCCGGTGTGCCCGGTGTACAGGCCGATGGGCACCGCGATGACGGCCGCGATCAGCAGCCCGAGCAGCGAGTAGTAGACGTGTTCGCCGAGCCGGGCGGGGATGCCCGCCGGGCCGCTCCACTGGGCGGGGTCGCCGAACCAGGCCAGGAGTTCGTTCAGGATGTCCATGTCTACTCCCCCGCCGTGGCTGGGTCGGGTCGCACGGTCGTGTCCGCCGGGGTCGCGACGGTGGGCGCGGGTGGGGCGGCCCCTCCGTGTGGGCGTGCGGCGCGCCGCCGGGCCGGTCGGCCGGAGCCGCGGGTCCAGGGGGTGAGCAGGTACTGGGCGGCCACCAGCAGGGCGTCGGTGACGAACGCCAGGAGCACGACCAGCACGATGCCGACCACGATGGGCGCGTCGAACTGGCGGCGGAACCCGTCACTGAGGATGAGCTGCCCCAGACCGCCCAGGCCCACGAGCGAGGCGACGCTGACCATGCTGATGGTGGCCACCGAGGCCACGCGGAGTCCGGCGATGATCACCGGGACTGCCACGGGCATCTCCACGGTGACCAGTCGGCGCAGCGGACCGAAGCCCATGGCCACGGCCGCCTGGCGCACGTGGTCGGGCACCTGGCGCAGTCCGTCCACCACGTTGGGGAGCAGGATCACCAGGGTGTACAGGGACAGCGGCACGATCGCGGTCCAGTCGCTGAACCCGGTGTAGGGCAGCATGAGGAAGAACAGGGCGATGGAGGGCACCGCGTAGAGCACGTTCACACCGGTGAGCACCGGGGGGTAGAGTCCGCGCCAGCGCGCGCACGCCAGCCCCAGTGGCACGGCCACGACGAGTCCGATGAGGATGGACAGGTAGGACAGGCGCAGGTGTTCCATGAGCAGGGGTCGGATGCCCCGCCCCGGCTCGTCGGGGTAGCTCCAGTTGGACACGCCCCAGTCGGCGACCCGGACGACCCACTCCCAGGCGCCCACGACCGCGTTCGCGTCGGCGGCCGTCACTCGGACACCGACCAGATCGCGGCGCCCAGGTCGTCCTGCGAGACCACGCCGACGACCCGGCCCTCGTCGTCCACGCCGACGGCCCGGCCCGCGGGCGAGAGCACGGCGGCGTCGAGGGCGGCCCGGAGGGAGTCGACCCCCACGTCGAAGGTGTGGCCGTAGGGTGCCAGTTCCAGGGAGCCGAGCGGGACCCCGGTGGGCGCCCGGTCGAGCTGTTCGGCGCTGACCCAGCCGAGCGGCATGCGGTCGCCGTCGACCACGAGCGCCCACGGCTGGGCGTCCACGGTGACGACGTCCTTGGCGCGCTCCACGCGGTCCTCGTCGTCGAAGACGACGTCCTCGCGCGGGGAGAGCGCGCTGGCGGGGAAGAAGGACAGGCGGCGCACACCCCGGTCGTAGCCGATGAACGACTCGACGAACGCGTCCACGGGTTCGGCCAGCAGGCGCTCGGGGGTGTCGTACTGGGCGAGTTCCCCGCCGGGCCGGAAGACCGCGATCCGGTCGCCGAGGCGCACCGCCTCGTCGATGTCGTGGGTGACGAACACGATGGTCTTGTGCAGCTCCTGTTGGAGGCGGAGCAGCTCGTCCTGGAGGCTGGTGCGCACGACGGGGTCGACGGCGCTGAAGGGCTCGTCCATGAGCAGGACCGGCGGGTCGGCGGCGAGGGCGCGCGCGACGCCGACCCTCTGTTGCTGGCCTCCCGAGAGCTGGTGCGGGTAGCGCTTGGCCTGGGCGGGTTCGAGGCCGACCAGTTCCATGAGCTCGGCCGCGCGGGCGCGCGCCTTCCCCTTGCGCCACCCCAGGAGCAGGGGCACGGTGGCGATGTTGTCCAGCACGGTGCGGTGCGGGAAGAGGCCCGCCTGCTGGATGACGTACCCGATGGAGCGGCGGAGCAGGGCCGGGTCCTGGGCGCGGACGTCGGTGCCGTCCACGAGGATGGTGCCGGAGGTGGGCTCGACCATCCGGTTGATCATCCGAAGGGAGGTGGTCTTGCCGCTGCCGGAGGGGCCGACGAACACCGTGGTTCCGCCGGTCTCCACGGTCATGTCCAGGCTGGCGACGGCGACGGTGCCGTCCGGGTAGGTCTTGGCGGCGCCCTCGAATGTGATCATCGCGGGGTCGTCTCCGTTCGGGGGCCGGTTGGTGGTACCGCGGGGTGCCGCGCAGGTTCGCAGCCTTCCCCTGGGCTCGGGGATCAAACGGGAGGAGGCGGGCACCGTGACCGGACCGCGACCCCGGTCGGCCCCGGGCGTGCGGGGAAGGTTACCCGAGGCCGGAGGGCGGCGAACACGCTGACACGCCGCCGGAATCGAACAGGAGTATGACCCGGCACACGTGTCCGGGCGTCGGGACTCAGCTCTGGGCGGCGATCCAGTCGACCAGCTGGTGCAGGTCGTCGACGACCACGTCGGCCCGTTCGGCGTCGGGGGTGGCGGCGTGGCGGTAGCCGTAGATGCCCCGGCGCAGCAGGGCCGTGCGCATCCGGGCGCGGCGGGCGGGCAGGACGTCGTTGTCGACGCGGTCGCCGACGTAGAGGATCTCCTCGGCGGTGACGCCGGGGCGGCTGCGTCCGGCCAGTTCCAGGGTGAGGTCGAAGAACTCCGGTTGGGGCTTGTGGACGCCCCACACGTCGGAGATGCCGATGCCGTCCACGCCCAGGCCCATGGCGGCCAGCGCGGGCCCGGCCTCGGGCGGCTGGTTGCCCGCGATGACCAGGGAGAGCCCGGCCTCCTTCATGGCGTTGAGGGCGGGGCGCACGTCGGGGTAGAGGTCGCGCTCGTCGAAGTGCTCGCGCGCCCCTTGCGGGTCCTCGGTGCGCCAGCGGGCGCTCTCGGCCTCCAGGTCGAACCCGGGCACGAGCAGCCGGAAGCCGTCGGTGAGGGTACCCCCGGCGCCGAGCACGGCGCCGATGGTGCCGAAGAACGCCATGTGCGGGATGGCGAACCGATCCGCCCAGCGAGCGAAGATCCGCGTCTCGTCGACGAGTGTCTCGCCGACGTCGAACACCACAGTACGAATTGCCACGGTTAGGGAGTGTACAAGGCGTGTCGGGGGGCGGCCCCGGGGCGGAGCGGCCGGGCCCGCACGGCACGGCGGCGCGGGCTTCGGCCCTCGGCGGTCGGTGCCCCGAGGGCCGACCGTGGTCAGCGCCCCGGCGGGCGGAGCACGGCGAAGGCGTCGGTAACCTCCAGCTCGCGCGCGCGGAAGCGGAAGAGGGCGGCGGGGCGGCCGCCCGAGCGCCCGGAGGGGACGGATCGTCCGGTCTCCTCGATCTGCCCTCGGCGCAACAGGACCCGGCGCAGGTTGGTGGCGGCCACGTCGTGCCCGAGGGCGGCGCGGTAGTGCGCGGACAGCTCCGACATGGTGAACTCAGGGGGCGCCAGGGCGAACCCCACGTTGGTGTAGCTGAGTTTGGAGCGCAGGCGGTGGCGGCCGGAGCGGACGATGGAGGCGTGGTCGAAGGCCATCGGGGGGAGGTCGGCGGCCGGGTGCCAGCCGGTGTCGGCGGGGACGACGGGGTCGATGTGGGCTGGGACCAGCCCGAGGTAGGCGGTGGCCAGGGTGCGGCGCTGGGGGTCGCGGTGGGGGTCGCTGCGGGTCTCCAGCTGTTCCATGTGGCTGAGGTCGCGGACGTCGACCTTCTGCGCGAGCTGACGGCGGATCGAGGCGCCCAGGCTCTCCCGGGCTCCGAGCCGACCGCCCGGGAGCGCCCACTCGCCCTCGCAGGGCGGCAGGGCGCGCTTCCACAGCAGGACGCACAGTTCGCCCGCGCGGATCTGGAGGACGACCGCGATCGCCTCGTGTGCGGAGAGTTCCGACGCCCCCGTCCTCACGACGGGGTCGGCCGTGGCGGTCGGTCCCGCTCCGGCTGTCACGGCCTGTCCGTTTGCTTCCGGGATATCCACCCTGTCCCTTCCGTTCCACGCCATGTTAAGCTGCACCAGGTTTGTGCCTGGCAGACAAAAACTTGGTCGCCGCACTCATCTCCCCTGGCACGGCGCCCGCACGGCGTGCCCACAGCCTCAAGGAAGTAGACGGACATGGCATCGGTCACCACGACGGCGGACACCATGACCAGGCAGGAGTGGGCCACCGAGGTCCGCCGCCTGGCAGAGGAGCGCGACGCTGTCATCCTCGCGCACAACTACCAGCGCCCGGAAATCCAGGACGTCGCCCACCACACCGGCGACTCCCTGGCGCTGTCCCGGCTCGCCGCGAGCGTCGACGCCAGCACCATCGTCTTCTGCGGTGTGCACTTCATGGCCGAGACCGCGAAGATCCTCGCGCCGGAGAAGACCATCCTGCTGCCCGACCCGAACGCCGGGTGCTCGCTGGCCGACACCATCACCGCCGAGGACGTGCGCGCCTGGAAGGCCCAGCACCCCGGGGCGGTCGTGGTCGCCTACGTCAACACGACGGCGGCGGTCAAGGCCGAGACCGACATCTGCTGCACCTCCTCCAACGCCGCCGACGTCATCCGGTCCATCCCGGAGGACCGGGAGATCCTCTTCCTGCCGGACCAGTTCCTCGGCGCCCACGTGAAGCGGGTCACCGGCCGCGAGAACATCCACGTCTGGATGGGCGAGTGCCACGTGCACGCCGGGATCGACGGCCACACCCTGCGCGAGCGGGTCGCGGCCGAGCCCGACGCCGAGGTGTACGTGCACCCCGAGTGCGGCTGCGCCACCTCCGCCCTCTACCTCGTGGGCAGCGGCGCGGTCCCCGAGGAGCGGGTGAAGGTCCTCTCCACCGGCGGGATGCTCAGCGCGGCCGAGAACACCACCGCCAAGAAGGTGCTCATCGCCACCGAGACCGGCATGCTGCACCAGCTGCGCAACGCCAACTCCACCACGGAGTTCGAGGCGGTCAACTCACGCGCCGAGTGCCACTACATGAAGATGATCGACGCCGACAAGCTGCTGAACTCGCTGCGCCACGGCACCACCGAGATCCTGGTGGACCCCGCGACCGCCGAGCGGGCCCGCCGCTCGGTGGAGCGGATGGTGGCCATCGGACAGCCCTCCCGGGGCGGCGAGTAGCCGGGGCGGCGGTGGGCGTGACCCGCGCGTGCGCGCGGCGCCGCACGCGCGGGGCGGTAACAGAAGTCTCACCTTCGGGCCACAGCTGTTCCATTCGCCCACACCAGGCGCCTCCCCTCGCTAGCGTCACCTCAGGAGCGGGGGGAGAATCGTGACCAGAGGTAACGAAACAGACGTACCAGCGGCGGAGGCCGTCGAGGAGCTGTGCGACGCGTTCGCGCACTCGCTGCACCGGTACGCGTGGTCCCTGCTCGGCGACCCCGACCGGTACACCGGCGGAGGCGACCGGACCGTCGGCGACCCGGTCGCCGACGCCGTCCACGAGGCCCTCGTCGCCGGGGTCGCGCTGGAGTCGCGCCTCTCCGACCCCGCGGACCGCGGCCCCTGGCTCTTCGCCCTCGTCCGCGCCGCCTGCCAGCGGCGCGGGTTCGCGCACACCTGTCCCTACACGCGCCTGGCCACCGTGCCCGCCGAGGCCCCCGTGGCGGAGATGTTCTCCCGCCTGCCCGCCAGCCACCGCGAACTCGTCGAGCTCAACCTGCGCCACGCGCTGCCCACGGCCGCCGTCGCACGGGTCCTGGGCCTGGAGCCGAGGATCTGCGGCGAGCTGTCCCGTTCGGCGATCCGGCGCGCGGCGGAGGGGCTGGCCGGACCGCCCCGACCCGAACCCGACGAGGACAACACCCCCGGCGGCGCCTGGCTCACCCAGGTGCACCGGGTCTCCTCCGCGCTGACCCTGCTGCGGCCGCCCGGCGCCCCGCCCGGGCTGCGCGACCGGGTCGTGCACACCTGCACCTCACCCGACACCGCCGACGAGCGGGCCCGGATCACCGCCGCCACGCACCCGCTCACGGCGGACGGCTACCCCGTCCACCGCTCCGGTCCGCCCGGCACCGCCGTGGTCGAGACCGACGCGGTCACCGAACCCGTCGAGGTCCCGCTCCCCCGTGCCCTGCCACGCGACCTGCTGACCACCGCCGACCACCCGGTGCGCGACGACGCGCGCTCACCCCTGCCCTCACCCGGCCACGACCCGCTGGACGAGGCCGCCGACCCCGGCCCCCGGCGTTGGCCGCTGCCCGCGATCTCGGGGGTGGCCACGGTCGTCGTGGCGTTCGGGCTGTGGTGGTGGGCCAGTCACGTGGGGGGACCCACGACGCTGATCGAGTCCGGTCCGGCGCTTCCGGGCCAGCGCTCGGGCCTGACCGGTGTGGAGGCCGTCTCCACCGCCTCCGACGGTAAGCCCGGCACGGAGCCGACCTCGGTCACCGTCACCGACGCACCGGGGTCCGGGAGCCCCGAACCCGACGCACCCGAGGACGCCCCCAGCGGGGGACCGACCGGCCCCCAGGACCGTGAGCCCGAGGAGCCGTCCGGCGAGGGCGGCGACGCCGAAGCTCCGCGGGGACCCGAGGAGACGCCTCGACCCCCCGAACCCCCGGCGGACGAGCCCGACCCCGAGCCGGGTGAGGACGGGGGCGGCGCCCCGGACCACGGGGGCGGGAACCCGGGCAACGGCTCCCCCGGCCTGCTCGGCGGCCTGCTGGGGCTGTTGTTCGGTAGCGGCAAGGCCGACCCGGGGGAACCGGCGGAGTAGGTTCCGGCGCGTCCGACTCCTCAGAAGGAGGCGAGCAGACGGTCGGCGGCGGTCCTCAGACGCCCCTCGACCTCCTCGATGTCGCGTCGCCCCTTGAGGATCTCGACCAGCTCGAAGATCCACACGCTGGTGAGCGCCCCGGCCAGGACGTACCCCGTGCTGTCGCGGTCCACCTCGGTGTCGTCCGGTGACCCGCCGTCACCCAGGTTGCCGGTGGCCACCCGCCACACCAGGTCGCTGATGCGCACGTCGAGCTCGATCTTGACCTCGGCCATGATCAGGGAGCGCACCAGGGCGTCGGCCAGCTCGGGCTCGCGCATGAGACCGCGCGTGGCCCTCAGCAGGACGTCGACGGCGCGGCCGGAGGGGTCGTCCGCCGTGGGCGGGCGACGGACGATGCCGCCCTCCAGGAGGTCGAGTTCCTCGGTGACCACGGCCACGACCAGGTCCATCTTGGAGGGGAAGTAGCGGTAGAGCGTGCCGAGGGCGACCCCCGCGCGTTCGGCGACCGAACGCATCTGCATGGCCTCCACGCCGCCGCGCACGGCCAGGGCCGCCGCGGTCTGGACGATGCGCCGACGGCGTTGGGTCTGACTCCGCGTCATCGTTCCGATCGGTGCCTGCACCGCCACAGGGTCTCTCCCATTCGTCATCGGTCCGCGCGTCGGCAGCGCCGGACCCCGGCTCACGAGAACACGTTATCCAACGGGCCGCCTCGACCACAGCGGCTCGAACCCATGATCCTCGCCTCATTGCCCGACGTGGCAGAGGCAATACGAGAGCTTGGCGAGAACTTTCAGGATGGCATCCAGGTCTTTGTAGAATATGTTCTATTTTGTCAGCCCGAAATACGCGGGCCGCTTCCGGCCACCGTGGGCGCGGACCCCGCGCCCCCCTTCCCTAGAATCGAACCAGATTCGGTTTCCAGTGGAGAGGTCGGGCCAGGCATGCGTGAGGTTCCCCCAGTCGAGGACCTGGGCGAGGGGTTGTGGAGCGTCCCCGTGCCGGTCCCCCACAACCCCGTCGGGTTCACCTACGTCTACGTGCTCGGCACCCCCGGCGGCCCTGTGCTCGTCGACGTCGGCTGGGACCACGACGCCTCCTGGGACGCCCTGGTCAGCGGCCTGGAACAGACGGGCCACCGGGTGGACGAGGTCCGCGGCGCCGTCCTCACCCACTTCCACGCCGACCACTCCGGGCTCACGGGCCGCCTGCGTGCGGCCTCCGACGCCTGGGTGGCCGCGCACCCCGCGGACGCCCGGGTGCTGCGCCGGCAGTCGGAGCGCACCGACGACCAGCGCGCGGCCTCCGTCGTCGAACAGATGACCCGCGCGGGCTTCCCGGAGGAAGACGTGGAGGCCTACCGCGCCTCTCCCACCGTGTTCCGTCCCCCCGCGCTCCCTGACCTCGCCCTGGACGACGGCCAACGCGTCGACGCCCCCGGGCTGGACCTGCGGGCCGTGTGGACCCCGGGCCACACTCCCGGACACCTGTGCCTGCGCCTGGCCGGACGCGAACTCCTCTTCACCGGCGACCACGTGCTCCCGCGCATCACGCCGCACGTGGGCCAGTTCCCCCTGGACTCCGCCGAGGGCGACCCCCTCGGGGACTTCCTCGCCTCCCAGGACAGGATCGGCCGTCTGCCCGGGGCCGACCGCCTCCTATGTCTTCCCTCACACGAGTCCCGCTTCTCGGGGCTGCCCCGACGCGCCCGGGAGATCGTCGACCACCACGAGGAGCGCCTGGAGGGCATGACCGCGCTGCTCGGGCAGGGGCCCGCCACCCTGTGGGAGCTCACGTCACGACTGGAGTGGCGCCGCCCCTGGGCGGACATGCGCCCGCTGGCACGGCACATGGCCGCCTCCGAGACCGCCGCGCACCTGCGGCTCCTGGAGGAGCGCGGACGCGCCCGCCGTGAGGGCCCGAGCGACCGGCCGCGCTGGGCCTGCGTCATCCCGGGCACGACGCCCCGAATATGATCCCCTGTACCCGATGCCCGGCGCCGACCTCGAGTGAACTCACGAGTAACATATGGGGGCGCACCAGCTCCGGCCAGGACCGGAGCGCACGGCGGCGACCGGGCACGCGACCCAACGAAGAGGTGGACTCTTGACCCAGTCGGGCACCAGCACGGGACCGACCCCACGGCCCTCCGGCGACCGCCCCCTGCGCGTCGCCCTCCTGTCGTACCGCAGCAAACAGCACGTCGGCGGCCAGGGGGTCTACGTCCGCCACCTCTCCCGTGAACTGGCCGCGCTCGGTCACGAGGTCACCGTCTTCTCCGGACAGCCCTACCCCGTCCTCGACGAGGGCGTCACCCTGGAGAAACTCCCCTCCCTCGACCTCTACAACGACGCCAACCCCTTCGTCGCCCCGCCGGTGCGCGAGTGGCGCGACTGGATCGACGTCCTGGAGGTCGCCACCATGTGGACCGCCGGATTCCCCGAACCCCTCACCTACTCCCTGCGCGCCAACCGCGAACTCCGACGCCGCCTCGGTGACTTCGACGTCGTCCACGACAACCAGACCCTGGGCTGGGGCCTGCTCGGCATCAGGTCCGCCGGCCTGCCCCTGGTCACCACCATCCACCACCCCATCAGCGTGGACCGCCGCATCGAGATCGAGGAGGCCCGGGGCCTCCAGAAGCTCTCCAAGCGCCGCTGGTACGGCTTCGTCAAGATGCAGGCGCGCGTGGCACGCCGCCTCGACCCGATCCTGGTTCCCTCCCAGTCCTCCGCCGACGACATCGCCCGCGAGTTCGGCGTCGACCCCGCCACCATGGAGGTCACCCCGCTCGGCGTGGACACCCGCTACTTCCACCCCCGCCCCGAGGTGGAACGCGTCCCCGGACGCATCGTGTGCACCGCGAGCGCGGACAGCCCCCTCAAGGGGGTCTCCGTGCTCCTGCGCGCCGCCGCCAAACTCGCCACCGAACGCGACGTCACGCTGCGGATCGTCAGTCGCCCCAAGCCCGGCGGCCCCACCGACCAGCTCGTCGACGAACTCGGTCTACGCGACAGGGTCGAGTTCGTCAGCGGCATCGACGACCAGCAGCTCGGCGAACTCGTCTCCAGCGCCCAGGTCGCGGTCGTCCCCTCCTTCTACGAGGGCTTCTCCCTACCCGCTGTGGAGGCCATGGCCTGCGGCACCCCCCTCGTGGCCAGCCGCGCCGGAGCCCTTCCCGAGGTCGTCGGCACCGACGGTGACGCCGGCCGCCTCATCCCCCCGGGCGACCCCGAGCTCCTGGCCGCCGAACTCGCCTCCCTGCTCGACGACGACGCCGAACGGGAGCGCATGGGCGCGGCCGCCTGGCGCCGGGTCCAGGAACGCTTCACCTGGAGGGCCGTGGCCGAACTGACCGCCCAGCGCTACGCGACCACCATCGGTCTGACCCCACGACCCACACAAGGGAGCCTCCACTGATCACCGTCGACTTCAACCTCTTCCCCGTCCGACCGGGGCACCGCGTCCTCGACCTCGGCTGCGGCGGCGGACGCCACGCCTTCGAGATCTACCGGCGCGGCGCCGACGTGGTCGCCTTCGACCAGAACGTCAGCGACCTCGCCGACGTCGAGACCATGTTCGCGGCCATGGCCCACGAGGGTGAGGCTCCCGCCTCCGCCAAGGCGGAGACCGTCAAGGGCGACGCCCTCGACATGCCCTTCGACGACGACAGCTTCGACCGGGTCGTGGCCGCGGAGATCTTCGAGCACCTGCCGCACGACACCGCCGCCATGAAGGAGCTCTACCGGGTGCTCAAGCCCGGGGGCATCGCCGCCGTGACCGTGCCCAGCTTCCTGCCCGAGCGCATCTGTTGGGCCCTCTCGGAGGAGTACCACACCAACGAGGGCGGCCACATCCGCATCTACACCCGCGCCGAACTGGAGGCCAAGCTCAAGGCCACCGGCTTCGAGATCGGCCCGCACCACCACGCGCACGCCCTGCACGCCCCGTACTGGTGGATCAAGTGCGCCGTGGGCACCGACAACAACGACCACCCGGCCGCGAAGGCCTACCACGACCTCCTGGTCTGGGACATGCTCCAGGCCCCCAAGGTCACCCGTGTGGCGGAACGGCTCCTCAACCCGGTCATCGGCAAGAGCGTGATCGTGTACGTGCGCAAGCCCGCCACGGACGTCTGATGGCCTCCCCCCTCCACCTGCCCGGGGTCCTCAGCGCCGAACAGCTGCACCGGTCCGCGGACTACCTCGCGCGCGCCCAGGAGGAAGACGGGGTGATCCCCTGGTTCCCCGGCGGCCACGCCGACGTGTGGGACCACGTGGAGTGCGCCATGGCGCTGACCGTCACCGGCGTGCTCGACCCCGGGCACGCCGAGGCGGCCCGCCGCGCCTACCTGTGGCTGGACGGCAGCCGTCACCCCGAAGGCGGTTGGTACGCCAAGTACCGCCAAGGCGCGCCCGTCACCGCCCTGCGCGAGGCCAACCACGCCGCCTACCCGGCGGTCGGCCTGCTCCACCACCTGCTGACCACCGGCGACACGGCGTTCGCCGAGCGGCTGTGGCCCGTGGCGGAGAGCGGACTGGAGTTCGTGCTGGGCCTACGCGGCGAGCACGGGGAGATCCTGTGGGCCCGGTCCGAGGACGGTTCCCCCGGCGACCACGCGCTCCTCACCGTCTGCGCGAGCGTTCACCACGCCCTGCGCTGCGGAGCCGCCCTGGGCACCCGGCTGGGCCGCGAGCGCCCGGAGTGGGTCAAGGCCGCCGACCGCCTGGCCGAACTCATCACCCACGAGGAGGGGCTGTTCTCGGACCGTTCCCGCTTCTCGATGGACTGGTTCTACCCGGTCCTCGGCGGGGTGCTGAGGGACGACGCGGCCCGGGCGCGCGTCGCGGAACGGTGGGACGCCTTCGTCGTACCCGGTCTGGGCGTGCGCTGCGTGAGCGACCAGCCGTGGGTGACCGCCGCCGAGTCCTCCGAGCTGGTCATGGCCCTGGCCGCACTCGGCGAGACCGAGCGGGGAACCCGGGTCCTGCGGGACGTCCAGCACCTGCGTGACCCCGACGACGGCGTCTACTGGACCGGCTACCAGTTCGCCGAGCAGGTGCGCTGGCCGGTGGAGCGCAGCACCTGGACCTCGGCCGCGGTCGTCCTCGCCGTGGACGCGCTCACCGGCACCACTCCCGGGTCCCGGGTCTTCCTGCACACCTGGGACTGAGGACCGGCGGGCCCGGACGGGGCCGGGTCCGCGCCCTTCGGGTGGGGCGGTGCACCCGCGTATCCCACGGGCGGGGAAGAAGCCCCCCACGTCCCGGAAGACACGAGGAGGGCCCCTCGGGGCCCTCCTTCGCGTCAGCCTTCCTCGCCCCTGCTGGGCGGGACCTCCGGTATCCCCGGTTCGACCGGATCACCCGTTCCGGGGTTGTCCGGCACGGTCGGGTCCTCCGGGATGTCCGGCTCCGGGTCGACCGGCTCCACGGGCTCCTCCGGCGCGACCGGGACGTCCGGCTCGCCGCCCTCCGGCTCCTGCGGCTCCTGGGGAGCCTGCGTGGACGGCTCGGGCGCCCAGTTCTCGGTGGTGCCACCGAACTCCGGGCTGGGGAACGAGGCCCGCTCGTAGCCCTCCATCGCGCGGGTCATGTAGGCCCTCCACATCTGCGCCGGCAACCTGCCGCCGGAGATGTCGTGCCCCGGGATGTGGAAGCTCTCGTTGTTGCCGCTGTAGACACCGACCGCCGTGGACAGCTGCGGGGTGTACCCCACGAACCAGGCCGCGACGCTGCCGTCGGTGGTACCCGTCTTGCCCGCCACGGGGTGGTCCCACAGCGCCGCACCGGTGCCCGTACCCGATTTGACCACCTGCTCCAGGGCGTAGGTGACGTCCGCCGCGGTCGACGCCTCCAGGGCGCGCTGGCCCTCGATCTTCGGCCGCTCGTTGTCACCGTCCTGGTTGACGATCTCCTTGATGACGTGCGCCTGCATGTGGACGCCGCCGTTGGCGAAGGTCGCGTAGCCACTCGCCTGGTCGACCGGACGCACACTCGTGGCGCCCAGGGGCATGACCGGGACCAGCTGGTTGTCGGCGATGCTGCCGTCGGGCAGGCCCACGTCGTAGGCGGTCTGCCTGATCTCCTCGAAACCGACCTCCTGGGCCAGCTCGACGAAGCCAAGGTTGTTCGAGACCGTCGTGGCCTGGGTGAGCGTCATGATCCCGCCCGCGGCATCACCCGCGTTCTGCACCCGCGAACCGGCGATCTGACGCGGTCCCCGGCCGTCCACCGTGGAGTTCAGGCCGTAGCCCTGCTCCAGCGCCGTCGCCAGGACGTACGGCTTGAACGCCGACCCCGCCTGGGCCGCGCCCAGGAAGGAGCTGTCGTACTGGTTCAGGTGGTAGTCGTGTCCTCCGTAGAAGGCCAGCACCTCGCCGGTCTTCGGGTCGATGGTGCTCAACCCGATGTTCACGCCCTCCGGCAGGGCCTCCGGGTCGACCATCTCCTCCACCGCCTCGTAGGCGGCGTCCATCATGTCCTTGTCGAAGGTCGTGACGATCGTGAAGCCCTGGCGGTTGACGTGGTCCTCGGTGTACCCCAGCTTCGACAGCTCGTTCATGGCCTCCTGGAGCATGTATCCCCGGTAGCCGCTGAGGTCCTCCGTGGTCTTCTCCGGCTCGGGAGCCGGGAACTCCATGGCGTCCGCCTCGGCCTGGGTGATCGCCCCGGTGGTGACCATGCCGTTGACCACGTACTGCCAGCGGTTCTCCATGTCGGGCGTGGTCTCCACGTCCGCCTGGCCGAACCGGGTCGGCTGCTGGATGGCGGCCGCCAGGAAGGCCGCCTCCTCGGCGGTGAGCTCGTCGACGTCCTTGTGGTAGTACGCCTGCGAGGCGGCCTGCACCCCGTAGGACATGCGACCGAAGTAGATGGTGTTGAGGTACTGCTCCATCACCCACTCCTTGTCCTCGCTCTGATCCACCTTGATGGAGATGATGATCTCCTGGATCTTGCGGGACACGGTCTGCTCGAAGGAGACGCCCTCGTAGTAGTTGCGCACCATCTGCTGGGTGACGGTCGAACCGCCCTGGACCTGCTCCCCCGTCACGGTGGACCACACCGCGCGCATGGTGCCGCTCAGCGAGACGCCGGGCTCGGTCCAGAACCCGCGGTCCTCCGCGGAGATGACCGCCTCGACGACATGGTCGCCGCCTTCCGTCATCTCCTCGTAGCTGATGACCTCGCGGTCGGTTCCCCGGTAGGCGAACTCGGTCTCACCGTCCGCGAAGTAGAAGGTCGACCCCTGCTCGACGGCGTCGGCCTTGGCCGCGTCGGGCACCTCGACGGTCATGTAGAAGTACGTGAAGACGCCGCAGCCCAGGATGACGCCCAGGCCCGTCACCGCCAGGAAGCCCAGCAGGAGGCGGAGCCAGAGCGGCTTCTTCTTCGCCTTCTTCTTGCCCTTGCCGCTCTTGCCGGATTCTCCGGGCGTCTCCGCGCCGCCCGGCGGCCCAGCGGGACCACCGGGACCACCGGTGTTCCCAGGGCCCCCGGGCACACCCCCGGCCCCGGCCGCACCGGCGGCAGCGCCGGCTCCGGCCGCACCGGCAGCAGCGGTCGGGCCGCTGGCAGCGCGAGAACCGTCCGACACGACATCGGACATGCGCCGAGGTGTCGGCCACATGGCGGCCGCGGGTTCCTCGGCCGGTCTTTCCCCGGGTTCACCCGGCGCGGCGGACTCCTCGGGTGGAGCTCCGGCGAACGCGGCCCCGGCCGGAGCGGGCATCGCCCGGGTCGGCTGGTCCTGTTCCTCCGTCGCGGTGGAGACCGGAGCGGTCTCCTCTGCCGGACGGGCGGAGGGCGCCTCCCCGGGCCGTTCGGCCGAGGTGACAGCGGGCGCTTCCTCTGGCTCGGCGGGGGCGACAGAGGGAGACTCTTCGGAACCGTCCTCCTCCCGTCCCGCCGTCTCCGGCACTCCGCCCGCCGGAGCCTCGACCTCAGGAAGGGGCGTCGCGTCGGTGGTGGGCTTCGCGTCGAAACCCTCCGATGCCTCGGTGGCCTCGTTTCCCTCAGGAGTCGCGGCGCCCTCGGAGCCCTGGCCGGTCTCGGAAGACGCGTCCTCGTGCGTCGAAGGGTCCTCGCCCTCATCCGGGGTGTCGGCAACGGACGCGGCCGCCACCGCCGGTTCGACCCCGTCGGGCTCGGGCTCGGTTTCGGTCACCGCCGGGGAGACCGTCGCCGACTCCTGCTCCTTCTTCACGGAGTCCTCGAAACCCTGTTCGGCGAGGGTCTGCGCCACGCGGTCACGTAGGAACGTGCCGCTCGTCTTGAAAGCGATGGGTCCAGCGATGAACTCCGGTTCGGGTTGGCCGTTGGGCTCGGTACCCGACTCCGAGGTCTCCCCGTCGGACTGATTCTCACCACTGGTGGGTAGATCATCACCCTGGGGGGTCGCTTGACTGGACAGCTCCTCAGCAGAGGTGTCGTTCGTCTCCGGTGTGTTCGAATCGGGACGCTGTCCATCCGTCCCGTCACTACCGTGTGTGCTCTTGCTCAGCTCCCCGCCCCCAAGGCAAATCACGTCCGGCACCGTGCCGTCCTGGTGTTTGACGCGCGAGTGCCCCTGATCGGTTCAGTTCGATTCGGGACCGAAGCGGCATTCGGGGGAAAATCACCACCATCGCTTCGCCCTCAAAGCCACGATACCCGCACATAACCGTGTCAAGGCCGAGTCCGTAACCTCACGGTCACTTCTTACCGAAGGCTTACCCTTCGAAGACGTGTCCATGTCCGGGTGTTGGCTCACTCACATTCCCGTTCAATATTGCCATACCCGGGGGCGGTGACTGAGCGTGCGCATTATCGAACGCGAATTGGTCAGGCGACGCGCTCCAGTACACGCAGGGAACCCACCACCCGCACGTCCTTGAACTCCCCCGATTCGAGCGCGCGACAGTAGATCTCGTACGGTGGGCGACCACCGTCCTCGGGGTTGGGGAACACGTCGTGGATGACCAGCGCCCCGCCCACGGCGACGTGCGGGGACCAGCCCTCGTAGTCGTTCCTGGCCGCGACCTCGCTGTGCCCGCCGTCGATGAAGAGCATCCCGAGCCTCGTCCCCCAGAGGGCGGCGACGTCCAGGGAGGCACCCGTCACGGCGATGACGACGTCGTCCAGTCCAGCTCGGGTGATCGTGTGTCGGAAGTGCGGCAGGGTGTCGAACTTCCCGGTGACCGGGTCGATCAGCGAGCTGTCGTGGTACTCCCACCCCTCCTGGTGCTCCTCGGAACCCCGGTGGTGGTCCACGGTGACGACTCTGGCGCGCCCAGCCCCACCAGCCTCAGCGACCCGGGCCGCCGCGCCCAGGAAGATGGTCGACTTGCCGCAGTAGGTACCGATCTCCACCACGGGACCGCGATCGGCGTACTCCAGGGCCGTCTCGAAGAGCGCCAGCCCTTCGTCGGTGGGCATGAAACCGTTCGCGGCTTCGGCAGCGGCCAGCAGGTCAGCGGGCATCGTTTTCGTCATAGGACAATTCTCCCACCCCAGCCCACGCCACTCCGGTCAGGGGACCCCCGATCGAAACCGCGGGCCAGCGACGCGAGAGCGCCCAGGCGTGCGTGGAGGCGGAGTCCGTTGTGGTGGTCGTGGGCCGTGGGTTCCGGGCCCGTGCACACAAAAAAAGGGGCCCCGAAGGACCCCCGACAACACAACAACCCACCCACCCACACCACCATTCACAAACGCACAAACCCCAACAAAAAAAGAGAGGAAAGAGAAAGAACCCACCCAACGGCGGACACTTCCCCTTCCCTCTCCCTCAAGAAAAACCGTGGCAGCGACCTACTCTCCCACCCCATCACAGGGCAGTACCATCAGCGCAAGGAGACTTAACGACCGGGTTCGGAATGAGAC